>NZ_JBHIQK010000012.1:0-39907 GCF_042196545.1 Bartonella sp. AC70YNML
TCGAGTAAGAGCATGTTTGATTTTTTTGATTTCACTGGTTAATTCATATTTTTTGCACATAGAGATACCCTCACAATCTAATGTGATAAACGTTTGATAAAATTTGGAATGGAAAATTGAGAGAGGGGCACCCCCGCCGCGCCCGCGCCATTATTTACGCAGCGTTATTTTCAATAATCTTTACAACGGTATCGTTTTCATAAACCTCACAATTTATGGGAACCCAATATAAATCACTATCTCTTTTTAATCTTGCATTGCCATATACATTACCTCTAATCACGAAATAACCAGAGATTTTCGCATTACCATAAACAGAGCCATAAACATCAGTATGACAGCCCACGCTAGCATTCCCATAAACCTTGCCATAAATTTTAGCAGCGCCACTGATAACAGCATGATCATAAACTACCGCCTTGCTATGAATACGAGCATTTCCTGATAATTTTGCATTGCCATAAACCCGCGCCTGATGATAAACCCAAGCATTATAAGAAAGATGCGCATTGTCATAAACATGAGCATTTGCATAAACGCGGGCACGGTCACATACATGGGCATTGCCATAAACACTACCCATTATAATAGCGTTATTAAAAACCTTGGCATTTTCATAAATATGGGCAGGATTTAAAACAAGAGCATTATCGTAAACCCAGCAATTGCCATCATGAGAGAGGTTACTTTCATTTTCAATAAAACCACCCAAGGCACCAGCCTTAACATCGTCAAAATCCCTTAATGCTTGGATGCGATAAAGAGTTTGATTATTAAATACACGTGTCTCATTTGTGAGTGCAAACTTCTTTTGCATAGCACAATTCCTTTATAAAGAAGATTAAATTTTAGAATGAGATTTTTAAAGAGGGACGCCCCCGCCGCGCCTAGTGTTAATTACATTGCCTCGTCATAATATTCATGACGGTAATAATCATCATCACTTCCAAATCTTGGAATTGCCTCATCATGAATTTGATCATATTCAGTTAAAGAGGCAGCGCTATGAACACAAGAAGAACCAGATACATAAGAACCACAAACCACGGCATCATCAACGACATAGGAATCATCACAAATATAAGCACCATCACTTATTTTAGCATTGCCTCCGACATGAGCATTATCACAAATAACAGACATATCGGAAATATGAGCATAACCACTTACATGGGCGTTATCATAAATTTTAACATTGCCTTCAATAACCACGGCGTTTTCAACATGGGCATTGCCATAAATCTCACAATAATCATTTATTGCCATGCCTTGAAAAATGGCATTCCCATAAATTTTAGCATCGCCATAAACGTCTACAAAAAAGCCTTTGACTTTAGCATTTTCATAAACCCTTGCATTTTCAAAAACACGCGCTTTGTCATAAACCCAGCAATTTCCTTTGTGAGATAAGTTGCTTTCCTTTTCAATAAAACCGCCTAGATCGCCCGCCTTGACATCCCCAAAATCTCTTAAAGCACGAATGCGATATAAGAAATGACCAGCTACGCAATCCATTTCACTAGTAAATTCATATTTTTTGGATGTTTTTTTCTTATTAACGGGGGTGTTTTTTACTATATTTGTCATATTTAAAGCCTAACTGTTCAATTGTTTTGAAATTGACACCCTATAAGGGCGCCGGGCGTTCAAAACACGGCAGTTAGTCCGTTGCTACGCTTTCCCTATAAGGTATTGTATAGCGTAACTACACCCGACAAAATCATCATATATGCTAATCACAGCATAAAAGATAGTCAGTTTTTTAAAGACTTTGGAAAGGTTGTTTCGTAACCTTTTCGCTAACTGTAAGTGTTTTGATCACTTGATTATTTATATAACAAAATACGTATTTATTGTCAAATAATATTTTATCTTTTTTGATATTTTTTTGTATTTTTTAAATTGCATTATGTATTAATATTATCATTTGCTTATGAATTGCCTCTTTTATATTTATGTGCTTTTAAAGCTATATTATGGGCTTTAGAAACGATTGCGTTGTTTTTTGAATCTATACATTTATAATATTTAGAAACGCTCTCATAATGCGTATTTTTACCTTTATAACCTATCAGTTTTTTTACTAAATGAATTTTATTTTTTTGTGAATTTTGTTTATAACGCATTTATCATTTGAACTATCTTAATAGGCACCGCGCTTTTATAACCAACGCGTTCATTTGCATGTGATTATGAAAACCTGCTTTTTCACGTATTCTCTATAGCTGTTATGTTCTTTATAGCCATGGCATCATTTTTCATTTTCATAAGAGAAACGATAAATAGGATAATTGTGATTTATTGCCTGTTATGAAAACATCTCAATAGAAACTGATAATTATAGAGATTAGCAAAATCCCTTTTAATAGGCTTTTGTCAGTTGTGTCAGTGTTGTCAGTTCTTTTTAGAGCCTATATTATTTTTTTAAATGAGAGAAAATTAAAATCAATATATTTCAATAGGTTAGTATTTTAATGATACAACCTTTATTAAATAGTAACACATAAATTCAACTCACAATATATATTTGTCAGTTATGTGTCAGTAAATTGAACTGACAAAAGTGATCATTTTAGTGAGACATTAAAACGTGTCTTATGAAAAGCAACTAATTACGTTATCAAAATCCTTTTTATGAATTTTTATCAGTTCTTTTGAAGATATAAACTTATGATTTTAGAGAATTGATTACAACGTGCTTTATAAAAAGCATGTGAACCTTTAAAGCCTTTCAAAAGATAGCTTGTAACTCATAAGAGATGCTATCAAGATCATTAGGTTATGAGTTTTGAAGGGATTTTGAGTTTTGAGGGTTGCTGCTATTATGTAAAAAAACGATAAAAAGTAAAAACATTATATTTCAATAGGTTAATATTTTATAGACCTAAAAAAAACAACTCATATTGATAATATAACCTATAAATTCAACTAATAATATACGTTTTGAGGGGGTTTTGACGGTTTTTACACCTTCAAAACCTATAAGCAAAATGAATATATATAACCCTCTTTAAACAAAGCTTTTGAAAAGGATAAAGCACTCATTTTAGATTACGGTATAACCTCTTAAAGGCAATGTAAAAAAATCTAACTCTATTTAAGATGGGCTTTCTTTTTAGAATAACGCATATTAGGATTGTATCTAATTAACTTCACAAAAGAGGTATAGATTATGGTTATAAGCTCTATACCCCTTATGCGTTTATCATACCCATTATGTGAGCATGCTTTATAAGTTATTCAGTTTCTCTTAATACCAAATTTGGTAGGTTTTTAACGATTTTCATTGTTTCTAAACTTACGGTAATAACCTTTTGAAACAACTCTAGAGGGTAGGCAGGGTTGCCAACGGTTTCAACAGCATAGCGATTGGCATCATTCACAATACCACTCTTTTTATCTGTCTTTACACATTGACGCCCCATAACCCATTCAAGAGCGGGTTTACCATTGACGATATACTCATAAGCTTCAAGAGGGATATCTGTTATGGTAATATTGCTATTGTAAATAACAGTTGATTTATCCTTTTCGGCTTTGCCTTTCTCTTTACCTGCTTTTGCGAATTTCATTTCAGTCACATAATAAAACTTTTCTGGATTAGAGATCTCTGTAAATTTTGGATTAGCCTTTTTAAAGGTCATTGGATAAGGTTTTACATCTTTATAATTCACGTGCAAATGACCCAGTTCACGCCCTGCTGTTACAAATTTCCAAAAATCATCAGCACTCTTTACACACGGGATACGAGGCAATTCTTTAGAGAGGTTATCCGCATAACGGGTACGATAATCTTCCGAATGCAAAAGACCGTAAACATAATAGAATAGATCATCTTTTGTTATGGTTTCATTAGGATAAGCCGCTTTAAAATAGTCTAATCCTTCATCAGTTATGGCATTACGCATTTTCTTTTTTTCTTATTTTAGTAATAAACTATTGTCATACTATTTTTCTTATCAAGCGATAATAATGGATAGTATCTTGTTGTTTCTAATATGTAACAGTTCCAATAAATTTGGTATATTCTATGAATAAGAGTCTTTACTTGAAGCTCAAGATTATATTACATGCAACACCTTAAAATTAAGAAGCATATATAGCATATGATTGTCATTTAACAGTGTAATTATACAAGCTTCAAAAGTGGGGGAAATGATATGGTTTGCACAACTAATAAAGCAGGTGTATACAGTACAGTCTATGCTTTTTTCTCAGAAATTATAAGTATTATTTTCATCAAAAAATTAAAAAATTGTTACGCGATTGGCGATTTTTTCTGTGACGCTGACGATATGGTTCATTTTGTTGCTTATTTTGAGGGCACAATGAATGCATAGATTTTTTTTCATTTTTGTTTTTGCGGCTATTTTGTGCCTTTTTTCGTTGCCGAGTTTTGCCCAAAACATTCGTGAGAAAGCGATTAATCAATCAGAGAGCATCCAACGACAACAAACGCAACAACAACGTTTTCAGCAATTACACCGTAGAAACGAAACACATGGGGTATTTTTGCCAGACGATGATACCACATCTGCCTATGGTGTTTCGCCTAGTACAACCTGTTTGCTGATCAAAAGCATTGAATTTGTTGGTGCTCAGTTGATTTCTCATACCGACCTTCATGAAGCCATTTCTCTTTGGGAAGGGCGGTGTTTGGGGATTGCCGAAATCAACAAAGTGCTCAAAGCGGTGACCAAGCTTTATATGAAGCGCGGCTATATTGCGGTGCGGGCTTATTTGCCTGAGCAAGATTTAAGCGGCGGTCATCTCAAGATTGTTGTTGTTGAAGGTGTGATGGAAGATATTACCCTTGATGGGCATAAAGTTGAGAGGAGACTTCAAGGAGAAATCACCACGGCTTTTCCAAACCTTATTGGGAAGCCGACCAATCTGCGCCAGATAGAGCAAGGGCTTGATCAAATCAATCGGCTTTTCTCACGCCAAGCCACCATTAATCTTGGTGCTGGTGGCAATTCGGGTGGTTCGATACTCGATGTTCATATTGAAAAACAGAAACCTTGGCTTATTACGCTTTCCAGCGATAATCTTGGCGCTAAAGCAACAGGGCTTTATCAAACGCGCTTGAGCCTTTCTTTTGATGATCTGTTAGGGATTAATGATCAATGGTCGTTTAGCTATCAGCGTTCTATGGATGGTGGTCCGTATCATTTTTCTCACAAGCGTCCCAATAGTGATACTCTAACGGGATCATTTTCTCTACCCTATGGCTATTGGACAACGGGTTTTGATGGGACGTGGAGCCAATATCATTCGAGTGTTAAGGGAATATTTTCCGATATTATGACAGCGGGTAAGTCTTTATCGCTTACACCGTGGATTTCACGGGTTATCGACCGTGATCAAGAGGGAAAGACCTGGGTTACAGGACGGTTGACATGGAAATATTCTGATAATTTTATTATGGGCAGTCGAGTTGATGTTTCCAGCCGTAAACTAGCTATTGCAACCTTTGAGCTTGATCATTCGCGCAAGTGGCTTGGAGGAGAATTAAGCGCGCATATAGGGTTTCATAAAGGGTTGGCAATTCTTGGCGCTTATGACGATAAAGAGCAAGAGAATGCAACAAAAAATTCACCCAAAGGGCAATTTTCCAAATTGTCTTTTTCCCTAGGCTACATGCGTCCTTTTTCGCTCAAACAATATAACTTTCGCTATAACACGCTGTTTTCAGGACAATTATCACCCGACACATTGTTTAGTTCAGAGCAAATATCGCTTGGTGGTAGTTCCTCTGTGCGTGGGGTGCGTGAGGCGATTTATTACGGCAATAATGGGGCGTTTTGGCGCAATGAATTGTCGCTGTTGTTGCCAGGTTTTTCTTCGAGAATGGGGCGTAAATTTATGAGCCAATTTGCCCCTTATATAGCGCTTGATCTGGGGGCAGTGGCCAATGATGTAAACAAAAACAGTTTTGGCGGGAGCCTCGTTGGGGCAACTCTTGGTTTCCATGCAACCGGAGATATTACGGATATTGATGTGTCTTATTCAAATATTTTAACCCAATCGACAGTGCGAGAAAAGGGAAATGCGACAGGGTTATTTCAAGTGCGGGCATTATTGAGATTTTAGAGCAAATGGGCGGTAAAAATATCGCTGCGCTGTTTATACCCATATGGGTTGTTTTTTAAAAGAGATAAAGAATTTTATGAGGAGCTGAAGATGCGGGGATTGAAAGATCAAAAGCATAGATTGGGATATGGATACAAGCTATGGCAGCGCGTTCTTTGTGTTTTGCAGCGAGGGATCCATAAGGGGCTTTCACTTGTTTTAAGTTTTTGCTTAGCTTTTCAGCCTTTGTTGTTGCAAGCACAAGCGCTTGGAGCGCGAAGTCCCGTTGCACAAGAGAGTCAAGGGATAAAAGCAGCTGATGGGGTTGGCTCTGTTTTCCGCCCCACGGTGGGGAAAGCCGGCAATGATGTGCCGCTGATTGATATTGTGCGCCCCAATGGACAGGGTCTTTCTCATAACAAATATGACAGTTTCAATGTTGATACCCATGGCGTGATTTTGAACAATTCGACTGAGGAGGTTTCGCGTTCACAGCTTGGGGGATTGGTGCCAGGCAACGGCAATTTGCGTTATAGCGGTGCAGCAAAGGTTATCCTCAATGAAGTAGTGAGTGCCAATCGCTCGCGTCTTGAAGGCGTGAGCGAAGTGCATGGGCATATGGCGGATGTTATTATCGCCAACCCCAATGGGATTACCTGTAACGGTTGTGGCTTTATTAATACACCACGGGTGACTTTATCGACTGGACAACCGATTATTGGAGCCGATGGCGCTTTGAGTGGGTTGCGTGTTGAGGGTGGTGATATCACCATAGGCGCTCGTGGGGCTGATGGGAGTGCATTAGATATTTTTGATCTTGTTTCGCGCAAGATCAGTATCGGGGGTCCCATACAGGTCAAAGGAGATTTGGCTGTTATCGCGGGGCGCAATCATTTTGATTATGACAAACGCGAAGCAACTTCTCTTGGTTCTGATGGCAAAGAGCCGGAATTGGCGATTGATTCCAGTGAGTTTGGTGGAATGTATGCGGGGCAGATCCGCGTGATTGCCAATGATAAAGGCGCCGGCGTTAAGATGCGAGGAGACATGGTTGCCAATGCAGGCGCCATGAGATTGACAAGTGATGGCAAGCTGGTGATTGCCAAAGCACGCGCCAAAGGAGCGGTAAAAGCGCGTTCTCACCACGACAGTGTACATGTGAAAGATCTGCTTTTTTCAGAAGAAGCAGTTGAACTGAAGGCTTTGAAACATGTTGAACTGGAAAAAAATGCGCGCGTTGCAGCGAGCGGTACTGTCGATGTGGGCGCTGATCTGATCAAGCTCCAGTCTCATGCTCTTCTAGCAAGCGGTATTGGGAGTGATGGTCAACAGTCAGCGACGGGTTTTTTGCACTTACAGGCAGCAAAGCTTGAGGCGGGGAATGGGAGGATAGCCGCCGGTGATCTTTTAGAGATCCAAGCAGCAACAATTGATCTAAGCCGCATGCAAGACAATGATCAAACAGGGGTTTCTTCCCTTGGCGATCTGACCATTAAAACCAATCAAATCACCGCTTTAAACAACCATATTGGTGCTAAGGGGAATATTGTCTTGAGCGCCGATGATGGGCTCACTGTAGGCGCTGGACATTATAGCGCCGGCGGCTCTCTTTTGGTGGAAGCAGCAGAGCTTACATCACGTGCGCGCTTAGTGGCAGAGCAAAAAGTTGACCTTTATGCGCATCACGGTGCCCTGATCCAAGAAGGTACTGTATTGTCCAATGGGAAGATAACGCTGGATGCCCATGGTGCCCTCAATCACACGGGTGATATTGTCAGTATGCAGCAGGTTGCCTTGACAGCGGGTGGCATGCTCACAACTTCTCAAGAGAGCACGATTTTAAGTTATGATGTGGTTTTAAGTGCTGATGCTTTAACCCAAGCAGGGACAGTGGAAGCCCAAGAGGGAGCATTAACCCTTCAAGTGCGTGATGGGGTCGCAAATAACGGCACAATGCGCGGTGAGAGTGTCGATGCTCATATTGGTGCATTTACCAATCAAGGGACGTTTATTGCAACCGATGATTTGCATTTGATGGTAAGCACACAAGAAGGCGCCGATCCGCAACAAGCCTTTCTGAAGAATACATCCGAAGGTGTCCTTCAAAGTGGTGGTGTTTTTGTTGTGACCGCAGGGCAATTAGACAATGCCGGTGCGCTTGGCTCTAGTGGTGAGAATGTTGCCCTCAATGTGGCAGGGAATGTCAGCAATAGTGGGCTGATTTACGCCAAAAAATCTATGGACGTATTCAGTGATGGTGATTTAACCAACACACAGGGCAGAATGATTGCAGAAGAGGCTCTCAGTATTGGTGGGCTGAAAGAGATACGTGCTGGTCATATAAATAATGAGGCTGGTCTTCTCAGTGCTTTAGCCGGTGAGATGAAGATTGTTGCAACGTCTTTTGTCAATAAAAGCGCTGAAGCGACAAATTCAGAGCAACAAAACGCTACACATGATGAAGGTGCGCATGTTTTAGCGCGGGATGGTTTGCGCATTGATGTGGGCAGTTTTGAGAATGTTGATGGTCTCATTTCTACGCAAGGGGCAGTCAATATTGTTGCTGATAGTGTGATCCAAGCAGGGCACATAGAGATTGAGCGTGGTGACCTTCAACTGACCAGCCACGGTGATTTAAGCAATAGTGGCACAATAGAAAGCAATGATACTATTGCTTTGCATGCGCAAAACACTCTAAATCAAACAGGGCGCATTGTTTCTAAAAAGCGGGTTGAGCTTTCCAGTGATGGCATATTGACAATGGGCGAGACAAGTGAGGTGGGCGCCTATGATGTAACGCTGAAGGCAGGCACACTCACCCAAGCTGGGCTTGTGGAAGCGCAAGGCGGGGTACTTACTCTCAACAGCCATGATGTTTTAAGCAATTCCGGTATTATGGTGGGCGGTGTTGTTGATGCGAAGCTTGGGTCTTTAGCCAATTCCGGTCAGCTTTTAGCCAGTGACAGTTTTACGCTTGTGGCAAAAAGTCATGATCCGTCATTGGGGCAAGTTGCTCTGGTTTTAAATGGTGAAGACGGTGTTCTCAAAAGTGGTGGCGCTTTTGTCTTAACCGCAGATGTTTTGGACAATGCCGGCAGTATTGGTTCAAGTGGTGATGGGGTTGCGCTCAATGTGAGCGCTGATCTGAGTAATAGTGGGCTGATTTATGCCAAGAAATCTGCCATTTTCTCCTTAGATGGGGATTTTATCAATAAGTTTGCCGATGTCATTGCTGAAGACAATCTCATCATCCGTGGCTTAAGTGGAGAGCGGGCTGGTCATGTGATCAACAGCTCGGGTCTTTTAGAAGCCGTGTCAGGCGATATGACCTTCGATGTCTCAGCGCTTACCAACATGCGTGAAGGTGGGGTTGAAGTTAGCGATAAAGTGGTTTCTCACAGGTTTGTTGCGGGAAGTTGGGAAGGCACTAATGTTAGACACCATCAGATAAAGGAAGATGTTGACACTACAATTAGCCGTCAACAACCTCATTTTACCAATAATGCTGCACAGATTTTAGTAGGACATCATCTGACAATTAATGCCGGTGATATCCGCAATAGCTATAGCTTGATTGCTGCCAATGGCAACATTGAGATGCAGGGTGATACGCTGCTCAATGAGGGGCGTGATTTAATTGAAACAACCAAGATTGTAACTGAAACGCATCGCAGGAAGAAACATTGCCACACAGTATTAGGAGGGTGTAGTATTACAGGCATAACATATTATGGCAGTACTACTGATACCAAAACAACCGTCCGCACTTATGATGCTGTTTATGGCACGATTGAAGCTGGTGGCACGCTTGATGCCAAGTTGACAGGCACTATTGACAATCATGCGGTGCGTGAAGGGGTTGAGCAAGTTGGCTTAAGCTCTGGCGAGAAAGGTTTGGCTGGTGTTAAAAACACCGATTTTGACGGTTCCAAACCACTGATTAGTGATGATCGATTAGATGGGATTATCAATGGTTTGAAAGGGCACAAAGGGCTTTTTGCACCAAGTATCCAAACACCCGCACCAGAATCCATACAGGTGCCAACGCAAGACGGGCTTAACTCTGTTAAGACAGAATTGGCTCAGACCCAATCACCGGATGTGCCGTTTTTAGTTGAGACGCGTCCAGATTTTATCAACCCAAGTAAATTTTTAGGATCGGACTATTACTTAAAAAAGATTGGTAATTATAAGCCTGAGCACGTGTTTAAAAAGTTGGGGGATGCTTATTTTGAATATCGTCTGGTGGGTGAGCAAATCTTTGAGCTGACAGGCAATCGCACTCTTCTTGATGTTGAAGATCCCAATGCTCAAATGCAAAGGCTTTATGACAATGCTGTGGAGCAGCAAGATCCCTTGGAGTTAGAGCTAGGCAAGCCATTAACACCTCAGCAGATTTCTGGGATCAAAAAGGATATGATCTGGCTTGAGACCCACCTTGTCGATGGACAAGAGGTCTTGGTACCCCACGTTTATTTGGCACCAAACACTTCTTTAGCACAAGATGTTTATGGGGCAAAAACGCAGCAAGGAAACCTTGCCAGTGCACGTTTGAAAGGCAATGGCGTTACTATAGAGACGGACCGTTTTGCCAATAGCGGCACCATATCAAGTAATGGTGCATTGCATGTTTCGACTACGCAAACTTTGTTTAATGATGGTGGTTTTTTGCTTGGCAGCGGTGCTGTCGATCTCAGCAGTGGCGATCTTTTAGCCAATTCGTCAGGGGTTATCTTGGGGAATATCATCACCCTCAATGCGAAGACAATCATTGATGGTACTGCAAAAATCCGTGACACGAATGAATATGGTTTTGTTGATCGGATCGGACAGCAGGCTCAAATCATTTCTATACAGGATTTAAACATTCACTCCCTTGGCGATTTAAGCATGACTGGTGGCCAATGGAGCAGTGGTGGACCGATGACGGTCATTGTTGATGGCTCTGCTACGTTTGGTTCATTAGTGCTAGAGAGTGACCATAAGCAGACATTGGAAAAAGGGCATTATAACGCCCAAAGCAGTGAGCACCGTTTGGCAGAAGTCAACAGTGATGGAGATTTGACCATTGTCACAGGTGGTGATCTTAACCTTGGGGGAAAGTTTAAAGCCAAGGGCAATGGGGATTTCACCAGTGGTGGTGCTCTCAACGCGATTTCAGAGCAAGATTTTAACAGTTTTGATTTGGATCTGAGGGGCAAAGAAGGCGACAAATCGAAGCAAAAGAATAAGTTTCGTCAACAGTCAACAGAAGTTACTACAAACAAAACCACGATAGAAACAGAGGGCAACCTCTCCATGCATGCGCAAAATGGGGATCTCACACTTGATGCCATAGGGGCAAAAAGTGGTGGTCAGACGCATTTGGCATCAGATAAGGGAAAAATCAAGTTTCTGACCAACAAGGATCAAGATTTTAAGGATGTTTATCAGCGTAATGAAAACCTTGTGTGGTGGAATGAGAGGGACAAAGGCTATCTGAAGGAGACCATCGAGCATGTCACCATAGATGCTAAGGGTGGCATAAAGCTTGATGCGGGCGATGGCTTTGTTGTTGAATATGAGGCAACCGGTGATTTAGACAAATCTCTTGAACAATTATCTCGCTCCCCAGGCATGGCATGGATTAAGCAACTGCGTGATGATCCAGAATTATCCAAGCAAGTTGATTGGCAAGCAGTGAAAGCTGAATTTAAAGACTGGGATTATAAAGCCCAAGGGCTGACAGAAGCTGGCGCTGCTATCGTGGCCTTGGCTGTCACGGCGGTTACGGGTGGAGCAGCCTCGGGCGCTGCCAGTGCCATTACCGGTGCTTTGGGGCTTGGCTCGAGCACTGCCATGAATGCGGCGATACAGGCAGGTGTCCAAGCGCTGATTAACAAAAGCGCTGTGGCTCTTGTCAATAATCGCGGCAATATTGCCGGCGCCTTGCATGAGCTTGGCTCTTCAAAGAATGTTCTCAGCATTGTCTCGTCGATGTTAACGGCGGGCTTAACCAGCCAAATAACGGAAATGGCAGGTGTTGGACAATCTTTGCCAAAAACCGCTCCTTTTGTCGATCGTATCGCCAGTGAAGCGGAAAAGAACCTGATCAAAGCCGCCATTGGCACAGGCGTGCAAACGGCTCTTGAGGGTGGTTCTCTTGACAAGAACTTTTTTAACAATCTGCGCATCGCCCTGTCTGATACGGTTGGCAAATCGTTGGCGGAAGAAATCGGTACCGCCAAGGCTGAAGGCAAAATAGACACGGTCACGCAGATCGTTGCTCACGCCGGTCTTGGCTGCTTAAAAGGCGCTGTTGCGAGCGGTGCTTGCTCTGCCGGTGCTGTGGGGGGTGCTGTGGGCGAAGCCACTGCTATGCTCCAGTTTCAATTGTGGGTGCAAGGCATTGTGAAAGAGGAAATGGGAGATCTAAACGGTCGCACCCCAACTGCGGAAGAGGAAGCGCGTATAAACGCAAAGATTGATGCGCAGTTTGCTGACTTTAGGGATCACACCATTGATGTCGCACGGGCTGCGGGGGGCGTTGCTGCTGCCCTTGCCGGTGGCGATGTTGATGCTGGCGCCGATGCCGCTGGTAATGCCGCTGCAAATAACTTTTTGGGGAGTGCACAACGCGCTCAGATGAAGAAAGAGTTAGAAGAGTGCCCTGATGATCAGTGTCGAAGAGATGTTAACGAAAAATGGTTCGAGATTGATGAACAACAAGATAGAACTTTTTCGACAGGAATTATGACTGGTCTCATTGCCGATATACCAATCAAGCTATACGAGTTAGCTGATGGCGCTGTGAAGAACATGATGTTACAAATGATAATATTTGCTAGCAATCCACGGGGGGGCGTTGAAAAGAGTGTTAAAGACATTGGAACAGGAGCGTCTTGGGTCGTGAGTGGACATGTGATTGATGATGTCTGGGAAGGTGCTGGTCAATTCTGGGGAGGTGTTGAGGATTCCTTTATAGGGGATATAGATTACGTAAAAGAGAATCTTGAAAAAGCGGAAGTTAACGGAGCTTTTAATGCTGGTTTTGAAACTGGAAGATTATCAGCCGGAGTGTTAGAAAACTTTGTTGGAGGCGCTGGAGCAGCCAAGGGAGCCATAAAGCTTGGCGAAAAGGCTGTGATCAAGTTCAATGCTAGGAAAGATTTTGTCCAATTCGCTTCCAAGAAAAATCTTGCAGAGCTTGCAGCTCAGGGAGATCCTGACAAACTAGCTGCTAGGAAAGAACTGACCAAACTTGCTGCTCAAGAAAAAAAGAATTGGTTAAAAGAGAAGCCCACTAAATTTACCGATAGCAAATTTGGTCAGACTAACAAAGTCTATCAGAGAGACGATTTGTTTGATCCTAACCAAATTGTTAAATGGACAGTGAATAAAAAAGACGTATGGGGTACCAATGTTGAGAGAATGGAAGCAGGAAGAGCACCTATAGGTTTTGATGGTCAACCTGTTGAGTTGCATCACCTAAAGCAAACGCATGAGGGACCCATAGCAGAAATGAGTCATGAATCTCATAAAAAATATACTTCTGTGATTCATAATAATCCTCAAAAACATCAATCACTTATAGAGAGAAAAAAGTTTGATAAGTGGAGAGAGGAATATTGGAAGGAACGGGCTAAAGGGTATAGAGAACAAAAAAACAGTAATTTAGGAGGAATAATTGATATGAGATGGGGTATCATAGGGATAGATTTTGACGGATGGGGACAGGAGCATCGGCAATAATGCTCTACGGTTGATGAAAAGAGAAAAAAGAAGTTTGGAGAAATAATCGATGAAAACCTATACCTTAGATGATGTTATACAATTAGTTGATAAATATGAAGGTGATATTGTTAATTTTTGTTCTGATGAGAATGCAGTTGATGATCTTGTGATTGAAAAAGCAGAGAAAGCTCTTGGTTTGAAGTTTACATCTTCTTACAAGAGTTTTTTGAAACATTATAAAGGTGGGGATATTGCTGGTGAAGAAATCTTTAGCCTTTATAAGCATCATATAGGTGTTCCTTTTGATGATATAGTTCACCAAAACTTAAATTATTATAGAAAACATGGTTTTGCGACACCAGAACAGCTTGTCGTGAGTTATGATCTTGATGAAACCTTTTACTTTGATTATACACAGTTTCGGGATGGTGAATGCCCACTCTATGTCATGCTTCCATTAGGCGATTGCGAATATTATGCTAGAAATTTTTATGAATTTCTTTGCAAAAGAATTAAAGTACATGCGGGGGTTGAGATACCTGATGGTGATCAACCGATTGAAAAGACTGAGAACACTCCTAGTCCGCAACCTATCCCTTTTTACAAGCGTTTTTGGAAAAAACTATGGAGGAAGGGAAATTGATGGTGAGGCAATATTTAGCCTTTCTAAAGAGCCTCAGTATTACACAAGTAATTTTTATGTAAAAGAATTACGGATTATGTTGGGGGAATGATGATGCAAACCAAAGATGTAACAGAGATATTAAAAAAGCTTTGTTGGGAGCCATATCGCGATGAAGTTGGAGATACATTTGCTTATTATCATCTTCCCGATCGCATTGTAGGCATTAGTTATGATGTTGTAGATTATGGAGAGGATGGGGAAAAATTCGGTTATCAGCTGATCTTACCACTGCTCCTTATTGCCTTGCTTGCGAATATGCTAGTGGTGAAGTATCACAGGATAAGTATGAAGATACGCTGTTTTCTGCGAAAGAGGATTTCGATGTTACAGCTTCACATCTGTCAGAAAGCCATATTAAGGAAGCTTTAAACAGAGTATTTGCATGGGCGCATGCACAGGATATTGAACAAAAATTACGTGAGGAAGCTGCTGATCACTCTCTTGTTGCAAAGGCTTTGCTTGGTGATATAGAGGCTTTAAAAGGTTACAAATCTACATCTCAATTACATATACCAGAATTTTCTGATTATCAAATAACGACGCGGTATGATCGCGTTCTTCTTTTTGCACAAGCCTATAAAAATGGGGAATTGGATGATGTTTTGGCGCGTAAAAAACCTAGAAAAAAGCTGATGAGCATCACTGCGGCAAGCCGTATTTTCAAAACTCAAGGATGGTTTGCTATGGATCCTGGAAAAATGTGGTTGGCTTTGCCTGACCGCTTTGTTGTGCTTAATTTTGGCTTAGGGTATCTTAAGGATAAGCACAATGTCCATATTGAGGCAGATACATCTACAGAAGCGATTTCTCTGGCTTGCAATTATATTCACTATGATAGAGAAGATAAACCCAGGTCGTTTAGAACTATTTATAAGCCTTTTCAGACGATTGGAGGAGGCATTTATAGTGGCATTGATAATTGTATTGATGTTTGTGTAGAAATGGTTAATGAACAAGAGCTTATCAAAATTTCTGAGCGAGTAATACAGTGGGCACGTGCTCAAGATTTAGAAATGGCGGTAGAAAACAAAACGCTTTTTCAAGAATATAGCTATTATCCAGATATTCCTTGGCATTTAGCTTGTTTAGCATTGACAGGTTAAATTGATGTCCTAAAATCCTATCAAGATTCTATCGTAGAGGGTAAGCTACCTGAGCATTTGCAAAATCTTGATGAAGAACTGGAGGAGTATGTTAATCACGCTCTTGAATTTGCTGAAAGACATCTGAAAATCCTTAATGAGCGAGAGGCAGCAGAAGGTCATCTTAGTCCACAAGTTTTGATTACTTTCAATAAAGTTGCAGAGCAATTAAAAGAAATAGGTTGGACAGTTTATCGTGATAAAAACTATGATCGCAATGCTTATTTTATAAGTAAAGACCGTATCATCAATATAATGTATAACCTTCAAAGTAATGAAGAAGAGCCGATTGTTGCATTTAAGGCTTCTCTTTCAACACTTGCCTTCTCTACTGCTTATAGAGAGATTTTCTATAATATGCCTCAATATATAGCCCTCAAAGAAGCAGAAGAAGTTTATACAGTTTCTACTACTGAATTGGATGAAGGCAAGCTAAAGCAGATTTGTGCGGACATTCTTGAGTGGGCAGATAGACAAAATATCAATCAAATTATCTATGATTATGCAGCTTTGTCTCCAGACAGTGAACTTGATCTTGTAGCGCGTCACCTCATTGCGCTTGTTTTAATTGGGGATGTTGAAAAGCTCAAATCTTATAAGGAGAGTTTTAGAAAGGGAAATCCTTTAGGTTTTGTGGAAGAAATCTCAAAATATAGAGTTGATAATCTCCTCACTCTTGCACGGGGTTATCGAACGGGTTTTCCCAAAAATGCTCCGATTTTAAGCTTGGATCCGCAAACGGCATCTGATGCTTCCAAAACTGTTGCAGGTGAGCCGACAGAGGAAGTAGAGGAAAGGGATGACAAAGATGCTCCATTGACCATGGAAAGTGCTCATGAACTTTTAAAAAGCTTAGGTTGGTCAACTGAGAAAATCAATGAGAATGACCATATGGCAAGCTATCAATTGGCTGATCGTGAAGTAGACATTCTTTATAACGACGAAATTGCCAAAGATTACCCACAATTTGATAGCGCCTTTTTGATTAGCACGGGTATTCTTTCCGCTGCTTGTAAATTCATTGATCCTACCCACACGGAAGATATCCCAGATATACAGCTTAATTTTGAAGCAAAGGGGTTAGAAATCTTTGAACCAGAAGTCACTGCGGATCGCTTAAAGCAAGCACTTGATGATGCGCTAGAATGGTCAGTCAAAGACATTGACCTTTCTAAAAGACTTCGCTCTGATTATGGCACTGCTCCTTGGCAACGGGATGCAACGTCTAAAGCAGATGATACGGATTATGCTTTGCTTCATCTTGGCGCTCTTGCCTTATTGGGCAATATTGAGACCTTACAATCTTATCAGCAAAGCTTTACGGCAGGTGATCACCTAGGCTTTGACGAGAGCATCAACAAAACCCACCTTGAACGTGCATTAGCTTTAGCCAAAGAAGTAGCAAAGGTGAAGCAAGTGAGCTACGCTTTGATTGAACGGGTGGCAGAAAAGTTTGATGATCAACAAGAGGTTATCAGCAAGGAGCAATCCCGCTCGTGGAAAGAGAAAATAGTCAATTTTATCGGAAAAAAAGACA
The DNA here is from genome assembly GCF_042196545.1 of Bartonella sp. AC70YNML. Classification (NCBI taxonomy): domain Bacteria; kingdom Pseudomonadati; phylum Pseudomonadota; class Alphaproteobacteria; order Hyphomicrobiales; family Bartonellaceae; genus Bartonella; species Bartonella sp. AC70YNML. The sequence continues at coordinate 17,150 of NZ_JBHIQK010000012.1, forward strand.
AGAAATAGCACCTAAAAAATATCAAAAAGATTTCAAAAAATTTAGAAAATAAGGCGCGGTCCAAAGCCTTGATCATAGTTGAGAAACTCAACAGTGGTATGGCTCTGATCATGGTTTTGGTGCAAGATTTTAAGGAAACAACCTATAAAAAAAGATCTATAAAATTATTCCATAGATGATCAAAATCTCTTTTAATGGATTATTGTCTATTTTATCGGTTATGTCTGTTTATTTAACAGACGAATCTTATGATTTTAGTGAATGATTAAAATGTGCTTTATGAAAAGCATATGATCCTTTAAAGCCTTTCAAAAGATAGTTTGTAACTCATAAGAAATGCTATCAAGATCCTTATGGTTGTTAGTTTTGAAGATTTTGAGTATTTTGAGGGTTCCTTTTACGCCCCTTTATATATTATTTTTCAATCAAAAAATAAAAGTTATTATATTTCAATATGTTAATGCTTTAAATAAACAACCTATATTACACACAACACGTAAATACAATCTGTAATATATATAAAAAGGGGTTTTGAAGGTATTTTGAGGGTTTGAGAAACCTTCAAAACCTATAAGTAATATAAGAAAATGAATATACATAACTCTCTTTAAACAAAGCTTTTGAAAACAATAAAGCACTCATTTTAGATTACGGTATAACCTCTTAAAGGCAATGTAAAAAAATCTAATTCACTTTAAGATGGGATTTCTTAAAAGTCTTAAAGCAATCCAAATAAGAGTATCTAAAAGTGCAAGTTTCTTCTTTTTAGAATAACGCATGATAAATTATCCTTTTAAAGATTGTATCTAATCAACTTAACAAGAGAGAGGTATAGATTATGGTTATAAGCTCTATACCCCTTATGAGCTTATCATACCCATTATGTGAGCATGCTTTATAAGTTATTCAGTTTCTCTTATTTCTAATTTTGGTAAGTTTTTTACGATTTTCATTGTTTCTAGACTTACAGTAATAACCCTTTGAAACAATTCCAATGGATAAGCAGGGTTGCCAACGGTTTCAACAGCATAGCGATTAGCATCATTAACAATACCACTCTTTTTATCAGTCTTAACGCATTGACGCCCCATAATCCATTCAAGAGCAGGCTTTCCATTGACGATATACTTATAAGCTTCAAGAGGGATATCAGTCATTGTGATATTGCTGTTATAAATAACAGTCGATTTATCCTTTTCGGATTTGCCTTTCTCTTTAACTGCTTTTGCGAATTTCATTTCAGTTACATAATAAAATTTTTCGGGATTAGAGATCTCTGTCTGTTTTGGATTACCCTTTTTAAATGTGACTGGATAAGGTTCTACATCTTCATAATTCACGTGCAAATGACCCAATTCACACCCTGCTGTCACAAATTTCCAAAAATCTTCAGCAGTTTTTACACAAGGAATACGAGGCAATTCTTTAGAAAGGTTATCAGCATAACGGGCTCGATAATCTTCCGAATGCAAAATCCCATAAACATAATAGAACAAATCATCTTTTGTTATGGTTTCATTAGGATAAGCAGCTTTAAAATGTGCTAATCCTTCATCAGTAATGGCATCACGCCTCTGTAAATTAGCTGTTGCGTTTGCTTCTGTAGAGTTTGTAAATAAATGGGATTGGTTATTATCTTTATCCTCTAAAGATTCAATATCCTCATAAAGATACCTTGGAAAGCATTGGCTACCACCATCTATCATATTAAGATCAGGTATATTATTAGTCATAAGTACAGAAAAATCACTTCGTGAACCTGTACCAGTAACTTGTATTATTCTATTTTCAATCGCTCGTCCTATCGGAAATATATGCGGCATTTTATAAACCATTTCATTAAAGGCGCGATTATAATAGAGCCATTGTTTCGTAAAAGGACGATAAAGGCTTTGAATAAGGCATCTATCTTCAAGTTCAAAGATTTTTCCTCTTATTAATTCTTGTTTAAGAGCGCGACTCCAACTTATTTTTCTTTCATCAGCATTAACAAAATTGTCTACAGTTTTAGTACGTGTTTTACCGTCATTATGTGTATAAGCACCATTAAAATGCTCCACTTCACTATTGTAAAAAGCAATCATATTACTCATATTCTTCGCGAGAGTTTCACGACTTGAATTGTATGCCCAAGCATCACGATTAGTCTGTATACCACACGAAAAAGTCTCAAAGAGCTTTTTATCATGCCCTTTTTTAATACCTAGAGCTAGGAATGTCTTGAAACTGTCATCGCGTTGACCAAGCCAATCACCATGTTTATCTGGTGTAATGAGTTGCCAGCCTTGTTCACGTGTGATGCCACCAATACTAGAAAAATACTCAAGAGCTGTGAGCTTTTCTTTTGTTGTAAGATTATTACCAATATCATGATAGTAAATTTTACACCCTCCAGAAGCATTGGGATTTTTAATAAATAAGGTCACGGCAATACCAGCCATACTACCACTCCCAAAAATATTTTGTCCTTCTTGAGAAGCCTCTTTATTCGTCATATTTTTGCGAATATCTCCTCGCAAATTGAGCACATAAATACTGCTAAATTCCTTAACAAAACACTTTCTTAAACTCGTCATAGAATTTGCATCTAAAAAACTTCCATTTGTAACAAAACCAATAACACCACAGTCTTTTATACGGTCACTAGCCCAGCGAATAGCACGGATATAGCTGTCATAAAGCGCTCGTATATTACTTGCTTTAGATTGAGCAGCATAAGTTTCACTGATCCGTTTATCTAAAATTGGATAAGGGGTATTTTTTGCATTATCATTAGCACTTTTTTGTCCTATAGAATAAGGGGGGTTACCAAAGATAACTTCGATATCTAGTTTCTTTTGATGTTCTAAATATTCACTGTTTTCTTTGAATAATTCCTGTAGCAGGTTCTTCTCTTCAAGCATCCGGAATGTATCGGTTAAGCCAATATGCTTAAAGGGAATGTAATCACCTTTCATGATACTATGATAAGTCGATTCAATGTTAATCGCTGCTATGTAATAAGCGAGTAAGACAATCTCATTGGCATGGATATCATTTCGGAACTTATATTCCATATCCTCTGGTTTGATCAGTTTAGATTGTAATAGCCGCGTGATAAAGGTCCCCGTTCCAGTGAAAGGGTCAAGAATAGAGACACCCCGTGACCCCAAGCTTTTTCCAAATTCGTTACGCAACACATCATCAACAGAATGAATGATAAAATCAACAACCTCAACGGGTGTATAAACAATCCCAAGCCTATCCGTGGTTTTCTTAAATGCCTTGGCAAAAAAGCTTTCATAAAGCGTAATAATAAGATTTTGCCTTGCTTGGGGCGAAGTAATCCCAGAAGCACGAAGCCTTACACTGTTATAAAACTCTTGTAATTCCTTGGATTCTTCCTCGATATTGGTTTTATCAAGTTCTGTTAAGATTTTTTCCATTGCTTGCGAAATGGCATTGTTTTGCACAAATTCATTGCCCTCAAACAAAGCTTCAAACACGGGACGCGTGACAAGATGTTGTGCTAACATCTCAATGGCTTCCTCCTGTTTTATTTCACTGTTTAAATTGTTCTTTAATTCCTTATGAAAGGCATCAAAAGCATGAAAGGCTTCACTGTTTTCATCAGCAAGCAGGTTTTGAAGATGGGTGATATGATTTTGAGCAATCTCAGCAACATTGCCCGCCCAATTTTCCCAATAATCCGCAATAGCAAATTTCTTCGCAAGAAGGGTTTTCAAAGCATTGGGAAACTCTTTATAAAAAGGTAATCTTCCTGTTACGCTATGAATAATTTGTGGTTCATGAGCGGCTTTTCCAATCTCAAGCCCCATATGTTCTGATTTTTCATGGATATGGAGTTTATCCTCAACCGCGGTCATGCTCTTTAAAGCGCCAATCTCCAAAACATCACTAACGTCTTGACCTAAAATCATCTGGTTAAGGGTGATTTCAAAATTCTCATCATGAGCAAGCAAAGCATTGATCACTTGCCAGACCACCTTGTATCTTTTGTTGTATTTTAAAGCCTGTTCAGCAGAAACCCCAGCCGGTACCCCAACGGGTAAAATGATGTAGCCTCTCCTTTTACCTCGTGCACGCCGCATGATACGCCCCACCGCCTGTATGATATCCACATAACTTTTCCGCGGGTGTAAAAACATGATCGCATCAAGAGCAGGAACATCAACACCCTCAGAAAGACAGCGTACATTGGTTAGCACACGACACGTATTTTCCCCCGCATCTTCCTTAAGCCAATCAAGGGCTTTATGACGCGTTTTGGCACTTTGGGTTCCATCAATATGATCAAAGGTACAGTGAAGCGGCGGGGTATCTTTATAGACCTTATGAAGATTAAATAATTCTTTCTGTATTTCTTCAGAATTGAAGGTATCACGGATACGTTCAGAAGTTTTGATATCTTTGCAAAAAGCCAAAGCCCGCCGCATGGGATTAGGGTCATCATTTAAATCAACTTTTAGATCTATTTTAGCAAGGGCTTGATAACAGCCTATGATCTTGGTTTTATCATCAAGGATAAGTTCATAATTCTCATCGGTCATCAGATGTTGAATGGATTGACTCACTTCCTCTTCATTAATCCCCAAAACAATAATCTTATAAGGTGCAAGCAATTCATTCTGAACGGCTTTTGAGAAAGTATAGGTATAAAGCTCTTTTCCATAGAGCTCTTCATCATCCATAGACGCTAGAACAGCATTGATCTCATCGGCTTTCTTTTTGGCATCATCAGTAAAGATCTTAGGCGTTGCTGTCATATACAGACGTTTTTTGCCTTGAATGATGCTGTTATCGTGAACCTTGATAAAATCAGATTCATTGTCGTCAGTTCCCAATGAAGCCCCAGTGGTTCTATGGGCTTCATCGCAAATGATCAGATCAAATTCGGATAAATCATACTTTTTTTGCGCATCCGAAATCACTTGGATTGAATGGTAAGTAGAAAACACCACGGTCATCAGATCATGTGAAACCTTACCCGCTTTGCTAGCCAGTTCTTTTGCATCCGTTGTTGCAGGCAAGGCAAGATCAGAGCTATCAAATTCAAGAGCATCATTTTTATTATTCTTACGACGCTTACCCACTTGTGTATCCGAACACACGGCAAAGGAGCGTAAAGGCACTTCTGTATCTTCTGTCCATTCACGAATTGTTTGAGAGATAAGAGCGAGAGAGGGCACCAGAAACAATACCCGCTTGCCTTGACCTGCTATGGTTTCTGCTATCTTAAGACTTGTAAAAGTCTTCCCCGTTCCACATGCCATAATGAGCTTGCCACGGTCTGCTTCTTGTAAACCTTCACAGACTTTCTCAAGGGCTTCTTTCTGATGATCTAAAAGCTTTTTCTTCGGTTTCTCTTTAAGAACAGCTTGTCCTTGTTCTTTATAAGCCCCCCAATCGATTTGACTGCTTTCCAAATCAAATAGATTAATCCGTTGAATACGAACCTCTTGTCCTTCACAAGTCAGTTCAACATTGTCACTCCAATCTGTTTCGGTGCTATCAACCAGTATGCGACGGGTGAAGATCTTTTTGCCCGAGGCAGCAATAAAACTATCAATATCTTCTTTTTTAATTATGTGAGAAGCATCATAGCATTTACATTGAATAGCCGCATAGCCTCCTTCATCACGGATTGTAGCGACCAAATCAATCCCAATATCAGTTCCATTTTCTCCATGCTCTTGCGCCCATTCCAAATAAGTTTGAACCTTTTCATATTCTTGCTTTTGAAGAGGGTCTTCACTCAAATAAGCCATGACAAGGTTTTCAAACATGGTTCCTAATTCACGGGGTGATTTAGCTCGTTGACGATAATATTCCAACAGAGAGCGCAAAGTAACGTGTTTGTTATCATACTTAATAGATTGCAGCATATTGTAATAAAAATCCCTTGCCTTATGAGATGATCAATAACCATCAAAAGAATCAAAACGAATTCAATTAAATGCATTTAAGGCAAATAACGATAAAATGGGAAAAAACTGCTAAAAAAAGCCGATATTTTTTTCAAAAGGGGTTTTAAAGGTTGTTTATCCACAGTCCATGACATGGAGTAGATCAGCAAAGTAGTGAAATCTGCTATTCGTTTCACGTATTCATCAAGACAAATGAACTATGTACATAAAATATCATAATGAGTATTTTGAAGTGTTTTACGAAGCACTAAAATAATCACTTTTGTCAGTTCAATTTACTGACACATAACTGACAAGTTTTAATCAATTCACATCATTGGTTATCTTTAAAGACTGTACTCTTGATATGAGTTATGTTTTAAAGATATTAACCTATTGAAATATAATGTTTTTAATTTTTCTCATTAAAAAAATAATAGAGGGTCTAAAAGGAACTGACAGAACTGACAACACTGACAAAACTCTTCCTATAAGGTCACTCAGATTATTATCTTTGGAGAAAAATTCCTTGATAAGAATGCCATTAAAAAGAGTTTTGCCTCTTTGAGTAGAAAGTTTTTAAAAAAAGTTTCTTTATTGTTTTATGCTGCTGTTTTTGACTAAAGGATTCCATTCATAATAAGTGCTAGGGTGTCCACTTGTCTGATGTGTTATAAACTTTTTTCGAAGATGATTAGAACAGCATAAAAGCTCTAAAGCTTGCTTCACAGCTTCTTTGTTTTTTAAAGAACGCCAACAGCGTCTATAGATATCCCTTGTTGTAAAAACATCGGGTAAACAATCACAACGTTCGACAATTAATTTTGCCCCCTCTGTTGCTAAGCTATCCGCCGCCGCATAAAGCCTTTTGACATGACTTAACAAATATTTTTCCCAATACAAAGCTCTTTCAAGGGCATCTCTATTGATTTCAAAACGACCACCCTCAACCAGTTCAAAAATCAACGCAAGGGTTGGTATGGTTTGATTCATTTTCAAAAGATGTGCTTTTAAACTTGCAGAGAAATGACCATTCTTTATTCTTTTCTGAAAATCTTCCCACCATTCACGAAACATTTCTTGGGCTTCGGCAGAAAAGCGTATGGTTATCGGATATTTTGGTGATCCTAATGGTTTATCATAAAGAGAACGAAAAACCCCTTGATAACTTTCCCATGCCTTTTGATTGGGAGGTCTATCAACCCATAACTGCTCTTGTCGTTCATCGGGAAAGACAAGCATTTGAAAGCGTTGTAAGAAACCATCATTGCCTTTGCCATATAAAACATTGCGTATAAAGGGCAGAATGCGAGAGGGTTGAATGCCCCCTATAATAGAGACGGTTGCATTGGGAATAAAAATGGTTCCCCGCCCAATCCGGTCGTAAGTAAATTGACCATCTCCATTAAAAGCTTCCAAATAAAAGGAACGGTCTGTTTGATATTCCTTTCGTTCCATATCTGTTAAGAAACCGGATAATTCATCACGCACCATCAAGAGACCACGGGGGTTTTCTTTTAAAAGTTCCCCAAGCTTTTCAACGGTCACATCATTGACAATAAAACGAGAGACATCCTCATCACGCGCATTGTCTTTAGAGAGGGTTTCAGACAAAAGAGCATGGGCTGTTTCAAGATCTCTTTTTTTTATTGCTTTATGGGCTTGTTTTTTCTTTTCAGACTTGTCTAAAGTTTCAAGTATCTCTTCAATTTCTTGTCTCTCTTTCTGCTTTAGCCAGTCTTTATACCATTTCTTTTGAAGGCAAGTGATGGGAGTTAAAGCGGCTTGCATGGTAGGTGTTTTCATGGTTGAAGGTTGACCAATAAGAGCGCCCCAGAGATTAGGGACAATCTTCCAATCATCATGTTGTTTTGGAGCAATCCGCACGCCATTGCCGATGAGAGCAGCCAAGCCACACAAAGCAGCGACAGCCACAAAATCGAGAGGCGCTTGTTGACGGTCAGCAACGTCATAAATATAGCGACTTAAAGTTAAAGGCATTTGCGCAGCATGAAAAGACTCGACGGGTAAGAGAGTATATTCAAGTGGTTTTAATTCCCCCCAACCGTTTTGTTGCAATGCTTGTTTATAAGGAATGGCTTCTAAACAAGTCTTATCATTTAAAGAGCCATTATCGTTATCATTGCATGAAACATTTTGATTGTTGGTATCTATAATATTGTTTTTATTCTCTCTCATTTATTTATACCTTTTAGTATCAAAACATCATTGAAATCTAGACCGTAGGGGGCTTGCATGATAAAAACCTCAAAGCCTTGTCTATAGGCACGTGCAGCGAGGGTAAAACCTGCTTTACGCCCCGCATCATTGCCATCCATTGCAATTGTCAGACGGGCTTTGGTTTTGGGTAAATTCACATGCATCATGCCATGAGTTGAAAGGGACGCCCATAAATCAACGGGCTCTGTTAACAACCCAGACAGTAGAGCCAGACCGGTTTCAATGCCCTCACAAATGACCAGATGTTTTGGATTGTCTTGGCTTAAATGCACAGCACCACCCGTGACAGATCCCAACATAGCTTTGGCTGGTTTTTGATCTGTTTTGCAGCCATTGTCTTTTAAAAAGGTTCTATGAATGGCAAAGGAACCAGCCCCCTTAACAAGAGCAACCAACGCGGGGAGTGTAACTCCAGAGGGGTGTGGACATTTGCTATGAAAACGTAAATCAGCAGGCAAATCACACGTGATCCCACGCATGCGTAAATAGGTTTCTGCTAAAGTATTTTTGATTGGTTGGCTTTGTTGCCAAATTACTTTTGCTTTCTCTGCTTTCCTTTTTGCTTGTTTGAGATCAGCACAAAACTGTTTTGAGAAAGAAAGCGTATGATCATAAGCTTGTTTTCCAAGCAATCCAATTCTAATAAGCGCTTGTATGATCTCTCTAAAAGAGCAGCCAGCATAACAATAGAGCAATAAACGCCCATCATGTCCATTGGCAAGGGATAAGCTAGGCAGCCTATCATCATGAGCAGGGCAACGGGCTGTTCCATAACGCCCATGCCAAGTACCACGCAAGGCACGTGTGATACCTTGCGCATTCTTAAAAGAACACATCATTTTAAATCCTATAACGTTGTGTCATAGGACGGATTGTGCTATCTCTAAGGTGATGAGTTTGAGAAAGCCTTGTCCGTCCTTACGTGACAAGGTTTTTTTATGCCGCGTCACTTTGACGTTGCTGTTTTGCTTGTTCGATTACATTCAAGAGATCCGATTGTAACCAACGGGATAAAAAACCAAATTTTAAGGGTTTTGGGAGAGAGCCATTGGTAACATGACGGCGGAATGTTGAGACACTCATATGAAGCAATTTTGCACTTTCACGGTCTGTTAAAAGAATATCATTTTCTGTCATAATAAAATCCTTTCATAATAAAAAATGGAAACAACTCATGCCTATTTATTAAGCACATTTTGGTTCATTTTTGAAGGTATTTTATTTATAGAAAACAATATTTTATCATATAATTTCTGATGTGATAATTTATGATTCTTATTGAGAAAGAATGAGAGAGAAGAGAGAGAAAGTTATCCACAGATCATGGGGTTATTCACCCCATATCTTAAGATTGACCAGTGACATAAGCCGCCCATTTATCCATATAAACACGGCGCTGTTCTAGATAGTCAGTACGACGATAGGCACGCTCTACTTGTCCTCCTACTGTATGACTTAGAATAGTTTCAGCGACCTCATAGGGGGCATCGGTTGTTTCAGCAAGCCAATCGCGTAAACTAGAGCGAAAACCATGGGGGCAGGCTTCAATTTTATTTTTTCTCATGTAAAGATACATACACTTCTCAGCAAGGGGACCGCGACCTTTAGCAGAAAAAAAGAAATCATTACGAGAAAGCAAGCGCGCTTGTTTTAAAATTTCTAATGCTTCAGATGATAAAGGCACACGAAATTCTGTTGTAGCATCACGCTTTCCTTTCATATTTTCAGCAGGAATAGTCCATATATCCCCATCAATCTGGTCTTTATGAATATGACGTAAAGGATTTGTGCGAACGCCTGTCAGAATAAGCAAACGCAAAGCCAATTGTGTCATAGTTATTTTTTGACAAAGTGTTTTATAAAAAGCCGGCACATCTCTCCAATCCATTGCAGGTAAGTTTTTTATTTTATGGCGTTGTTTACCTAAGAGAGCGCGTGCTTTTTCTGTTGCCTGTAAATCAACATCCAAACCTAATGCAGCCGCATGTTTGAGACAAAGATGAAGACGATTAAGAGCTCTATAAGCAGTTCCAGCTTTTGTATGCCAAATAGGGGCAAGTGTATTGCGTATCTCTGTTTGGGTAATCTCAGAAACGGGCAGACAGCCTAATTTGGGGAGAATATGAAGGCGTAATGGTAAAAACCAACTTCCATTCTTACCATCATTTTTTAATTCAGCTTTCCGACTTTCAAAAGCATCTACAGCAATGTCTTTTAAATAATGGAGATTGCTTATTGCTTCACGCTTTTGTTTCTCACGTTCTTTAATGGGGTCACGACCCTCACGTAAAACCGAACGCCACCCAGTTGCCAATTCACGTGCTTGTTTTAAAGAGACATCTCTCAAAGCACCCAATCCCATTTCACGACGACGTCCGTGAATAGTATAACGGTAAATCCATTGAGCACCACCATCTTTACGCTTATGAAGTAACAAGCCGGCACCATCATTATATTTGCCAGCCCCCAATGTTGCGACAGATCTTGCATTAAGACGGTTCATAAGAGCCATTTTTAAATCCTTTCTTATACAAATTTGATCCACACACTCATCCCACTTGTTATGTGCAAATGAGTGGTTTTGATTGATTCAAGATAAACAGATTTGAAATGAGAGAATCTTACGTTATTCTGGTCTTTAATTCCATATGAATAATGCTAGATTATCATTATAAATCAATATCTTGTCAAAGGCAGCAAAGTTTATATCGAGGGGCGACTACAAACCCGTAAATGGCAAGATAAAAATGGTATTGATCGGTATGTAACAGAAGTCATATTGCCTCCGTACAAAGGCGAGTTAAAGCTTTTAGATGGCAAAAATGATGATAATCAAGATCAGTCATCTGCTTATGACAGAAGCATTTACAGACCTCTTGATACGCCCCATACCGTTATGAATGACAGTGTTCCTTTTTAAACAGAAGGTGCTTTAATGGATAGTAAAAAGAAGTCTAGGGTTAGTACAGAAGAATCTGAACCCGTTTATATGCTTACAGAGAATGATATAGAGCTGTTAAGAGATTGTATGTCATCTACATCAATGAGTTATTACAGTATAGTGATGGGTGCTTTATTGAGTACACTTTTCATTCTGCTCTTAAAACTTTCTTGGGATCAAAGTCACTTAAAACTTAAGTTAGGTGTTGCTGCTGTAATATGCATTTTAGTGGTTTTATTGTTCTTTTTAAATCGAATTTCATGGTCAAGATCAGAGAGAATTTGGCAAGATATTAAACAGACATCTGAGGACATAAGTGAAAAAAAATAAAAAAAGGGGACGCCCTAAAATAGCAGGGCAGCTAAGAGAAGCAAATGGACGTATATCACGTTGCAAAACACCGCGTGAAGCTGTTGATAAATTGGCAATAGAAATGCGTGCAAAGCGCTTCGGTTTAACGCTACAGGAGGCAAAAAATCCACTTTCTGGTACCTATATCGGGCGTCTTTGTTTGCAAGGCGTGATTACTCAAGAGCAATATGATGCCGCGCAACAGTACTTACAGATAAGAAATAATTACCTTTGTGCAAAGGGCTTGCCTAATGCAATTTATGACGAAATGCCGTCATCATCTGATGATAAGGCAAGAGACAAATGGGTAGAATTTGCAACAGAGCAGTTTATAAACATGCAAGAGGCACTAAAAGAAGCCCAATGCCTCTATAGACAGTATAATCTTCATGCTGCGTTACAGTCCCTCGTTATAGAAGATCAAATGCTACCACACCTTGTGAATTCATTGCGTATCGTTCTTAATGTTATTAGGAAGTATTTTCATTAGAAGCTTTTTTTTCATCTTTTTCATCAGGTTTATCATTATCTGAATATGCAATCATAATGAAATAGCCAATCAATATTATTACTGATACTATTGCCGTTACTATTGCCGTCGTTTTGCTCCAACAAAGACCCGCAAAAAATATAAGTATTACACAATACATTTTAATTAGAAATCCAGGATAGCCTTTAATATCTTTCGTTGGAGGATTGAATGTGAATGGGATCGCAATAATAGAACATATTATTGCTGTAATAAACAATACGGATGATATATCCAACATATCACGATTATCAGAGAAATACCATATAATAAACCATAAGATAAGCAGTGGTAAAAATAGTGCAGTGCTGTATGAAATTGCTTCTTCCCATGTGTTTCCGTTTGATTTAATGTTACAAATCGCAATTAATGCCATAAACGCTATTATTAAACACAAGCTATATATAAATCCTAAGAACTTTGCTCCTATTATTAATAGAAAAATAAGGACTCCAATCATAGCGGCACCTATACCGTAACCAACTATAGCACATAAAGCTTCCAGTATAATTCCAGTAAATGGAAGTAATAGTAGAATACATAAGATAATTAATACGATTGTCATGTTTATTGCTCTTTAATTGGTTTTATTGGAATTATCATTAACTGATTCCCTTTGAAATTATCAATATGTGTTATTTTTATGTTGACAAAGTGTAGCAAATCGTATTTAATGACATTACTGTACTTAGGCGTATTGTGTCTAGAGAGGGAAATGTACAGTTCAAAATCCCCGCAAATGCGGGGTTTTTTATTATCTGGAGGGTGTATTTTATGACATCACAAAATACAGAACAGGCTCCACAACCGATTAAAAAGCGTATACCACCAAAGGCAGGTCAAGGGCGTGTCAAAGGCGTTCCAAATAAAGTGACGCGCATTTTAAAAGAAGCAGTGGTTAAGGCTGCTGAGAATGCTGGGAATAAAATTGGCAAGGATGGTTTGATCTCTTATTTGGAAAAGCAGGCTATGGAATGCCCCGCTGCTTATTTAGCGTTGCTTGGGAAGGTGTTGCCTTTGCAAGTGACGGGTGAAGATGGGGGCGCGATTAAGATCATAGGGCGTGTAGAAATTGCTCCTTTAACAATGAATGACGACAAGACAGATTAAGATTGTACCAAAACTCATTCCTATTTTTACAGGAGACGCTTTGGTACGAGCGGCGTGGGGTGGACGAGGGTCTGGAAAGACAAGATCATTTGCCTTGATGGCTGCTTTAAAAGGCTATCAATTTGGTATGCAGGGGATATCGGGGACCATTCTTTGTGCACGTCAGTTTCAGAATTCGCTAGCAGAGAGTTCATTGGAGGAGATTAAGCGCGCCATTGAAGCGCACGACTTTTTAAAGGACTATTACAAGGTTGGGGAGTCGTCGATTAAATCGATAGATGGTCGTATAGCCTTTCAGTTTTCTGGTCTGGACCGTAATATTGCGAGCATTAAATCGATGGGGCGTATCTTGCTTTGTTGGGTTGATGAGGCAGAGCCCGTGACAGAGACGGCTTGGCAGACGCTTATTCCAACGTTGCGTGAAGAAGGCGAGGGGTGGCGAGCAGAGTTATGGGTCACATGGAACCCGTTGCGAGAGAATGCCCCCGTTGAGAAGCGGTTTCGCTTTTCAGACAATGAAGCCATTAAGCGTGTAGAGATCAATTGGTCAGACAATCCGAAGTTTCCGAAAATCTTGAATGAAGCACGACTTGATGATCTGAGAAACCGCCCCGAGACCTATAAACATATCTGGGAAGGGGATTATCTTACAGCGGTTCAAGGCGCTTATTATCAAAAGGAAATGTTGGCAGCCGAGCAGGAGGGGCGGATAGGGCGTGTTGCTCGTGATCCTTTAATGCAGATACGCGCTTTTTGGGACATTGGGGGTACGGGTGCTAAGGCAGATGCCACAGCGATATGGATAGCGCAATTTGTTGGTAGGGAGATCAGAGTACTTGATTATTACGAAGCTCAGGGACAGCCTTTATCCGAACATATCGGTTGGTTGCGTCAAAATGGTTATGAGAAGGCATTGATGGTGTTACCCCATGATGGTGCGACGAGAGACCGTGTGCACAATGTGAGTTTTGAGAGCGCTTTAAATGATGCGGGTTTTGAAACGCAAGTGATCCCTAATCAAGGGGCAGGGGCGGTTAAGATGCGTATAGAGGCGGTGCGACGTATTTTGCCGTCTGTTTGGTTTAATGAAGAGACAACCGTAGCGGGTCGTAAAGCACTGAATTGGTATCATGAGAAATGGGATGAGAAGCGTAATATTGGTTTAGGCGCCGAGCATGATTGGTCCAGTCATGGTGCAGATGCCTTTGGATTGATGTGTGTGGGGTATGAACAGCCGATGCAGAAACAGAAGAGACCAGCTTATAGCGGTAGAGAAACTTATGAGAGCACGTCATGGATGGCAGAATGATGGATGATGAAGAGCATTTAGAAAAAGAACATAACGCATCAGATTTGTCGACAGAAGGCTTATTTCGCAAGCTTGTGAATTGGTACAAAGAAGATGTTGAGCATGTGAACAAATGGCGTGAACATGCAAGGGAGGATTTTCAATTTTACAATGGTGATCAGTGGAATGAGGCTGATTTAGCGGCGTTAAAAGAGCAACGCCGCCCCGTTATGACGTTTAATCGCATTGCACCATTGGTTAATGCCGTTGTGGGTTCAGAGCGTAACAATAAACGAGAGGTGCAATTCATTCCCCGTCAAATAGGCAAGGCATTGCCAAGTGAATTGCTTACAGGAGCAGCGGAATGGTTTCGCGACATGGCACATGCTGAATATGCAGATAGTGATGCTTTCCAAGACGCTGTCATCTGCGGCATGGGGTGGACCGATACGCGGCTTGATTATGAGAACAGTATAGATGGTGAACCGGTTATTACGCGTTTAGATCCTTTAAAAATGGTTTGGGATAGTGCAGCGGTGCAACCAAATTTAACCGATGCACAACGCATGTGGTATGTAGACCGCAAGCCCTTGGAAGTAGCCAAGCAGATGTTTCCCAAAGCCCATTGGACAGAGCTGAGTGCTGATTGGGCGCGTGATGGGGTTGCCTATGAAGGCATTCATCATAATGATCTTGAAGCTTACGATGATGAGAAGGGCATTGATGTTGAAAACGGTCGTCGGATGGTCACACTCGTTGAATGCCGTTGGTTTGAAAGCAAACGATATTATAAGGCACCTGATTTAGAAACGGGTGAATTGCGTGATTATAGTGAAGAGGAATTTAAGCAGTTACAGTGCATGATGCCCGATATCCAAGGGGCAGCTTTCAATAAAAAGGTCGTAAAACGTGCTTTTTTAGGGAGAAAATTGCTTGAATCCCCTGATCAACCTTTGGTTCCAGCGGGTCAATTGGGTTGGGAGTGTATAACGGGGTATTTTGACAAGATAGAACGGCAATTTTATGGGGTTGTAAGACCGACAAAAGACCCTCAACGATGGGCAAATAAATATTTTAGTCAAGTAATGCATATCCTCAACAGCCAATCCAAAGGTGGGATAATGGCAGAGCGGGGCGCATTTGAAGATGTGAGAGAAGCTGTAAAGAGTTGGAGCAGAGTAGATAGTATTACGGTTTTAAAAAATGGCGCTTTGGCAGGTGGTAAGATACAGCCCAAACCCGTAGCGCAATTCCCAACCGGTTTTTTCCAACTGTTTAATGAAGCCAAGGAAGCGATTAACCAAGTGACAAGATATTGATTTATAATGATAATCTAGCGTTATTCATAGTGAATGAGAGTCCCGAATAACGTAAGATTCTCTCATTTCAAATCTGTTTATGTTGCATCAATCAAAACCACTCATTTGCACATAAGAAGCGGGATGAGTGTGTGGATCAAATTTGTATAAGAAAGGATTAAAAAATGGCTCTTATGAACCGTCTTAATGCAAGATCTGTCGCAACATTGGGGGCTGGCAAATATAATGATGGTGCCGGCTTGCTTCTTCATAAGCGTAAAGATGGAGGTGCTCAATGGATTTATCGTTATACCATTCATGGGCGCCGTCGTGAGATGGGATTGGGTGCTTTGAGAGATGTTTCTTTAAAACAAGCCCGTGAATTGGCAACTGGGTGGCGTTCGGTTTTACGTGAGGGTCGTGACCCCATTAAAGAACGCAATAAACAAAAGCGTGAGGCAATAAGTAATCTCCATTATTTAAAAGATATTGCTTTAGACACTTTTGAAACTCGTAAAGCTGAATTAAAAGGAGAGGGTAAAAATGGAGATTGGTTTTCGCCTTTACAACTTCATATTCTCCCCAAATTAGGCTGTCTGCCCGTTTCTGAGATTACGCAAATAGAGATACGCAATACGCTTGCCCCTATTTGGCATACAAAAGCTGCAACAGCTAATAGAGCTCTTATTCGTCTCAATATGTGTCTCAAACATGCGGCTGCATTAGGATTGGATGTTGATTTACAAGCAACAGAAAAAGCACGTGCTCTTTTAGGTAAACAACTTCATAAAACTATTAATAGACCAGCTATGGATTGGAAAGATGTGCCGGCTTTTTATAAAACACTTTGTGAAAAAACAACTATGACGAATTTAGCTTTGCGTTTGCTTATTCTTACAGGGGTTCGTACCAATCCTTTGTGTCATATTCATAAAGATCAAGTTGAGGGGGATATATGGACAATCCCTGCTGAGAATATGAAAGGAAGGCGTGATGCTACAACAGAATTTCGTGTGCCCTTATCAACAGAAGCATTAGATATTTTAAAACAAGCGCGCCTGCTCTCTCGCAATGAATTCTTTTTTTCTGCAACAGGTCGGGGTTCCCTTGGTGAGAAGTGTATGGCTACGTATATGAGAAAAAATAAACTTGAAGCCTGCCCCCATGGCTTTCGCTCTAGTTTACGTGATTGGCTCGCCGAAACAACCGATGCCCCTTATGAGGTTGCTGAAACTATCCTAGGTCATACAGTAGGAGGACAAGTAGAGCGTGCCTATCGTCGTACTGACTATTTAGAACAGCGCCGTGTCTATATGGATAAATGGGCGGCTTATGTCACTGGTCAATCTTAAGATATGGGGTGCATAACCCCATGATCTGTGGATAACTTTCTCTCTCTTCTCTCTCATTCTTTCTCAATAAGAGTCATAAATTATCACATCAAAAATTGTATGATAAAATATTGTTTTCTATAAATAAAACATCTTTCCAAATGAACCAAAATGTGGTTAATAAATAGTTATGATTTGTTACCATTTTTTGATAGAAAGGATTTTAGTATGACAGAAAATGATATTCTTTTGACAGACCGTGAAAGTGCAAAATTGCTTCATATGAGTGTCTCAACATTCCGCCGTCATGTAACCAATGGCTCTCTCCCAAAACCTTTAAAATTTGGTTTTTTGTCCCGTTGGTTACAATCGGATCTTATCAATGTCATCGAGCAAGCAAAACAGCAACGTCAAAGTGACGCGGCATAAAAAAAACCTTGTCACGTAAGGACGGACAAGGCTTTCTCAAACTCATCACCCTAGAGATAGCACAATCCGTCCTGTGACGCAACGTTATAGGATTTACAATGATGTGTTCTTTTAAGAATGCGCAAGGTATCACACGTGCCTTGCGCGGGGTTTGGCATGGGCGTTATGGAACAGCCCGTTGCCCTGCTCATGATGATAGGCTGCCTAGCTTATCCCTTGCCAATGGACATGATGGGCGTTTATTGCTCTATTGTTATGCTGGCTGCTCTTTTAGAGAGATCATACAAGCGCTTATTAGAATTGGATTGCTTGGAAAACAAGCTTATGATCAGACGCTCTCTTTCTCAAAACAGTTTTGTGCTGATCTCAAACGAGCAAAACAGAAAGCAGAGAGAGCAAAAGCAATTTGGCAACAAAGCCAACCAATCAAAAATACTTTAGCAGAAACCTATTTACGTATGCGGGGTATTACATGTGATTTGCCTGCTGATTTACGTTTTCATAGCAAATGTCCACACCCCTCTGGGGGTACATTGCCCGCGTTGGTTGCTCTTGTTAAGGGGGCTGGTTCCTTTGCCATTCATAGAACCTTTTTAAAAGACAATGGCTGCAAAACAGATCAGAAACCAGCAAAAGCCATGTTGGGATCTGTAACGGGTGGTGGGGTGCATTTAAGCCAAGCCAATCCAAAACATCTGGTCATTTGTGAAGGCATTGAAACGGGGCTGTCTCTGCTGTCTGGGTTGTTATCAGAGCCCGTTAATTTATGGGCTTCTCTTTCAACCAGTGGCATGATGCGTGTGAATTTACCCCCTACAAAAGGACGTCTGACAATTGCAATGGACGGCGATGATGCGGGTCGTAAAGCAGGTTTTACCCTAGCTGCACGTGCCTATAGCCATGGCTTTGAGGTCTTTATGATGCAAGCTCCAAAAGGAACCGATTTTAATAACGTATTACTTTCTTAAAAGAGGGAAACTATGAAAGATAGTAATTTACAAAACAATAATGAAAATACTCCCGTCAATGATAACGATAATGTCTCTTTAAACGAAAATACTTGTTTAAAAGCCATTTCTTATGAACAAGCCTTGCAACAAAATGGTTGGGGGCAATTACAACCGATTGCTACGGCTCTCTTACCCGTCGAGCCTTTTAAAATATTCCTGCTTCCAACACCATTAATAAACTATGTTTATGACGTTGCTGATATTCAACAATCTTCTATCGATTTTGTTGCTGTTTCTGCTTTATGTGGATTGTCTGCTGTCATTGGAAATGGCGTGCGGGTTTCTCCAAAACAACATGCCAATTGGAAAATTGTTCCTAATCTCTGGGGTGCCATTGTGGGGGAACCTTCAACTATGAAAACAGATACCATGGAAGCTGCTTTAGCACCTCTTGATGTTTTTCAAGAGGAATGGCATCAAGAATGGTTAAAGAAGAAAAAACAGCAAGAAACAAAAGATATTCTTATTGAATTAGACAAAAGAGAAAAGAAAAAACAAGCCTACAAAGCACTCAAAGATCAAGACGAGGAACAAGCCCTTGCTCTTCTTTCTCAATCTCTTGAACATAAAGAAAGTGAGGAAGATGACACGCTTAATAAACGACGTCTTATTGTCAACGATGTGACCGTCGAAAAGCTTGGGGAATTGTTAAAAGAAAACCCCCGTGGTCTCTTGTTGGTTCGTGATGAATTATCTGGTTTTTTATCCGATTTGGAACGGAAGGAATATCAATCAGACCGTTCTTTTTATCTAACAGCTTTTAATGGCAAAAAATCATACACCTATGACCGTATAGGACGTGGAACCATTTTTATTCCCAATGCAACCATTTCCATTATTGGGGGCATTCAACCTTCACGGATTATTCCCATTATTCAAGCAATGCACCATGGAACAAATAATGACGGCTTATTGCAACGATTTCAAATGCTGGTGTGGCCCGATGAACGAAAAGAGCGGTTATGGGTTGATAGACCTCCCAATCAAAAGGCATGGGAAAGTTATCAAGGAATTTTTCGTTCTCTTTATGATAAACCATTAGGATCACCAAAACACCCTATTACCATACGCTTTTCTGCTGAAGCTCAAGAAATGTTTCGTGTATGGTGGGAAAATTTTCAAAGAACAATCAAAGGAGGTCATTTCTCATCAAGTTTACAAGCGCATCTTTTGAAAATGAATAAAACCATACCAACCCTTGCATTGATTTTTGAATTGAGTGAAGGGGGGCGTTTTGAAATCAATAGAGATGCCCTTGAGAGAGCCTTATATTGGGAAGAATATCTGATAAGTCATGCAAAACGTCTTTATGCGGCGAATGATACATTAACAGCAGAGCGTGCAAAATTAATTGTAGAGCGCTGTGATCTTTTACCCAATGTTTTTACGGCAAGAGATATCTATAGACGGTGTTGGAGATCTTTAAAAGACAATGGAGCCGTTAAGCAAGCTTTAGAGCTTTTATGTCGTTGTAACTATATTCGTGAATTTCCTATAGAGGGGAATGAATTAGGTCGGCGTCCTGATAGACGGTATGAATGGAATCCTTTGGTTAAAAACAACAGCATAAAACAATAAAGAAATCTCTTTTGAAGTCTTTAAGACAACCACGCAAAACTCTTTTTATGGCATTCTCATCAAGGAACTTTTTTCCAAAAGCAAATGATCTGAGTGACCTTATCAGAAGAGTTTTGTCAGTCTTGTCAGTTCATTCTAGCTCCTATATTATTTTTTTTAAATGAGAGAAAATTAAAAACATTATATTTCAATAGGTTAGTATTTTAACGATACAACCTATATCGACAATACAACCTTAAATACAATCAATAATATATATTTGTCAGTTTGTGTCTGTAAATTGAACTAACAAACTAGATTATTTTAGTGACTCATAAAACCTATCAAAATAATCATTATGATATTTTAAAAGCACATGCTTCATTTGTCTTTTTTCCATAAAATAAACAGCAAATTTCACTATTTTGCTGATCTGATCTCTCTCATGGGCTGCGGATAAACAGCATTTAAAAAACTCTTTTGAAAAAATTATCGGCTTTTTTAGCATTTTTCTGCATTTTTTCTCAATTCGTTCAAAATGGATTTAATAAGCTTCATTTTAATTCTTTTGAAGAGACTTAAACCCCTTATACGAAAACGGAGCTCTGTTGTAACAGGGCGTGAACTGGATCATTTGCACGTGAATTATGAAACTGTAAAACCTTATCGCGTAACCTTTAAAAAAGGTAATCCAAAAGTTACAGAGATCTCTAATCCAGAAAAATTCTATTACGTGACTGAAATGAAATTCGCAAAAACAGGTAAAGAGAAAGATAAAACCACTGTTATTTATAATAACAATATCACAATAACAGATATCCCTCTTGACGCTTGTGAGTATATCGTTAATGGTAAATCCGCTCTTGAATGGGTTATGGGGCGTCAATGTGTTAAGACTGATAAAAAGAGTGGCATTGTTAATGATGCCAATCGTTATGCTGTTGAAACCATTGGCAACCCTGCCTACCCTCTAGAGTTATTTCCATAAGTTTAGAGACAATGAAAATTGTTAAGAACCTACCAAAATTGAAAATAAGAGAAACTGAATAACTTAAAAGCATGCTCACATAATGGATATGATAAACTCATAAGGGGTATAAGGTTTTATACCTATAGGTTCTTATATCCCTTTTATAAATTGCTGACATACAATCTTTAAAAGGATAATTTATCATACGTTATTTAAAAAGAAGAAACTTGCACTTTTAGATACTCTTATTTACATTGCCTTTAAAAGATTAAACCGTAATCTAAAATGAGTGCTTTATTGTTATCAGAAGCTTTATTTAAAGAGGGTTATGTATATTCATTTTCTTATATTACTTATAGGTTTTGAATGTTTCTACCCCCCCAAAACCCTTACAAAACATAGAGCATTAGTTGAATTTATAGGTTGTACTATTGATATAGGTTGTTTTTTGAAAAATTGATAAAAAATAACATATTGAAATATAATGATTTTTATTTTTTATTGAAAAATATGTAAAGGGGGGCGTAAAAAGCACCTCCAAAACTCATAACCATAATGGTCTTGATAGCATTTATTATGATTATAATCCCTTTCTTTTGAAAGGCTTTAAAAGATCACATACTCTCATAAGACATGTTTTAATCATTCACTAAATGATCACTTTTGTCGATTCAATGTACTGACATAAACTGACAAATATATATTTACAGTTGTATTTATTTGTTATGGATGTTTTAATAAGTTGTATTTTGAAAAATTCATAAAACTTAACTTATTGAAATATAATGATTTTAATTTTTTATCATTTAAAAAAAATGATATAGGTTCTAAAAAGAACTGACAAAAATGACAAAAGTTTATTAAAAGGGATTTTGCTCATCTCTATAATGATCAGTTTCTATTGAGATGTTTTCATAAGTGTTTTCATAACAGACAATAAATCGCAATTATCCTATTTATCATTTCTCTTATGAACATGAACAATGATGCCATGGCTATAAAGAACATAACAACTATAGAGAAAGCAAAAATGCAAATGAAAGCATTTGTTTATAAAGACAGTCCCTATAAAGGCTATTAAGTCTAAAATGTGTTATTAAAAGAAATTAACAGAAATCTTAAAAGCCATTTAGCAATAAAATTGATAGGTTATAAAGTTTAAAATACGCATAATGAGAGCGTTTCTAAAATATTATAAATGTATAGATTCAGAAAATACGCAATCGTTTCACAAAGCCCGTAATATAGCTTTAAAAGCACATAAATATAAAAGAAGCAATTAATAAGCATAAGATATTATCAATACATAACGTATTTAAAAAATAAGAAAAAATATCAAAAAAGATAAAATATTATTTGACAATAAATACGTATTTTATTATATAAATACTCAAGTGATTAACAAACACTAAAACAGATAGCGAATAGGTTACGATAAACCTAATCCTGTTATAAAAACTGACTATCTTTTATGCTTTTGTTAGCATATATGATGATTTTGTCGGGTGTAGCTATGTTATACAATACCCTTCGCGAGGGAAAAGCATAGCAACGGACTATCTGCCGTGTTTGTTAGCGCCCGGCGCCCTTATGGGCTGTCAATAACAAGCTTTTAAACAGATAGGTTTTAATTATGACAAATTCAAACAACACCCCCATTATCTCTTCTATTTCAAATGAAACCGCGCTTGCTAATCAACAAGAGCCTGCAAAAAAATACGAATTTATTGATGATTGTGAATATATCGATGGTCATTTCTTAACTCGAATTAGAGCCTTAAGAGATTTTGATGATGT
>NZ_JBHIQK010000013.1:0-38372 GCF_042196545.1 Bartonella sp. AC70YNML
ACGTGCAAGCGAATGGTTTTGATTGATTCAAGATAAACAGATTTGAAATGAGACAATCTTACGATATTCGGGATTCTCATTCAATATGAACAACGATTAATTATCATTATAAATCAGTATATTGTATGTTCACGGCGGCTTCCAGATCCCAAAGTCTCCCTTCTCTCACAACAGTTACAACCCTTCTTATATATCACGACGCGTATCATGTTAAAGGGCCTATTCTATAATCACCATTGCATAAACGGCCTACACGCTTTATGCTTTCCCTTAAGAGCAAAAGGAAGGTGTCAATGTCATCTAAACTGACGCGTAACCAAACATTGGTTTTAAACACTTTAAAAAATGCAAAAGGGCCTTTAAGTGCTTATGCGATTCTCAATCACTTACGCGAAGAAGGTTTTCGTGCACCTCTCCAAGTTTATCGTGCGTTAGAAAAACTCGTACAGTTAAAGTGTATTCATCGTCTTGAAAGTGTAAATGCCTTTGTGGTCTGTTTACACCCTGAAAACTGTCAACATGAACTTACAACGTTTATAATTTGCGAAAACTGTGGCACAGTCAACGAAATACAAAATCAAACGATTGTAACGAGTTTAAAACAGATGGTTCAAGCTGTTGACTTCCAAGCACATAAAAGCACCCTAGAAGTACGAGGTCTTTGTAAAAAATGCGCAATAAAATAAGACCGCTAACTTGAAAACAAGATCTCTAACTTGCAAGTTTATATATTTAGCATTATGTACCAGGGATCGCCTTTGTTTGAAAAGCTCTTATCGCTCTTGCATGTATATCACCCTACCCTGTAGTGATAGACTTATTATACTCGTTGGAACATAAATATTGGAAGTATAAATCATGTCCGTATCTGAGACAATTTTTTCAACAAAAAATCTCGATAAAACGAAACAAAAAAAAGTAATCAAAGCCCTTCTTATTGTCTTTGCACTTTTTGTGCTTTGGTTTAGCTACAAATGGATAACGCAATGGCGTTATATGTTATCTACTGAAGATGCCTATGTGCAAGGAGATATAGCCGCTATTGCGACTAAATTAAATGGATATATTGAAAAAATTGCCATTAAAGCCAACCAAGTTGTAAAAAAGGACGATGTTTTATTTTACTTAGACAATGGTGATTATCAAATAGCCTTGGATCAAACAGAAGCGCATCTTGACACACAGAAAAAAACACTTCTACGCATTGATGCACAAATCACAGCCGCTCATAGTGCTTTAGATGATGCAAAAGCGCAAAAAGCAGCCGCTTCAGCCATAGCAACCAATGCACAACTCACCTTAAAACGTGTAACAGAACTGAAAGCCAATCGTTATGCCCCTCAATCTGATGTTGATGATGCCAAATCAGCTTATGAACAAGCTATCGCAAATGTTAACCGTGCAGATGCACAAATCGCTGCAGCACGCGCCAATATCCAAGTGCTAGAAGCACAACGAAGTGAAACAGAAAGCCAAACAAAGAGTTTAGAGCTCACACGTGAAAAAGCACAACGTGATCTTGATTCAACTATTATACGCGCGCCATTTGATGGAATCATAGGAAATTTAACAGCAAAAACGGGAGATTTTGTTGTAAATGGCCAACGTCTTGCAGCGTTAGTCCCCATCCATGCACTTTATATTGAAGCAAACTATAAAGAAACACAGTTGCAAAATATTCATGCGGGACAAAAGGCTTATATTTCTGTTGATGCCTTCAAAAAGGAGGTCTTTACAGGAACAGTGCTTTCTATTTCACCGGCAACAGGTGCTGTTTTTTCTCTTCTTCCTCCACAAAACGCTACCGGTAACTTTACAAAGATTGTCCAACGCATTCCTGTACGTATTTCTATTCCAGAAGAAGTCTTAAAGACCGGACATATCCGAGCAGGAATGAGTGTTTCAGTAGAAGTTGATACACGTACAAAGCCACAAGATAAAAGTCTCTTATAATAACAAGCAAATGACCTCATTATTATGACATCTTCAATACCAAAGCCCATACAGTCTCAAGAGCGTATAGAAATCCGTAGCATTGTGATTTTTATAGTTATGGCCTTTGGCATGTTCATGGCCATTTTGGATATACAAATCGTTGCCTCCTCTTTAGCCGAAGTTCAAGCTGGTCTTTCTGCGAGCTCTGAAGAAATTTCATGGGTTCAAACCTCCTATCTCATCGCTGAAGTCATCATGTTGCCCCTTTCTGGATTCTTAGGACGATTGCTTTCAACACGTGTTTTCTTCACCATATCAGCGATCGGGTTTACGATTACTTCTGTTCTTTGTGCAACAGCAACATCTATTGGAGAGATGATTATCTATCGTGCATTGCAAGGTTTTATTGGTGGAGGAATTATCCCAAGTGTTTTTGTCGCCTCTTATGTTCTTTTTCCTCCTTCCAAACGCCCAATTGTTACCCCTATTGTTGGACTAGTCGCAACATTAGCCCCCACTATTGGTCCAACGGTCGGAGGTTATCTCTGTCATATCTTATCATGGCACTGGCTTTTTCTCATTAATGTGCCTTTTGGGATTATTATTTCAATTCTCGCTTGGAAGTTGATTGATTTTGATAAAGCAAATCCATCTCTCATGGCTAAATTTGACTGGTTGGGGCTCATTTCTATGGCTGTTTTTCTAGGAACTTTAGAGTATGTACTAGAAGAGGGCGCACGTCATGATTGGCTGAATGATGAGCTGGTTCGGAATTTATTTATTATCATGATTCTTGCTGCAGCCTTATTCTTCTGGCGTGCTTTTACAGCAAAAGAACCCATTGTAGATCTCTCTACTTTTTCTAATTTTAATTTTTCAGCTGCATCCATTTTTTCCTTTTCTTTGGGAATAGGTCTTTATGGACTCACGTACCTTTATCCTGTCTATTTAAGCCAAATCCGCCATTATGATGCCCTGATGATTGGAGAAACATTGTTTCTTTCAGGATTCGTCATGTTATTAACTGCTCCCCTTGCAGGATTCCTTTCAGCACGAATGGATGCACGTTTAATGATGGCAATAGGACTTTTTGGTTTTGCAATAGGCACTTGGATGGCTAGCGCTATCACAGATAAGTGGGATTTTTGGCAGCTTTTTTGGCCACAAGTTTTCCGTGGTGCTTCTGTAATGTTATGTATGGTTCCTATTAATAATATTGCCTTGGGAACACTTCCACCAGAACGAATGCAAAATGCTTCTGGACTCTTTAATCTCACACGGAATCTAGGTGGTGCTGTAGGGCTTGCCATTATCAGCACTCTTATGACAAAACGCACAGACTTTCATTATGAACGAATAGCCGAAACACTTAACCACGCAAACAGACAAGCAACTGAAATGCTTTCAAAGCTTATTTTATTATTCAAAACAGAAACCTTTGATTCCTACACTCTTGCTCTTTCTCAATTGTTTAATATAGCACGCATACAAGCAATGATTATGGCTTTTAGTGATATTTTCTTTATCATAACCATTATCTTTGGTGTTTTAGCATTTATGACCATGTTTCTCAAAAAAATACCATCCCTCATGGATTCACCACCAAGACACTAAGATTCATTAAAATTGAAGAATATTTTTGATTTTTATCACTTTCCTCGATTTTTTCACTTTATCTCTTCTCAAGAGACAATATAAATTAACATGTGATTCTAAATGATTCTTCTGATAAAAATCCTTTTCAATGCGAGCTCTTTACGCACTTTTAAAATAACGTCTCGCATATAAAAATTGTTTTAGATGATAATAAACAAAGAGCTTACCTAACATGCTCCACACTATAAAGATAAAGCAGCTATTTCTATCAGATTTTTGATTTATCACCATAGGGCACAAAAGATTAAAAGATTCTTTGCCCTTTACTCTTTTGAGTCTTACAAGAATATTCATAAAAGATTTATGATTCTTGTGATTTTTATTCACGCACCTATTTCCCTTATAATGTGTAGGATAACGTTTTTTGATTCTGAATGCAAAATTTTACATGAAAAAATCATTTTGTATTTGATCCTCTCATGCCAATTGCAAAACGATTTACCTTTATAGCAAAAAAAGTAATGATATTTTTTTTCAAAAAAGCTGCTTTTGAACATGTAATTTTATTTTTTTACACTCTTTTAAAGAAGCTAATATTTACAGTTTTGATTCTACTGCCGCGTATTTTTCTTTCTTAAAGCCTCTTCTCTTTCGATAGCCACTAAAATTGTATAAAATTTCTTAAAATATCTCTCTTTTTGAATAAAATTGATCAATAAATGATCCCCTTCTATGCCCTACTCTTACCATGGTGGCTCCATAACTGTTAATGACAGAAATTCCCTCACATCTTCAATAGTAAACGTCTAGACACTTGTTTAACCTCTCAAAAATGCACATTCGTCGCTATTGAATCCACCTCCAAATACTTTAGAAAGGCTTCTAAGATTCTCTTCCCGATAGGCAAATAATCATTTCTGATGTGAAAAATTCAGTGGTATAAACGAAAAGCTCTCGTAGTCATGACATTGATTTATAATCATAATTTATGATGTTGTCTATTATAATGAGCAATCTGAATATTGTGAGAGTTTTCTATTCAAAACCTGTTCATGATAAATCAATCAAAATCATTCCCTTGCGCACGAAAAGCAGAGAGATAAAAACGGTTTAAAAAAGAGTAAAATACCGAATCGTTTCTATGCAAGATCTACCAACGATATTGAGAACTAAAAAATTATATGATGATACCGGCTTTAAAAGAATACAAAACCACTCAAAAATATGTTTCCTTTAATCCTGTAAAATATGACGCTATTTCAAAAAAAATGCGCTTTTAATATATTTCTAGTCACTTAACTGAAATTATTAAAAATAAGAAACCCGTCACATAAAGAAAAGGCTTTATAACACAATTGCAATGCAACGACCCCCAAAATTTGTACCGCATCAACATTTTGATACTAATCAAAACAGTATGCCCACCTCAATGCCAGCACTGTTGCAAACGCAATAAATACAGTCTTCAAGCCACTTTATGATGCTGAAAACGACTTGTAACGGCTCGTGCTCCACTAGGAGCCAAAGTGCCATAACACCCAGCAAGATAGTTTGGTATCAGTTCCAACGCTTGAAACCGATGTTTTTCGTAAGGACCAGGCATTGCCAAATTTTCTGTTAAGCGATTTGAAAAACCAAAACGTTGATAAAATTCAAAATCCCCTACCAATAAAATAGCGCCATATCCCAATTTTTTTGCTGTTTCAATTGCATGGCGGACTAAAATTGATCCTATTCCCATACCAGCACATTCAGCGGCAACAGCCAAAGGTCCCAAGAGTAAAGCATGTTGTGTTTCATTTTTTTCTTTAAAAAAAGAAACATGCCAAAGACGTACACTTCCCACAAGCTCTCCCAGAGCATTTTTAACCACAAAAGAAAGCCCTTGAGCAGCTAGCCGACCACGCCGTAAAGTCTCTGATGATTTACGTTTACGTCCACTCCCCATCGTTGAATCAAGCAAAATTTCTCGATAAGGCTTATCGGCTTCTTGCTCCAATAAAAGTGTAAAACATGTCCCATTTTTTGTTTGAAAATTAATCATGTTCATCTCTATAACCGCCCTCTTATAGCGTAATGACAAGCATCGCAAAAGTCTAATAACCCTATCGTCAAAAAGAAACGTCAGATCACATATGATCGTAAAGGCTCAAAACCATTAAAAGCAACGGATGCATAAGTTGTTGTGTAAGCACCCGTTCCATGAATCAATATCTCATCTCCTATCGTTAGAGATAGAGGAAGTGGATAAGGTGTTTTTTCGTAAAGCACATCTGCCGAATCGCATGTTGGTCCAGCCAAAATACAAGGCTCCATCACCTTATCATCATGAGGTGTCTCAATGGGATAACGAATAGCTTCGTCCATAGTCTCAGCAAGGCCATTAAATTTCCCAATATCAAGATAAACCCATCGTACATTATCATTGTCAGCTTTTTTAGATATCAAAACAACTTCTGTGCGAATAACACCAGCATTGCCAACCATTGCACGCCCTGGCTCAATAATCGTCTCAGGGATACGATTACCAAAATGCTTTTTCAATGAATCAAAAACAGCGGTACCATAAGCTTGCTCTGTAGGAACATCTTTCAAATAACGGGTTGGAAAACCGCCTCCCATATTCACCAATTTCAGTGATATACCTTCTTGTTCCAAACGCTTAAATACTGTAGCAGCATCTGATAAAGCACGATCCCACGCACTCAAATCAACCTGCTGCGACCCAACATGAAAAGAAACACCATAAGCTTGCAAACCTAATTGGTGTGCTCGTCTTAGCACATCAACCGCCATAGCAGGGACACAACCGAATTTGCGTGACAATGGCCACTCTGCACCTTTTCCATCGGTAAGAACACGGCAAAAAACACGCACTCCTGGAGCAACACGCGCAATTTTTTCCACTTCTTCAACACAATCAACTGCATAAAGTGAAACACCCAATGCATATGCTCGCGCAATATCACGCTCTTTTTTAATCGTATTTCCAAAAGAAATACGCTCTGGCGTTGCCCCTGCTTTTAAAGCCATTTCAATTTCTGCAACAGAAGCCGCATCAAAAGAAGATCCTAAAGAACTCAGCAAACGCAAGATTTCAGGAGCTGGATTCGCCTTTATTGCGTAAAAAATACGAGACTGTGGTAGAGCTTTTTCAAAATTTAAATAGTTGTCACGAACAACATCAAGGTCAACAATTAAGCATGGACCTTCAGAACGATGTGTTGCAAGAAAATCGCGAATACGTTGTGTTGCCATCTGCAATTCTCCTTGAGGAAAAGCTTCCTCACTCTACGCTTAGACAGCCAAAACTGCCAAAAGCTAAAGGACAAAAAACACACAACAACTATCCCCATTCTGATTACAAAAAATCAGAAATTAGCATTGCATGCAGCGAAAGAACAGCGCGAAGCCGCGTTATTCTATTTTATCTGCCTTTTTGATTGGAGTTGAGAAAACCACTTCCGCACTGAAGGCAATGAGGTGTGCCTCTATAGTTATCCCAGTATTTAAAAACTGGAAGACACCAGAAAGGCCCGCACCGTCGTTGCTTCAAGATGTCCTCATTCTTGCAATTGGCTGTAAGAATGACTGGAGCGGTTAGTTCCAGGTACCGTACCGGTTAATCTCACCATTTGAGAACCAGCGGACACCCACAGGCACGTGCGACTTTGGGCAAGGCATCCTATAAAACGAATCCTTTCTCATTTCAATCATTTTTTTAATTTTAAACATTTTTTAATTCTTAAAGATAAAATGATGCGAAAAAACAACACTCTCCTCCTCTAACAGACAAAACCATCCCTCTGCTTTCATGGGATTCCCCCCTTACACCATCCGTACGACATCAAGCACTATCTTGCTTTAAAAGCCCCTCGTTTCTTTACCCTATTCTATCTCCTAATATCTGCAGCAGAAAATAACACAAAATAAATTACTCAACACATTAATTTATAACGATAATTTATTATTTTGCTCTTAAACAAAAATCCCATCATAAAATTCTCTCATTTCCCTCCCTTAATAATGAATCAAGAAAAATCATTCTCTTGCGCATCACAAGCAGAAAACAATATATGAATAAAAAACAATTGAAAAAAAGAGTAAAATCCCCCCTTAATATATCCCCTCAAATGCAAGGACTAGTAACATGGAAAACAGGGCGGGGATCGACTAAAGCACCATCATCTTTAAAAAACATGATATCTCCCCACAAAACGCCATTATCTTTCTCATCTACATCTTAAAAACATCCCTGCTTCTACATCTATTTCACAACATCGCTTAAGAAAGATATCATGCCCCCGTATAATATAGCTCATATGATATAGATCAACGGCATATCACCATCTTTATGTTTATGAAGTGACATAACTAACGTCCCCGCTTTATCTGCCAACTTCCAATATTGCAGAAACTCCTCCATTGAGATGTGTCATATTATCTTAAATAGTTTTGCTCATACATTGCTCCCATTTGTAATATACAAATGAATGAGATTGTGTAATTCGTCATCATCAAATCTGAAAGCAATAAAGTTCACGATATTCAACCCTTATTATTCAAATTTAAATAAATTATCATTTATAAATCAATGTACTATATGAAATTCTAAAATCATAAGCTCCTATTATCATTCTATTTCTCTTAACTTTGCTGCTGCTCTTTTATCTTCTCTCGTGAATCATATCTTATTCATTCACACACTCTTCTCTTAAAACTATAGATCCCGCTCCTCTGCGCTGTTGGGAAACAGCTTTTTTATTTTAAAATGAACAATATTGGAGAACTCACTCCTATAAAATCAAGAAGAGCAAACGATCTATAATCATTATTTGTAAATCAACAAATTAACGTAAAAAAAAGACCGAACAACATCCGGTCTTATAAAATTTTTCTACCAATATTAAAAACGCTTCTCTCTTAAATTTAAGAGAAAAAAGCTAGAATTTAAATCCCTACACGACGATATCGTTATGTCCCTTGATGAGAATCAATTGCCCGCAACTTCAACAATTGGAATTGCCTATGGCGCTCACGAAAGCGTTCTCTATCAGCTTCACTGCGTGTGTTATAACAAGCATCACAGGAAACACCTTCTTCATAATGAGGCGATAACTTGCTTTCAGCATTGAGAGGAGAACGACATGCGCGACATAATTCGCGTCCACATTCTTCAAGACCATGTTGAACAGAAACACGCTCATCAAAAACAAAGCACTCACCCCACCATAAACTTTTTTCTTTTGGAATTTTTTCTAAATATTTTAAAATGCCACCTTTTAAATGGTAGACTTGCTCATAACCAAGATCACGAACATAAGCTGTTGATTTTTCACACCGAATACCACCTGTACAAAACATGGCAATTTTCTTTTTCTTTTTTAAATCAGCCTCATGTTTACGCACCCATTCAGGAAATTCGCGAAATGTTTTAATCTGCGGATCAATCGCTCCTTGAAAACTCCCAATCGCATATTCATAGTCATTCCGTGTATCGATCAAAATTGTCTCTTCATCTTGAATAAGAGCATTCCAATCTTCAGGATCGACGTAAGTACCAACAACTTTTAGCGGATCAACACCTTCAACCCCCATTGTCACAATCTCTTTTTTCAACCGCACTTTCATACGATGAAAAGGCATCTTTGATGCCCATGAATATTTAATCTCCGGCGTTTGAAACGCTGGCTCCGCCACAATAAAATCCACCAATGCCTCAATCGCAGCACAAGAACCAGCAACAGTTCCATTAATTCCCTCTTGTGCTAAAAGGAGGGTTCCTTTGATATCCTTTGCTTGACATAAATCCTGCAAAGGTTTTTGTAATTGACGATAATGCTTCAAATCTGCAAAGCAATAAAGTGCAGCAACTTTAAAATTCTTTTCCATGTGTTTTGCCATAACGCGCGTTTCATTCAATTTCAAGATTTATTCATGTACTCTTTAACATATTGTGCTTAATCAAACGATACAAATAATATCATCTCCAAGAAGAAAAAATATCATGTGCCAAAAAAGAGAAAAGCTTTTATTATATCTCCAAGGACAAACTGTTATACCTGTTTTGCTCATTGACAATCTACAAAGTGCTGTACCCTTAGCACGCGCTCTTGTCAAAGGCGGATTAAAAACAATTGAGATCACCTTGCGAACACCAAATGCCCTCAAAGCAATTCAGAAAATTACCCAAGAAGTCCCTGAAGCAATCGTTGGCGCTGGAACAGTTCTCAACACGATACACTACGAGCAAGCCGAACAAGCAGGCGCAAAGTTTATTGTAAGCCCCGGATTATCCAATGAATTAATCAATTGTGCAAAAAATAGTGAAATTCCCCTTCTTCCCGCTGCAATGACCCCAAGTGAACTCATGCAAGCATTAAACAAAGGCTATTCATATCTTAAATTTTTCCCAGCTGAAGCTGCTGGAGGTATTTCATTCATCGAAGCTTTAGCATCTCCCTTCTCTGATATCCGGTTTTGCCCAACAGGCGGTATTACACAAAAAAGTGCAATACAATGGCTCCAACTGCCCAATGTCTTCTGCGTTGGTGGTTCTTGGATAGCACCCCAACCGCTCATCGCAATAAGTGATTGGGATTCGATTACTGCATTAGCGCATACTGCAACACAACTCTCCTCTCTATCGAAAAAAGCGCGCTCTACAACATAAGTAGCGGGAGCATTGTTAGCCCCTTCAACAAGACTAAAACCTTCACACATCCTTGCGCAATCTTTTAACATTGCCATCGAACCACAAATCATCACCCGATCTTCATCAGGGTGAATTTTAGGAAGGCCTGTTGTTTCAAAGCCACTTATTTCAAAAAAATCTCCACTTTCCATAACAGTCGTAATACAGCCCATATGCTCAGAAGGTTCACGAGTCGTCATAGGATAAAATCTCAACTGTTGTGCATACTCTCCAATGAGTGGATCTTGTTGCAAAGAGGAAACAAGATCTTTTGCACAAATTAATCCATTCTTTTCTCGCGTTATTTAAATAAGAACAACTTCTGCAAATTTTTCATAAATGTCAGGATCACGAATAAAGCTTGCAAAAGGAAAACCCCCGTACCGGTTTGAAAGAAGATAAAGCACCAATTTTCCCACTCATTACTCCACAAAAGCGCGCTCTACAACATAAGTAGCAGGAGCATTGTTAGCCCCTTCAACAAGACCAAAACCTTCACACATCCTTGCGCAATCTTTTAACATTGCCATGGAACCACAAATCATCACCCGATCTTCATCAGGATGAATTTTAGGAAGGCCTGTTGTTTCAAAAAAATCTCCACTTTCCATAACAGTCGTAATACGGCCCATATGCTCAGAAGATTCACGAGTCGTCATAGGATAAAATCTCAACTGTTGTGCATACTCTCCAATGAGTGGATCTTGTTGCAAAGAGGAAACAAGATCTTTTGCATAAATTAACTCATTCTTTTCACGCGTTGTTTGAATAAGGACAACTTCTGAAAATTTTTCATAAGTGTCAGGATCACGAATAAGGCTTGCAAAAGGAGCAATCCCCGTCCCAGTTGAAAGAAGATAAAGACGTTTTCCAGGAATAAGAGCATCAAGAACCAACGTTCCTGTAGATTTTTTACGCATGAGAACTGTATCACCAATTTTAATTTTTTGGAGATGCTCGGTTAATGGCCCTCCTGGAACTTTTATCGAAAAAAACTCAAGCTGTTCATCCCAAAAAGGACTTGCAATCGAATAAGCACGATAAATTGGCTTTTCTGCATTTGGCAAACCGATCATAACAAATTCACCTGAACGAAAACGAAAACTTTCCGGACGATTCAGGCGAAATTTAAATAATCGATCTGTATAGTGAAAAACCTCTTGGACAGTAAGAGCGAATACATTCGCAGGAATCGGAAAATTTGCAACGCTGCTGATGTTTGACGGAACATTGGTAGCAGACGTATTCATACTCTTCCCCATATCTTTATTGACTATTAAATTTCGAATCCCTGACGTGATATAATCCTTGTATAATCATCTGCCAACAATTTTCTTAAACCAAAAGCCTTAAGATTAACACTTTTATGTCAAAATTAATCGAATGAAAAAAATGTGAATACAAATCATATTCAAAGAGAAACAAAAACATCGAGTGTTAAGCAATCACGGTACTCTTTTCCACTTTAACACATAATGCATAGTATACAGTGTGCCGCTACAACACTTTATTCTCTTTGCAAAATTTATAACCGAAAACCTTAAAATTAAGAGAGAAAAAACATCTGTGGATTGAACGATAAACGCACGACTCCACAACAAAGTTTTCGGCATTACATCCATTGTTTTCTTTACTGACCTTTTTACACTGCCCTTTCCATAAATAAATGAGTCGAACACCTTCTATGATCGATAAATTGATTTCACTAAAAACCAATCAAACGATAAAAAGCAAATATCGTATTCCCACTTCATCTTGAAAAGAAATAATGTCCAAATCAACAGCTATTGATGTATCAGAAAGTGTTTATACACTCTTTCCCATTTAACAAAAGTAACTTTAAATGCATAAGATGACATCCAAAATTACACAGATGAGTAATCTTCCCCTTTATGGTAAAAACTTGTAATGCATTGATTTAACGTGGTTAATTTAATCATTTTACCTTCTCTAAATAAGCAGCCAATGCAATATTTAATCAAAACAATCATACCAGCAACAATAGTCTAACATTGCACTCTTCAAAATGATACAATACAATAAACTATGCTTTCTTTTTTAAGAAGCCTCAATTAAAAATAAATAAAAAAAATAAAAATCTATGCTTCACAAATTATCAGAAAACACCATGTTGATAACAACACAAATAAAACTAAAGTATCTCTTATATCCAGAGTAGCATTTTACATAAAAAACGACTTTAATGGCAGTATAGGCTTCTTATGATTTTGACCATAGCAAACCGTATCTTTCATCTCTCATAAGTAACCTCTATAAAATAACCAAAGAAAACTGCGTATTTCACGAATACAGATAAGATTTTAAAATGAAAAATTCCGTTAATGACGAAATAAATACATCACTCTATGCAGCTGTCGCAACCATTGATGTCAGTGCCATTGTTGCCAATTATATCACTTTAGCCAAACGTGTAGCCCCAACAGAATGTTCAGCAGTTGTAAAAGCAAATGCTTATGGATTAGGCGTTCACAAAATTGCTCCTGCCCTTTATCAAGCTGGTTGTCGCACTTTTTTTGTCGCACAAATCAGAGAAGCACTCCAATTAAAAAGCATTTTACCATCAAATGTCATGATTGCCATTCTGAATGGACTTCCACACTTAGCAGAAGAATTTGTCGCACAGTCTGGTATTGTTCCGGTTTTGAACTCTTGGAATGCCATTGAAAATTGGCAAAAAATTTGTCAAAAAAAAGATAAAAAATTTCCAGCAATTGTTCAAATCGATACCCATATGAACCGATTAGGACTTGATCAAAAAGAATTACAAAAGCTCATCAAACACCCTACAATTTTCAAAAAAGCAGACATAAAATATATTCTCAGTCATCTTGCTAACGGAGAAGATGATACCCACCCATCAAATTATGCCCAATTAACTTCTTTCAAAACTGCCCTTGCGCAACTACCAACCTGTAGAGCTTCCTTTGCCAATTCTGGAGGTATTTTTTTAGGATCAGATTTTTATTTTGATCTTGTTCGCCCCGGTATTGCACTTTACGGAAGCGCCCCCTCAGGAAAACACGCATCCCTTCTAAAACCTGTTTTAAAACTTGAAGCTCAAGTTCTTCAAAACCGTGTTGTTGATGTAGATACACCTGTTGGTTATGCAGAAAGCTTTATAACCAACAGACCAAGCACTCTTGCAACCATTTCTATAGGCTACGCAGACGGCTGGCTCCGTGCTCTTTCGAATAAAGGAACTGTTTATTTCAACGGGCACAAACTTCCCATGGTTGGGCGGGTTTCTATGGATTCCATTATTGTAGATACAACTGATCTTGATCAAAAACCTCAAACAGGTGACTGGATCGAACTCATTGGTCCCCATCAAACACTTGAAAAAGTATCTATAGATGCCAATACCCTTCCCAATGAAATTCTAACATCTCTTGGACCACGCTATAAATACATTTACACATAAAAACTCTTTAGCCATAAAGAAATAAATTGATAAAAATCATCATTTTAGAAAATTGAGGGGCTTTTACAAAAGATTTTACAACAATCAACCACACAGAATGGTCACAGACACCGTACATTCACAGAAATCTCAAAACAGACAAGTTGATGGACTATTTTATGGAAGTAGCTTTCATCTAAAATACAAAAACTTAACCTTTCCCCATAAATTGACAAAAAAGAATCTACTACAAATTTTTTAAAATTAATTTCCCAATTAAAATCATTCGCTTGCATACCACAAACTGGATTATGTGTAGATAAAAATGATTTAAGAAAAGATTAATGCCTCTTATGAACCATAGTGCCAAGAGCTATAACATTAAGCGCTGGCAAAATGTATGATAGTGCCGGCTTATTCCGTTATGAAGTGTAAAGATTGGGGGGGCTCTTAATAGATTTATCGTTCCACTCACAAGCGCCGTCGCGAAATGGGATTGGAAGCGAAATGTGTCTTTAAAACAAACATCTGAATTAACAACCCAAGTATATTCTTTTTGGAGCGTTCTGTTTCACATGAGGATCGTGCCCCCACTAAAGAACACAATAAATAAAAGCATGGAGCAATGTGCAATCCCTATTATTAAAAAACATTGCTTTAAATGCTTTTGAAAGCCGCAAAGCTGAATTAAAAGGAGATGATAAACTGAGGATTGATTTTTATCTTTACGGCTTTACATTTTTCCAAAATTAGATTGTCTTCCAGTTTAAAAGGTTACGTCAACAAAAATACGCAATTCCCTCGCCCTCATCTGACAAACAAAAGCAGGAATTACTCATAAAGCTCTTTTTTCTCAATCTCTGGCTCAAAAAATTTCGCTGCGTTAAGTTTGGATGTTGATTTACAGGAAACAGCTAAAGCACACGAGCTCTTAGGAAAACAGCGCCGTAAAGTCACAAACTGACTTGCAATGAAGTGGAAAGATGTGCCGGCTTTTTATAAGACACCTTGTAAAAAATACCCATAATACATTTGGCTTTGCGTTTGCTCATTCTAACAGATGTTCTTATATATTTTTGCGTCATATTTATAAAAAGCAGATTAAAGAGAAATATTTAGACAATTTTTGACTCGAAAAGATGCAACAACAGAGTTTCGCGTGTCTTTATCATCAAAAACACTAAAATTGATTTTATTCTTTCTACAACCGGTCGTCGTCACCCTAGTGACGAGTAGTATATCACAACACATGCAACAGACGTGACCTATCCTCATAGGTTTCGCTCTCGTTTACATGATTAGCTGGCTAGACCGATGGCCTAGTCACTAAAACCATGTCATACGGTAGAAGGCAAAGGAGAGCATACCTATTGCCGACAAAACACAGCTTTTTTGTCAACTTTTTCGATTTTGCTCATGTTATAAAAAACAATGCAAAATTCTAGAAAACAGACAAATAACGCCATAGCAACAGAACCAATAAGCATAAAACCCACACAAAATGTGTGGGCTTTTTTTGTTCATGCAAATAAACCAATTAAATATATATTTTTCGTTTAATAGGTATTTCCCAATGGCGGACACGAGCAAATAAGCATTCTGTCTCCCGCAACATTATCAATACGCGATACAGGAGGCCAATATTTATTGGCTGGATCAAGAAAACTGTTGGGAAAAGCAGCTTCTTGTCGCGAATAGGGTCGTGCCCAAGCATCATCTAAAGTATCTACCACTGTATGGGGGGCATTCACCAATGGATTATTGTCTTTTGGCCAAACCCCGCTACCAACTTTCTTAGCCTCTTCAGCAATAGAGAGTAAAGCATCACAAAAACGATCAATCTCTGCTTTTGGTTCTGATTCCGTTGGCTCAATCATCAAAGTTCCCGGAACAGGAAACGACATCGTGGGCGCATGGAATCCATAATCAATGAGACGTTTTGCAATATCATCAACACTCACCCCATACTGCTCTTTCAACACGCGTGTATCCACAATACATTCATGCGCAACACGCCCATGCTTGCCCCGATAAAGAATGGAATAAACTGGTGAAAGACGTGCAGCAATATAATTGGCATTTAAAATGGCTATTTGTGTTGCATATTTTAAGCCATCAGCCCCCATCATTCGAATATACATCCATGTAATCGCAAGGATAGACGCAC
This sequence comes from Bartonella sp. AC70YNML, assembly GCF_042196545.1. Lineage (NCBI taxonomy): Bacteria > Pseudomonadati > Pseudomonadota > Alphaproteobacteria > Hyphomicrobiales > Bartonellaceae > Bartonella > Bartonella sp. AC70YNML. Next base: position 15,814 of record NZ_JBHIQK010000013.1, read on the forward strand.
TTCCATAAGGAGCAGCCGAAACCGCATGTGTTGTCCCATCCTGTTCATGACCTGGTAAAAATGGTTTGAGATGCTTTGCAACACCAATTGGTCCCATACCAGGACCACCCCCCCCGTGGGGAATGGCAAATGTTTTATGAAGATTCATATGACAAACATCAGCGCCAATATCCGCAGGACGAGCAAGACCCACAAGGGCATTGAGATTAGCACCATCAAAATAAACTTGTCCGCCATTTTCATGAATAATAGAACAAATTTCCTTAATGCTTTCCTCGTAAACACCATGGGTTGAAGGATAAGTAATCATAAGAGCAGCCAATTTATCTTTATGCAATTGCGCTTTCATCTTGAGATCGTCTACATCAACATCACCATCGCTTAAACATTTTACCACAACGACTTCCATCCCTGCCATATGGGCCGAGGCTGGATTGGTACCATGCGCAGATGCAGGAATAAGACAAACTGTACGTTGATGCTCTCCCCGTGATTGGTAATATCGTCGGATAGCCAAAAGCCCAGCATATTCACCTTGAGCACCAGAATTTGGCTGAAAAGAAACTTGCGCAAATCCTGTAATTTCGCACAACCACGCATTTAACTGGTTGATCATCTCCAAATATCCCGCTGCATCCTCTTGTGAAACAAAGGGGTGTATATTGGCCATACTAGCCCAACTTACAGGCATTAATTCAGCCGCAGCATTAAGCTTCATTGTACAAGAACCAAGAGGGATCATAGCGCGATCCAGCGCCAAATCCTTATCCGCTAAACGACGCAAAAAGCGCATCATATCTGTCTCTGAATGAACCGCATGAAAAAAAGGCTGAGAAAGAAAAGCAGCCTCCCGTTTTTTTCCAAAGAGTCGAGGAGAAGCCTTATCGCCTAATTGTGCCCCAAAAAGCTGCGCTAAAGCACCAGCATCTCCTTCTGTTGATAATTCATCAAAATTGATTGCAATAGTGTCATCATCAAGAACACGAATAAGGCGCCCACCTATTTTGGCTTGATGCGCAATCTCACGCGCTTTTCCCTTAACAGAAATACTCACACAATCAAAAAAGCTTTTCCCTTCAACATGAACCCCTGCTGCTTCTAAACCAGCAACAAAACGACATGTTAAATGATGAATTCGCTGTGCAATTTCTTGTAAGCCTTTTGGCCCATGCCAAACAGCATAAGCGGTTGCCATATTAGCCAACAAAGCCTGCGCTGTACAAATATTTGACGTCGCTTTATCACGCCGAATATGTTGTTCACGTGTTTGCAAAGCCAAACGAAAACCAACGCGTCCTTTGGTATCCACGGATTGACCAACAATACGCCCTGGAATAAGACGCGTTAACGCATCACTCACAGCAAGGTAACCAGCATGTGGACCACCAAATCCCATCGGAACGCCATAACGCTGCATAGAGCCAACAACGATATCTGCCCCCCATTGAGCAGGTGGCTCCTGAAGGGTAAGCGCTAAAGGATCAGCTACAACGATAACTAAAGCTCCCTTTTCCTTTGCCTCTTTTATGATCTCACTGTAATCATGAAAAGAACCTTTTGTATCTGGCCAAGATAAAACAATTGCCGCTGTATCAGAATCAATTTCGCCATTTTGGCTAATCTGAATCCCTTGTGTTTCAGCACGCGTTTGCGCAACACTCAAAGTTTGAGGATGTAAAAGACTCTGAAGAGAAATTTTTGTTTTTTTCTCACGGAAAGAGCGAAAAGCAAGGGCATTGGCTTCAGCTAAAGCAGTTGCTTCATCAAGAAGGGAAGCAGCAGAAACAGGCAAACCTGTTAGTTCACTAACCAATGTCTGAAAATAAAACAAAAGCTCTAAACGACCCTGGCTAATTTCTGCTTGATAAGGCGTATAAGCAGTATACCAAGCAGGATTTTCAAACAGATTTCGTAAAATAACCGGAGGCACATAAGTTCCATGATATCCTTGCCCAATAAAACTTTTATGCACATGGTTACGCTCCATCATCTTGGAGAGTTCTTCTAAGGCTTGTCCTTCACTAGCGGACTCTGGAAGATTCAATAAACGTCCCAAATGGATAGAGTGTGGAACAGCTTGAGAAATGAGTGTCTCAACACTATCAAGCTCTAAAACATCAAGCATTTTTTGTGTTTCATCAGGACGAAGCCCAATATGTCGAGAAGAAAAAGAACGCTCGATCATGGTACTCATCCAATCAAAGCCTTATAAGCATCTTCATCTAACAACTCGTCCAGTTGAGTTTCATCTTGCAATGTCATCTTCCATAACCAGCCTTCTGTTTCGGCTTTCTGATTTACCAATTCAGGATTATCCGCCAATGTTTCATTTCTTTCGACCACTTCACCATCAAGAGGAGCATAAACATCTGAAGCCGCCTTCACTGATTCCACAACAGCCGCCGCCTCTCCTTTGGAAAGTTTTGTTCCACTTTGTGGTAAATCAACAAAAACCAAATCCCCTAATTGCTCTTGCGCATAATGCGTAACCCCAACAGTCACTACTTGTCCTTCAACTCTAAGCCATTCATGGTCTTGTGTAAAATAAGTTTTAGACATAAAAAATCATCCTTTAAAATAACGTTGTTCAACAAAGGGAAGAGAATGAACTGATAGTGCAATCTTTTTGCCTCGCAGTTCTGTAAAGACTTGTGTTCCTTCAACTTTAAAATCAACAGGAACGTAACCCATCGCGACAGGCCCCTCAAAAGAAGGACCAAAACCACCTGATGTTACAACGCCAATCTCATTACCTTGATCATCAAGAAGCAGCGCACCGGCACGAATAGGTTGGCGCGTTTGCGGTTTTAATCCAACACGACAACGAGCAGGTCCTTTTTGCAGTGCTTCAAGAAAAGCCTTTGCACCATAAAATTGTGCTTTTTCTCGAACACTTTTAGGAACAGCCCATGTTAGAGCCGCATCAATAGGTGTCGTATCAGGGGTAATATCATTTCCATGCAAACACAGCCCCGCTTCCAACCGCAAGCTATCGCGTGCTGCAAGTCCAATCCACTCAACACGAGAATCACTCAGCAATTTTTCAGCCAACATATGCGCATGCCCTATAGGCAAAGCAATTTCAAAACCATCCTCTCCCGTATAACCAGAACGCGTTATAAACCAATCCTGTTGTGGTTCGAATCCTTGCATAAAGAACAATTCATTCCCTGGCAAATCCGCATCAGCAAGAACAGCTGCTGCTTCAGGACCTTGAAGCGCAAGCAATACCCTTTCAAGGGCAATCACTTGACATTCAAAATCAACCGCACGCTTTTCCAATTCTACAAAATCAGCCTGTGCATTCCCAGCATTGGCGACCAACATAAAACGGCCCTCTTCCAAACGGGTAATGATAAGATCATCAAGAATACCAGCCTGCTCATTAAGCAAATAATTATACCGTGAGTGTCCAATCTTTAAAGCTGCTGCATCAATGGGAAAAGCATAGGACAAAAATTCCACGGCTTGTGCCCCTTCAACCGCAATCAATTTCATATGAGAAATATCAAAAAGTCCTGCATGTGCACGCGTATGAAGATGCTCTTTTAAAACGCCAAGAGGATAAGTTAAAGGCATGTTCCAGCCCGCAAAAGCACCAAATTTTGCTCCTGCTTTTTCATGCAAATCATATAAAGGAAGTGTTTTTAAAAAAGATGTTTCTTGTGCTGTGCCCATAATAACTCCAAAGCTGCGCTAACGCCCACAGAATATGGTCGTCTCTGCCCCCTCTGTCATCAACCTGAGAGACTCGCGAAAAAATTTTCCGCTTACACCTTCGGCGCGGGTTCTCCCGACTTTCCAGATCTGCCTTCTTCCTTTTACGGTCCTTAAAGCCTGAGAGATTATGGGCTATTTCCCCTTCGGCGGCAATGCGAAAATTTGCAATCTGCACTCTCCCGCAAAAGAATGAAAGAAACGATAACGCTCTTTCCAGCATATTTAAACCTATAGCCTATCTTTATCACACTGTCATTAGTAAAGTGATGAAAATACTCTCATTTTAAAACTTGCATAAGCTGCTTCAAAAGATTTATAATATTATCCTTTTGAACCTTACAAAAATTGCTAGGAACACATTTTAGGAAATTTAAGACAAAAATCAAAAGCTATAAACAAAAATACCTCTTGAAAATCATGCAAAACGTCACACACTAAAAAGATCGCAAGCAATATTCTTTCGCGTACAGTTCAACCTTAAAGATAGGGTTTCATATTCTTTTTGAGAATAAGGACTTCAAATATTTTATAAGTATGGTTTTAATGCACAAGAAGTAGGTTTTCTGCTTTCTCAATAGTGTCATAAATAGCGACTATTTACAGAATAAAACTACCGAACAAAGGTGACAAAATACTCATGAAAGCTGGTAATATCTCTTACAATTGCGAAAATGATCTTCCAAAGCAAATTGCTCTTTTTCCTTTAGAAGGTGCACTCTTACTACCCGGTGGTTTTTTATCACTTAACATTTTTGAACCAGAATCACTTGAAATGATTGAAAATGTTATGGTAACTGATCGTCTATTGGGCATTATTCAACCACTTTCATCGGATACAGATCGCTTCTCTACACAACTTTATAAAACAGGCTGTATAGGGCGCATTACAAACTACAGTGAAACAGGAAATGGACAACTGTTCATTATCTTACAAGGTGTTTGCCGCTTCACTTTAGAACAAGAATTGAAAAACACAAAATCCTATCGAACAGCTCTCATCCAATCAAACATAAAAGACTTGCAAGAATTTGATATTGAAGAAAGCATTAACCGAGAGAACTTACTCGACGTTGTAGAAAAATATCTAACCATCCATGAAATGGAATATAATTGGAGCAGCATCATAGAAGCCCCTACACCTATATTGGTTAATGCTTTTTCTGCCCTTATCCCCTTTACACCAGCAGAAAAACAAGCTCTCCTTGAAGCTCCAGATATCGAAAGCCGTGCCCAAACTCTTCTTGCATTAACAGAACGCTCGCTCATGAAACAAACAGGAACAGATTACCGCTTAAACTAATGAATATCCAAACATGAAAAAAATGACTACAGATCCCAAAATGCTCGAATTGCTCGTCTGCCCAATGACGAAAGGCACGCTCTCTTTCAACCGAAAAACACAAGAGCTCATTTCTCTCAAAGCCAAACTTGCCTACCCTATTCGTGATGGCGTTCCCATTATGCTTGCCTCAGAAGCGCGCTCTTTGCAAAACAATGAAGAAATAACGCATAAAAAATAAAAAATCCTCATGCAATTTCCCTCTACAAGCCCACTGTTATCAAGCCTCTATCAATATGATATCTCAAGTATTGACGAATTCTGAAAAAAAGCGTTTTACAATAAAGATATTTATATCGCTTTACACCTTGTAACAAAAGCCAAAAATATCACCAGATTCTCTCATTCCAGCCTGTTCATACTAAAGCAATCAAAACCATTCGCTTGCACAACACAAGCATCTGAATAAAAATAATTAAAAAGGGAATAAAAATGGCTCTTATGAACCTTTTAAATACAAAGGCCATAATAACATTTTGAATCAACCCAAGTGAATGAAGTTTATTATATTAAACATAAAGATTGTTATATTTCATGGACTTTAATTTATACTATTTACGAGCAACATGTTTGAGATACCTCAATTTAAGATGAATAAAAACGATAAGCTGTATCATCTTCTGTATACCATATAGAAGACAAGAATATTTATCTGTTTGCATAATCTTTGAAACGAAGACGCAACCTAATTTGGGAGAGAAAACATAAAATCGTAAAGGAGAAAATCTCCCCATTACCTTGCCATCACCCTTTAATTCCGCTTTACAATTTTTAAAAGTATCTAAAGTATCTCAAGCAATATTTTTATGTATAATACACGCATTAATTACGTGAAAACTTGAAAAAATAAACAAGAAACACTGTTGTAATTTCAATTGACGATTGAAAGTAATTGCCTTATGAAGGAGGCTTGTGTTTTTGGTTGTATACGCAACAATCAAATAGGGTCTGGAAGCCCGAAAAACTCAAACTAGAAATAAAACCGCTTTTGCGGATATCCCGGAATTTCCGGGGGCTCTTGTTATGTCCAAGTGCTTTCAGCACTAAAAGCAAGAGGCTGTTTTGAGTCAGCACTTCCAAACCCCGGAATACTAATGCGAGGGCGCTCGCAACCGGTGGGGACATCAAGTGAAAGCTAAAAATCTACATTTTTACGATATTTCTTTAGGCAAAAAAATTCGCTTCAGAAGAAACGTCATGGGGGTTTTCTCAAAAACAATTAGGAAGTCATTTAGGCGTAACATTTCAACAAATCCAAAAATATGAAAAAGGCTTAAATCGCGTAAGTGCAAGACGTTTACAGGAAATTGCTCATATATTAGATGTTCCCGTTTCCTTCTTTTATGCTGATAGCGCAAAAAAGAAGAGAACCTCTATCATTGTGATGACAGAATAGCAAGCAAAGCAGAATATTTACTTTTGAAAAATTTCAGAATACTGACCCGCAAAAAACAAAGAGCAATTTTGCAGTTGATTTCTGATGAAAAAAATAACCCCTTATTTTCATAAATTCACCGCAAGGATAATCAAAGTCCTTAATAATCTTGACAAGAATTTTGCCTGTCTCCCCATACCTCATGAGAATGAAAATGCTTAATCTAATCTGGTATGTAAATAATCGGAATTCTAACGAGTTTAACTTAGAAATAGCACTTTGATTTATAATCATATATCTAACGTTATTGATATTGAATAAGTGTTCCGAATATCGTAAAATTCTTTCATTTCAAACGTGTTCTATATTGAATCAATCAAAATCTCTTGTTTGCACATTACAAGCAAAGTTGGCGTGTAAGTAAAAATGTACAAAAAGGCATACCTCTTATTGAATCGTCTCACAGACCAAGAGCTGTAACGATATTGGGTGCTGGAAAAATGGATGATGGTGCTAACTTTCTCTTTTATTAAACGTAAATATGGGAGTGTTCAACGGCTGGCTTTCCACTCATATAAGTCACTTAAAAAAGGCTTGCCAAACAAGCCTAAGAATATTCCCACACACTAAAAAACACTTAAATATATCGAGAAAGCTTAAAGATCTCATACCATCATACTCCAAATAATGATATTTTATATCATAATATTATTAAAGTAAAAATAAGAAATATAAAGTAAAAAAATAGATATGAAAAATATATGTATAACTTTCATAAGGATTTATATATACGAATACTTAAGTTTATTCTGTTGTGCTATGAATTCTATCATTTAAGGTATGAGGATATGAAGCACGCATACCTCCTTGAAACATTCAAATGTTTTTTAGATACCCAATATCTTTTGAAATATTTTTAGGCCTGCTTGTTGAGCCTTTAGTTTAAGTGAAAAATGGGAAGCCGCTAGAATCTAGCTGTTTACAGACTGTAATAGGAAGTTTCGCTTTTAAAGGCATAGGGAGAAAATCAAATAATTCAACAATTAACAAATAAAGTATTAAAAGATTCAACCAACGCGATACGTAATATCATCTTTAAAAAATTCAAAAGTATGAAGGTAAACATTGACAGAAGATAAGGAATTCACTTAATTAAAGTGCTCTCTAAAGAGGTAATAGTTTAGCGTAAAATATTCAATTTTTTCAATTCTGAAAGATTAAAAGAGACGTATCATTTGAAATAAAACAATTTATTGTGCTAACGATGATGATTGGTGTGCACAAAATTGAGTTGTTGAAAATCAAAAATATAATTTAACGATGTTCCTTGACCAACTCACTCTCTCCTGAGTATAGCACGGGGAATAAACGTGGAGAGACATGAGGAGTATAGAAAATGAGTTTTAAAGTTGCAATTGTTGGCGCAACCGGCAATGTTGGTCGTGAAATGCTTACAATTTTAGAAGAGCGTGGTTTTCCTGCGCATGAAATTGTCCCTCTCGCATCACGACGCTCATTAGGACAAGAAGTTTCTTATGGAGATAAAACTTTAAAAGTAAAAGCACTGGATACTTACGATTTTTCAGACACAGATTTTTGTCTTATGTCTGCAGGAGGGAGCATTTCCAAAGAATACGCCCCTAAAATCGCTGCTACCGGCTGTGTCGTCATCGATAATTCCTCCATGTGGCGCTATGATACCAATGTTCCGTTGATAGTCCCTGAAGTCAATGGCGAAGCTATAAATGCCTTTTCTAAGCGTAATATTATAGCAAATCCTAATTGTTCAACAATTCAACTGGTCTTAGCTTTAAAACCTCTCCATGATGCTGCAATCATTAAACGTGTTGTTGTCTCTACATATCAGTCTGTTTCTGGAGCTGGTAAAGAAGGAATGGACGAACTTTTCGAACAATCACGTGCAGTTTTTGTTGCAGATCCAATTACATCAAAAAAATTCACTAAACGCATTGCCTTTAATGTCATTCCTCATATCGATGTTTTCATGGAAGATGGTTATACAAAAGAAGAATGGAAAATGACCGTGGAAACAAAAAAAATTCTCGATCCGAAAATTAAATTAACAGCCACTGCTGTTCGGGTTCCTGTCTTTATCGGTCATGCCGAAGCTGTCCATGTTGAATTTGAAAAACCACTAAGCGCATCTGAAGCACAAGCGCTCCTACGCGATGCACCCGGCTGTCAGCTTATCGATAAACACGAAGATGGTGGCTATACCACCCCTTATGAATGTACGGGAGAAGATGACACCTTTATTAGCCGTATTCGTGAAGATATCACCGTTGAAAATGGTTTAGCTTTCTGGGTTGTTGCCGATAATTTAAGAAAAGGAGCAGCATTGAATGCCGTTCAAATTGCTGAATTGCTCATTTCTCGTAATTTGATCAAGCCAAAGTCGATAAATTAATCATCTTCCTGTCCGACAGGACAAGGAACCTTATACAAAGCCGGTCTGTTAAAAAGTCCGGCTTTTTTAACAGCTTCCCTCTAACACCATCTTAAAAGGTTATTATTTCAAAGCACTGGCAAATTCCACCCTGCATATTCTTAGCTCTCTCTGCCTTAAAGAATGAAGCTCTTTCCCTGCACCGATCTGAACACAATCGCACTTTTGAAGGAGCTTGCACTAATATCCACCTTAATGCCGCTTTACGAAACAGCAAGAGCAGCAGCATAAGCATTGTTTGCTTCATGCTGCTGATCCTTTTTGTCATTCCGGTTGTGAAATTAACTTTACCCTTATCGAGCAGGATAAGTCACGACACGGTAACGCGTTTCATTGCGTTCAAAGTTTTTGTAATTGACATCATCCGGAAAGGAGGGATTATAAGCATTCACGCGCTTTACAGAAACTCCTTGCGCTTTTGGCGACGGATTTAAAATTGTCCGCTCATCTCTTTTTTTTACCCCGGTGGAATCGATAATCATATCTGTTCTATAGAATTTTTGCATGTTTTTGCGTGTTTTTTGAATCGCCGGAAGAGCTTTAAAATCAGAAACAGCCTGTTTCACTTTTTCTTTTGGTGATTTTACCATGGATTTTGATTTTGCTGGCATCTTTTTAAAAGCAATGGTAGGAACATCGTTAACATTGACGTAACGTGCAGATGCCCAACCAACTTTTCCATGATAACCAAGAGAACACCAAGTTTTATTGGATAGGCAGCCATAAATTTGCACTTTTGCTCCCATTGGAACCATTGCGATAACTTTATAAGCTGTCGCAGGGCCTGTGCGTAAAGATACCTGACCTGATGCAACACGAGCAACTGTTCCTGTAATGGTTCCAGCTTCCGCGTGAAAAGCAGTCACAGCCACCCCTGACGCTCCTAAAGCCCATAAAGTCATCATTGTTGATAAAAATTTCTTTCTTAACATTATTTTTCTTCCTCTCTAAAACATATGAAGGACAAAAATTCGCCTTTGCAAAAATTTGCCGCGTTTAAATCCAATGATCAGCAACCTTTTTCCCCAAAAAATCCCTCAACATTGCAACAAAACCTCTCTTTATCGCCTACACGAACACGGCCTTTTGATCTTGATTGCGCAGTATGTTCTTCATGAATTTACGGCTAAAACATCATCTGATTGTCCAGTTCTTCAACCAATTGTCCCTTACAGAAGTTTTTAAAGGGGCATTGGTTCCCTCAACAAATGATTGCAATAAAAGAATTAATTATTTGAATTTCAGAGAATTTCTATGAACAAAAGATGATCAGCCCCCAAAACAACTAAAATAGAAGGAAAAATAATACTCTTTTAAAAATAAAAGTGATTGAATATTCTCTAAAGCTTGTATAACTTTAAATCTGCCTAAAAAGATACAGAGTATATTGAAACTTCCCTCAAAAAATTTCTCGAAAAAGAAAGTTAAAAGCATATGACATTAAAAAAATTTTTTCGTAGTCGGATTATAGGATTATTCCTCTCTCTCTTTGCACTTTTTTTGTCTACTGCTTTTTCCATGGCCGCAGACAAAACAAAGATCAAACTTGGTATTATGGAAGGGCGGGATGCGATTATTTGGAAAACTGCTGCGGAACAGGCTAAAAAAGCCGGTTTAGATATTGAACTCGTTTATTTTTCTGATTACGCTTTGCCTAATGATGCTGTTAACGCAGGAGAGATCGATGCGAATGCTTTTCAGCACGCCCCTTATCTTAATGAACAAATGAAACAACGTGGCTATAAACTTTCAATTGTCGGCTATACATTTATTGCTCCAATCGGTGTTTATTCACACAAAATAAAAGACTTAAAAGATCTTCGTGATGGTGCTCATGTTGGTATTCCGAACGACCCATCTAATGGTGGAAGAGCCTTACTTCTTCTTAATTCTTTAGGTCTCATTAAGTTAAAAGATCCTCATAATATTCTTGCATCTCCACTTGATATTATTGAAAATCCTAAAAATCTGCAAATTCGTGAGCTCGATGCCGGTATGTTAGGGCGAGCTATTGATGATTTTGATCTTGCAATTATAAACACAAACTGGGCTATTGTTTCTGGATTAAGTTTTGAAAAAGATGTGGTTGCATGGGAGAGCGCCAAAAATAATCCTTATGATAATATCATCGTTGTACGCACGAGCGAAAAAGATGAACCATGGGTTAAAAAATTAGTTGCCGCTTACAACAACGATCTTATCCGTACAAAAATCAAAGAGATTTTTGGCAAAACCGCCCAAACATCTTGGTAATTGTGCCAAATATCTGAGTAATTGTGCCAAGTATCTGAGTAATTGTGCCAAGTATCTGAGTAATTGTGCCAAATGTCCGAGTAATTGTGCCAAATGTCCGAGTAATTGTGAATGGAAAAACCTACTCTTATCTCCTTAAAAAACATCAGCCGTTGTTTTAACAAAACGGCTGGTGTTCCGGTAATTAATAATCTCTCTTTAAATATCCATGCTGGTGAAATCCTTGGCATTATTGGGCGCAGTGGAGCAGGAAAATCAACACTTATCCGCTGTTTAAATGGGTTAGAGAAGATTGATGCAGGGGCCATTTTTTTTGAAGGTGTTGATATTTCCAATCTATCAGAGATAGAATGGGCGCCTTACCGTCAACGAATTGGGATGATTTTTCAACATTTCAATCTTCTCTCATCGCAAAATATTCTTGATAACATTGCATTGCCGCTTAAATTAAGTGGTGTAAATAAAAAACAACGCCACAAACGTGCCCTTGAACTGATTGAATTGGTTGGGTTATTTGGGAAAGAATATTGCTATCCGGCACAATTATCTGGGGGGCAAAAACAACGCGTTGGCATTGCTCGTGCTCTTGCTGCTAATCCTAAAATATTATTATCAGATGAAGCCACTTCTGCTCTTGACCCTGAAACAACACAATCTATTCTAGAGCTCCTTGCTGATATTAACAAACACCTCAATCTCACGATTGTGCTCATCACCCATGAAATGGAAGTTGTGCGCACCATAGCGCATCGCGTTGTTGTTCTTAATCAGGGGAACATTGTAGAAGAAGGACGTGTGAAAGACATTTTTACATCACCGCAAGACGATACAACCATAGCCATGCTCAAGCTTGTAACCCCGCAACTTCCTGAAAAATTTGCGAAAAATCTCAAACCAATCGGACGAGAAGCTGTCATTGAAATTAATATTGCCGGTGAAATTACCCAGCAGCCTTTTCTTCATCTTCTAGAAAATGAGAGTGGTTTAAAAGCACGTATTTTGCATGGTGGCATTGATACAGTTCAAGATGAAACCATCGGGCGACTCTTCTTGGCTCTTCCTGGAGAAGATAAAGAAGCTTTAGAAAAAGCTGTTCAATGGTTAACGAAAAAAGGACGATATTGTGAGGTCTTAGGCTATGTTTAATGTTCTGTCTCATGAACTTCCCCAAGCTGTTATTGATACAATATTGATGACACTTAGTGCTTCTGTTATGGCATTTATTATAGGACTTCCCCTTGGTCTTCTTCTTCACACAACAGCACGCGGAGGGATTTTTTCCTCATCTCTCATCAATCGCCCTTTAAGCATGATCATTGACAGTATTCGTGCCATTCCCTTTATTATTCTTGCATTTTATCTTCTGCCCATAACGCGTATCGTTGTAGGAAGAGGGATAGGAATGCCTGCTGTAATTTTTATACTGACCATTTCAGCTATCCCTTTTTATGCTCGCATGGCGGAACTCTCTTTTAAAACCGTTGAAAACGGTCTCATTGAAGCGATCCGCTCGATGGGTGCAAGTCGTCTTCAAATTATCAGACATGTTCTTATTCCTGAAGCTCTCCCTAGCCTGATTACAGGTTTTACAGTCATGGTCATTTCTCTTATAGGAGCCACCTCACTTGCTGGATATCTTGGTGGAGGTGGTTTAGGGGATATGGCAATCCGCTATGGCTACCAACGCTACAATACCTTCATCATGACCATCGTCATCATCCTTTTGATCGTGCTCAATATTACAACCCAATGGACTTCTGATAAAATCGTACAAAAACTTGATAAAACAAAACATTAAAAGACTTAGAATTTCACATGCCAATACCATCATCCTCTTTGCCACTTTCCAAGTGTACCAACCCTTGCCTATCGAAAACGCTCATAAGAGATTAGGAACTTTTTTCTTAAACAGTTTTTATCTCTCCCCATCCGTTTGTAACATGAAAGAAAATAGTTTTAATGGCTTTAATATAAAAGGGGATAAAATAAGAGATCTCATAGTATGTGAGACTCTCTTTAAATTAAGACATTGACCACAACCTCTCCAAACCGTAGATAACACATTGAATTTATAATGATAATATGGTGTTATTCATATTGAACGAGAACTCTGAATACCGTAAGATCCTCTCATTCCCAATTTGTTCCATATAGAATCAACCAAAACCTCTCTCTTGCACGTTACAAGCGGGAAGAGCCGTGTGAGTAAAAACATACAAGAAAGGAAGGCATGCCTCTTATGAATTATCTCCAGCGCCAAGACCTGTCTTAACATTGGCGGCTAGCATATAATATGATAATAGTATCGGTTTTCTTCTTCACAAGCATAAAAATATGAGGGTGCTCAATGGCTTTATCGTTATACTATTCACAGGCGCCATTGCGAAATGGGTGTGACGAGCGTTGAGAGACATTGCTTTAAAATAAGCCTGTGAATTGGCAACGTAAGTATATTCCATTTGAAGCGTTCTGTTTTACGTGATGGGTATGATCCCATAAAGAACGCTATAAATAAAAGCGCGAAGCAATGCACTATCTTCATTAGAAAACTCCTCTTCAAAACGATCTAGGAAAGATAGTAACCTGCTATGGCTATCAACGCTATGATAGCTCGATCATATCTATTATCCTATAGATTATTCTCAATATCATCATTGAAGAAACTTCTAATAGAGTTGTATAAAAATTTTGTAAAATAAAGCACTCAAATAATCTAGATATTGGAAGGTTTTTCTTCCACAACAGCAACGATAAGCCATTGAGCGGTAAGAGCTGGTTTTTTTAATTTTTCAATTTCCACCGTAACCCCATAATGGAAAACCACTCGACCAGAAGGGCGAATTTCTGCGTCGTCTAACACAAAACGCGCACGTATCCGTACCCCTGTTTTCACAGGACTCATGAAGCGTACTTTATCGAAACCATAATTAATCCCCATTGTGGTCCCTTCCAACTCAGGAAGAGTCTCATAAGCGAGCGTAGACAAAAGCGATAATGTTAAAAAACCATGAGCAATCGTGCCACCAAACGGTGTTTGCTTAGCCTTTTCCTCATCAACGTGTATCCATTGATGATCATCTGTAGCGCATGCAAACTGATTAATCATATCCTGTGTAACAAGACGCCACTCCGATAATCCTACTTCCTTCCCAATAAAACTGGTGATATCTTGTACTGCTATTTTTTGCTGCATAACGCTATTCCTATTTTATTCGATAAAAGCCCCCCTCTTGCTTTTATAAAATCCATTGATTAGAGCATCAAGAATAAAAGATTAATTGTCTTAAAAACAAATGCACCTTATGAATGAGAAAAGTTCTTTAGCAGAATAGTTTTCAAATAGGAAAAAAGAATGGCAAGCAATGTGAACCTAACAGGTTTAGCGCATGATTTGAAACAACGTGCAGAAAACCATCCCCCCATCCGTATTGGACTGATTGGTTGCGGTGAAATGGGGACAGATTTATTATCAAGTATTGCGCATATGGATGGTATAACAGTCGCTGCTGTAGCCACGAGGACACCATCACGTATTTTTGATGCCGCTACACTAGCCTATGGCGAAGATGGACATGTCTGTGAAATTGAAAATGCTCATGCTCTCACGCAAAGCATTGAAAATGGTTTGATTGCAGCGACAGATGATATTGACCTTGTTTTGCGCCATGAACAAATTGATATTATCATTGATGCAACAGGCTATCCCGAAGCAGGAGCAGAAATTGGTATCAAAGCGCTTGAGAATAACAAACATCTTGTCATGATGAATGTTGAAGCAGATGTTACAATTGGCGCTTATCTCAAACATGAAGCAGAAAAACGAGGGCTCATTTATACACTTGGTGCCGGCGATGAACCAACTTCTTGTATGGAACTCATAGAATTTGTTTCAGCTCTTGGACATAAGATTGTTGCAGCAGGTAAAGGAAAAAATAATCCTCTGCGCTTTGATGCTACACCTGATGCTTACGAAGAAGAAGCATTCCAGCGTAATATGAATGTACGCATGTTGGTTGAATTTATTGATGGTTCCAAAACGATGGTTGAAATGGCAGCCATTGCCAATGCCACCGGCCTTCTCCCCGATTGCCCAGGAATGCATGGACCACGAGCAGCGCTACAAGATTTAAATAAAGTGCTTATTCCAAAGCAAGATGGAGGCATTTTACAGCGATATGGTGTTGTAGATTATTCAATAGGTCAAGGTGTTTCACCAGGTGTTTTTGTGATTGCAGAAATAGCACACCCACGTTTACGCGAGCGTATGGAAGATTTAAAAATTGGTCAGGGGCCTTACTTCACCTTTCATCGCCCCTATCATTTAACAGCAATGGAAGTTCCCCTTACCTGCGCACGTATTATGCTTTATGGAAAAAAAGATATGGTCCCTCTTAGCCATCCCGTAGTAGAAGTCTGTGCTGTTGCTAAAAAAGATTTACATCCAGGTGATCAGCTAGACTTTATCGGTCTTTATACTTATCGTGCTTGGATAATGAACATCGCAGAAGCACGCGCTCACCACGCCATTCCTTGTGGTCTTTTGGAAAAAGCAACAGTAACAGCTGCAATTAAAAAAAACGAACTCATTACAGTACATAATACAGCCATTCGTGAAGATCAATGGATTGCACGTCTTCGTGCTAAACAAGACCTTTTACTTCATTACCCTTCTTCCACTAAGCTATAAATGCTCCTGAATTACCTTACTTAACAGTATCCTTCCCTTAAGCAACAGAATAACCCAGAATACACCTCTATCGCAAATACAGGTTTATATTTTAATAAAAGCATTTTCCAACGATGCACATCACCACTTCCCTCTCACAATATGTCCTGTAAATGCGACAATATAAACCACCCCATGAGATGGCATAAGATTCATTGTGTATCACTATCTTTACTCTATGAAGATACAAACCAGCATCATCATTTATTTGCCAATATTACAACAGCCCTTGAACCTTAGAGATAATTCATGAGAAGAATTCTTACTCTTTTTTTCTTTAATAATTTTGTCCATACACGAACACAACTTGTTATACATAAAAAATATTTTTTATGGATTTAACATCAACAAATTTGAAATGATAAATAATAATTTCTCATTTTTCTTATTGCGTGAGAGCCATGAATACAGGGATACTTTTTTATTTTATCCCCTTATGAAAGATAAAAAAATTTAAAAAGGATAAAATATACCTTTGATGAATAATCTTCATATGAGAAAAGGTAGACAATATTAAAAGACTGATAAAGATAGTAAGTATACTATCCTTATTACTAGAAAATAACCATAAACTGT
This sequence comes from Bartonella sp. AC70YNML, assembly GCF_042196545.1. Taxonomy (NCBI): domain Bacteria; kingdom Pseudomonadati; phylum Pseudomonadota; class Alphaproteobacteria; order Hyphomicrobiales; family Bartonellaceae; genus Bartonella; species Bartonella sp. AC70YNML. Next base: position 32,270 of record NZ_JBHIQK010000013.1, read on the forward strand.
AAAAAAATTAGGTTACACTAATTTGTAAAAAAAACATAAATGTAGGATCTTGAACTTTAATAATGTTAATAAAAGCTACATTTAATATTAAGAGTAGTGATTTTATTATCTAGTATAGTATAAATAATAAAATATTTATTTTTTTAAATAATGAAGTGAACAAAAAATCCTCGACTCTGTCGATGAGCTTTCTACTAAAGTGTAATGAATATTCCAAAAAGAGATACAACAGCACCTAATACATCCCCAATACATAAAGAAGCAAGAAGTGATAAAATACCTATCCCCCCCCAAAAGGCTGAACCTGAAAAGGCAGCAGCTTTTTCAGGTTTCCCTAAAGCAACTTCATTTTGTCCTTCAATGTTATGGATAACAACCCTATCTACCGCTTTAACAACCGCACTTTTTTCTAATGTAGAAACAATTCCTCCCTCTTGAAATTGATTTTTTACAAAACTTGCATTTCCCTCTATAGTTTGTACAAAAAAAAGAATAAATAGTGTAAAAGTAAATGAACATACACGATTTTTAAATATTTTAAACATAGCTTTCTTTGCTCCTCTTTTTCTTCACTGAAAAAATGAAAGAATATTCACATATATAAAAACCAAAACTTATATTTAATCTATTTAATCATTTATATAATTACACATAAATAAAATATTATATGTAATTTTGTTATTAACAAATAACACATTATGTATTACATGTAAAGATAAAAAACAATAAATGATAAAAATAATAAGAATTTGTTAAATTTATTATTATAAGAAATATTACGAAACAAATTCATTTAAAAAATTATATAATAGAGCTTTTATAAATAATTTAAAATGTAATTAATTTTAAAGAATTATAACATTAAAAACTTTCAATATAATGATAGTGCTTGTCTATTATTTCAATAAAAATAAATAGCACTTAATGGATTTTTATTATATCACTCGTCAGTAATATTAAAAAATAAAATTGGTAGAGAATAAAAAAAATTGATCTAAAACAAATATATCATAATAAATAAATCTTTAAATAGTATACTATTTTTCTATAAAATAGGTATAAATTGTAACAAAATATTGACTTTCAAACCTAACAAAACAAACGCATAAAATAAGTAAATCTATCAGATTGACAAAAACATTATAAGCAATAATTGATCTCCAACAAACTACCTAAAATTAAATAAAAAGAGAGTCATGAAAAATAAGTTGATCCCACAAAATACTGAAAAACAACTTTCTTTATTAATTTTTATAAAAGTTATTCCATATTTTTCGTCAATATTGTAGAGCGTAGCCTTATTTATATTTTGAGTAATTATATTTACTCTGTATTAGTAAAAAATAATTCTCTTTGAAATAAATTTTTGTAATATTCACATAACTGTCTGCAATTTGTGCAAAATGAATAATAATAAAGAATTGATCAAATGCTTGAAGGAAAAGTGATAGAGAAAATTACTAAAAAATTACATTTTTGAAATACTAACTTAAGTAGCGCATTGAAAAAATAACGCCATAAAACTGATATTGAATAATAAATTTATTGTTTTGCCTGTTGAATGAGAAAGCTAACGATTATAAAACTCTCTTATATTTTAACTCTGTTTATATTGAATCAATCAAATTTCTTCACTTGCAAATCACAAACGAGATCGATGTGTGTATAAATACACTTGAAGAAAGGAAAATATTACTTATGAGGTATCTTAACTATCAAGCGCTGTTAACATAGTATTGAAAACTGGCAAAGTGAATGATGGTGCCCCTTTTTACTTTTAAAGTGTAAAGATGGTGGAACACAATAGATTTTATATTATAAGGTTTTACCCTTATACCATTCACAAGCTGCGTCGTGAAATAGGCTTTGGTGTACTAAATGTTTCTTTAAAACAAGCGTGTCGATGTGCAACACAATGGCGTTCTGTTTATCATGTATCCAACGGTGTTTCTTTTTGAATCATCTTATAAACTGCTCTCTGAGAGAGCAAATTCTATCTTAGTGAATTCTTCCCTTTATATTCATTTTTTCTCATGAACACTAAAGTCTGTTAATACACTATCCAAAATAAAATCAATCAATTTCTATTCTTTTGTAATATAGATACGTACACTTAACTTAAGAATTTAGGAATGCTGATTGAAACCAAAATCTGTTCTATCGTAGTACTCATAACAACAAAAATACTTTGACTATTCTTGCTCCATAGCAGAAAGAAGCATATGCAGCTTTATCAAAACTTTCACTTTAATAGACAATAGAAAAATCAGTTTTCATTACATGATGTGAAGTATTTAATATGCCCGAAGATTTACTTGTCAAAAACAAGAATACATATCAAAAAATCTTACAAGAGATATCTATCTTGAGAAGAGTCACCTCATATTACATCAACAATTGAATTGGCTTTTTTCAATAAAAGCTTCACTGTTTTTAACAAAGCTCTCATTTTTATAACATCCCTCTGTAATGTAAAAATATGATATTTGCATTTCTTTTATATATAGACTAAAAAATAACTCTAAAGCCTTTGATCACTTTATCTCTGTTGACTTCTCTTTTGGGCATTAATTTATGGTATCTAACCCACCTTTTCTCGCTCTTTTACCTTTAGGTGCACATGAATATCACGGAGAGCACCTTCCCTTTGAAACCGACTGGATTATAGCTGAAGCATTTGCAAAAGCTCTCACTTTACAAACAAAAGAGCAATTCCCTATCGCACTTTTACCAGTTGAAAAGATTGGCTATTCCATAGAACATATGGATGTTACAGGTACACAAACCCTTACCTTTTCTGATGCGATTAAGCGATGGATAAAGATTGGTGAAAACTGTTATCACAAAGGGATCAACCGTCTTCTTCTTCTCAATGCTCACGGAGGCAATTCACCTTTAATGAGCATTGTTATCACCGAATTACGAAAGCGTCTTTCCATGCTCGCTGTAGCAACAAGCTGGAGCCGTTTTGGTTTACCACAAGGTCTCATGGAGCCATCTCAACAACATCTTGATATCCATGGAGGTTTTATCGAAACCTCTCTCATGCTTTATTTAGCACCGAAAAAAGTTCATATGGAGAAGGCAAAAAATTTTCATAATAAGCAAGCAGATATGATTGCCAATTATCGATATTTACGCGCTTATGGTCCTCATGCCTTTGGTTGGACAATGCATGATCTAAACACGCAAGGTGCGGCAGGAGACGCAAGCAAAGCAACACCACAAGCCGGTGAAGCAATCTTTTCTCATGTTCTGTCTCAGCTTCGTGATTTACTTGATGATATCCATCGATTTAACATAAACACATGGCAATAAAGAACAATAAAAGGTCCCTCCATGGAAAAAATACAGCCCAACAAACTTCCTGTTACGGTTCTTACAGGCTATCTTGGCGCAGGAAAAACCACACTTCTCAACCGCATTCTTAGTGAAAATCATGGCAAACGTTATGCCGTCATTGTCAATGAATTTGGTGAAATTGGTATTGATAATGACCTGATCATTGAATCAGACGAAGAAATTTATGAAATGAATAATGGTTGTGTTTGCTGTACCGTACGTGGTGATCTCATTCGCATTTTGGAAAGTCTCATACAACGTTCTCATCGATTTGATGCGATTATTATCGAAACAACAGGGCTTGCTGATCCCGTCCCTGTAGCACAAACCTTTTTCATGGATGATACGGTCCATGAAAAAACAGCTCTCGACAGTGTCATAGCGGTCGTTGATGCAAAGCATTTGCCCTCTCAACTAAAAACAAATCGTGAAGCTGAAGATCAAATTGCTTTCGCAGATATTGTTCTTTTAAATAAGATTGATCTTGTTACTCAACAAGAACGTAGCCATGCTGAATCTCTCATTCTAGCTATTAACCCTCGCGCTATACTCTATACAACACAGCGCGCCGATATTCCTCTTGAGACACTCCTTAATCGTGGTTTTTTTGATCTCCAACGGACTCTCGATCATGAGCCTCATTTTCTCGATCACCAACATAAAGACCAACACGCCGACCATGTGTGTGGTCCCGATTGCGATCATGACCATCATAACGTATCCACCCTTCATGATATTACCATCACTTCTGTAAGTTTAAAAACAGGCGCTTTGCAAACAGAAAAGTTTTTTTCTTGGATTCAACAGGTTACGCAGCAACAGGGGCCTAATATCTTGCGTCTTAAAGGCATTATCGCCTTTCAAGGAGACGATGATCGTTACGTCATTCAAGGGATACATATGCTTCTTGAGGGACAACATCAACGCCCATGGCATGAAGATGAAAAACGAGAAAGCCGTCTTGTCTTTATCGGACGCTCTCTTGATGCCAAACAGTTAAAAACTGGTTTTGAAAATTGTGCATGAGTAAGTAATAATGCCAAACATTACCCATTATGATCTCAAAAGTTACTGCCTTTCCTGCGGTTTTATAGGCAATAAACCAGCCTTTGTTTCCGTAGAAGGTTTCATTGTTTTTTTAACCCCAACCCCACAAATCGTTGAGGTTCACCAAGGAATAATTTCAAGCCATTTTTCCCATGACAATACCGCAATCATCACAGGGGGAGAAGATGGAAAAGTCTGTCAAACAACCGCAGCGGATCACACAGAAGTGTTAAGCCAAAAAGAACGCAAATGGATAAACAACGTTGCTTTTGGACCACAAAAAGCTTTTGCCTTTTCCTCCTCTCGTCTCGCATTTGCACAGGTTGGAAAAGAACAGCAAGAGCTCACGCATGAACGCAGTGTAGAAGGCCTAGCTTTTGCCCCAAAAGGTTTACGACTTGCCGTTGCCCATTACAATGGTGTTACTCTTCATTGGTTATCAACGCAAATATCTCCTACCACATTGGTATGGAAAGGAGCTCATTGTGGTGTCACCTTTTCACCAGACAACCGCTATGTCATTTCCACGATGCAAGAAAATGCCTTGCATGGCTGGCGTCTGACTGATAATCAGCACCTCCGCATGAGTGGCTACCCAAGCAAAGTCAAAAGCTGGTCTTGGAGCGCCAAAGGAAAATGGCTAGCAACCTCAGGTGCCTCTGCTGCAATTATTTGGCCCTTTCATACAAAAGACGGCCCCATGGGAAAAACACCTCTAGAACTAGGCACACAAGCAAATGCGCTTGTGAGCACCGTTTCATGCCACCCAAACAAAGAAATTGTAGCAATAGGCTTCAATGATGGAATGATTTTAGCCGCATATTTTCATGATGGAAAAGAAGTCCTTCTAAAAGGTTATGGGAAAAGCGCTATCTCAGCACTCAACTGGGATCAAGCAGGGCACAACCTCGCCTTTGGAAGCGAAAATGGTGAATGTGGTATAATCAATATCACTGATTAAATTACACCAACAAGCGCAATCATCGCTGATAAAAAATGCCCACACAATCCTCCAGAAATCTTATCCCCTTGCATCTCTAGAGCTCTCAGAAATCCTATCTCCCTAATCTCTCCCCCCAAAAGTCTCCTAAAATCTTCGTAATCATTAAATCTTCCCTCTTCCTTTCCTGCACCCTTTCGACAAGAAAATACCTTAAACATGTTTTTGACATTTTAACATTGCTACCCCCATACAAGAATAAAAACATCACCCCTAAGACCGCCCCCTATCTCCCTATAAACATCTATATAGGCTACATACTTCCATAACAGCATTTTTCTTAAAAATTTGGCAAAAAATAGCTGATCTCATCATTAAAACAACGATTTATTCCTACGATCAGAAGAAGGGAATTCAACACTATTTTCCTAAATAAAAAGTTTTTTGAGTTCCCCCTCTAAAGAACAAAGTTTCCTACGAGCAGCCTTCTACACTTTAGTTTCTTGCCTAGAAAATTCTATCTAATAATCATTTCATGGAGCTTCTATTACCGCCCTCTGTTCCGGTATCACCTTCATCTCCAGATTCTGTTCCTTCTGCTTCTTCCCCTGTTGAACCAAAGCCTTCTGAGTCCTCTGATGCTTTGGAACCTTCGTCTAATCTCTCTATACCGCTTGATGTTCCGCCTGAGCTAGGTATTAGAGCTGTTGTTCCACAGGTTCCAACTTATCTTCTTTTGCCAAATGCCTTATTTCATGCTGGTTTAGTGGATAT
>NZ_JBHIQK010000014.1:0-31092 GCF_042196545.1 Bartonella sp. AC70YNML
AGCCAGTCCACATAAAAAAGATGTGGTCCTAACATCAGCAAAGGATCTCTCATAGACGCCCTCCCCTTGATTGTATCATTACTCTGTCCCGCCATGCAGCGCATTAGCGCGTGCCCGTTGCAAAGCATGGGCAACCGCACGACCAGTGGCCATGGGATCACGCACGCCATTGACGTGCACCGTGACATTTTGATTGTGTGTGATGGGGGAGCGATCTTTGCTTTTTGCTTCTGTGAAAGGGGAATTTGCATGCCCCGCCCCCGCAAATTGTGCAATCGGTTGAATGGTTGTTTTTCCTCCCAAAAAACTTGGCAAAAACTCTCTTACATCAATGGAACCAATCCACCCCTTAATGCGGCTAGGCAAAGATTTACAAAAATCCATCAATTGTGAGATAGATGACATAAAGCCATCGACAATCGAATTAGCCAGATCTTCGCCCGCTTGTTCCATACCAGCCTTGGCACTCTCCGAGAGCTTTTCCTGTGTAAAAAAACTCTTTAACCATTGCCAAAAGTTGGAAAAGCTTCGTTTAATGCCCTCCCACAAATTGCCAAACCACTCGACAACAGAGGAAAGTCCTTGTTTAAACTTTTGCCAATGTTTAGAGAAGTCGAAAGCAGCAGCAATGATGTTTTTCCATTTGGTTATGGTGGTAGTATCGGCACCAAAAAAGCGCATGACGGCTTCAAAGGCACGCCCCCAAGCCCGAGATACCCCCCGTGCAAAGCCTTTGACAAAAGAAGAGAAACGGTCCCAGTATTTCCACAAAGCAAAACCAGCAGCAAGGATGACAGCCACAACAGCAGCAATGACCGCCCCTATTGGAGTAAAAATACCCCCCACAACAGAGGAAAGACTTGCCCCAACCAACTTCGATCACTGTCCCAATAAAGCCAAACGAGGCAGAAAATGCCGCACCTGAAACAGCTATCCCTCGTAAAGCCCCCACAAGTAAAGTCATTGGGCGAAGAAGACGCAGCGCACTCCCACCAAGCCCTGCTGCCATTAAACCCAATGAGCGCCCTGCAGCCAATAGCCCTCGCCAGCTTGCAGAAAGACCACGACTAACAGCCCCCATCTTGATAAAAGAGCCCATCAATTGAAGAAGCCCAAGACGTGTGCCAGCCATGGTAAAGCGCAACACGCGCAGAGCAATATTAAAAGCCATCAGAGCGGCAATGGTTTTGATAATGGCGCTTGTTAAAGCAGGATGGGCATTCGCCCATGCCATCAAACCATTGACAAATCCCCCAACACTTTCCATCAAACTGTTGAGAGGAGGCAGAAGCACTTCACCAATGCTAATCCCCAAAGCCACAATGCGGTTTTGTAAGAGTTCAAATTGCCGCATGGCACCGGTTGCTTGTTTGTCGGCTTCTTGTTCTACCGAGCCTTTAAAGACTTGTGGATCTTTCACATAATCTAAAGCTTGCCCTAACAATTCAGGGTTACCCACCAATTTGGCAAAATCGCCGGTAAAATCGCGCCCCGCAATGGCAATCAGGGAACGCATCCCTTGTTCGGATTTGCCCAACACATTAAAAAAGCGCACCAAGGTACCGGTGGCATCTTTGTCGAGATCTTGCATGAATTTTTCGCGGGAAAGCCCAATATTAGCAAAAGCATCTTCAATATGTTTGCCCCCAGCTTGAATACGCGCACTCATCGCATTAAAACCACGCGCGGCACTCTCAGGAACAATCCCAGCAGAAATCATCGCTGTACCAAATGCCGCGGTTTCGCGGGCTGTCAGTTTAAACATGGTTGCTGCACCGGTGGCACGATTGGTAAAATCAGACACCTCACTGGCCTTTGCCGCCATGTGGTTAGAGAGATGATTGATGGCATCGCCTAGATCTTCAATGCCTGCTTGATTAAGCTTAAAGACATTGCGCAACTTGGCAAAGCGCTCCCCAATCTGATCCCCCGTCATATCAAAAGCAACAGCCGCTTTGGCTGCATAAATGCTAAAAGCTTCTAAATCTTGTTCACCAATCCCTGCTTGGCTAGCACTGGTCATCAATTCTAAGACTTCACGAGCCGCTAACGGAATCTTGGTGGAAGTTTCAAGCGCAAAACGGCGCAATTCCTTTAAGCGATCAAGGGGGGCATCGAGAACCTTTTCTAATCCCTTCATCGATTGGTCAAATTGCATGGCTTTATAGAGCGGTGCAATTAAAGTTGCGGTTTGCGCAATGGCACCCACCATACGCCCGCGTGCATGATTGAAAGCATTTTCCGCATTGGCTGTAGCTTGGCTTAAATGTTCAGGGTCAAACCAATTTTTAAAGTGTTGCCTTGTCTTGTTTTGGAAATGCGCAACATCTGAACTAAAGGCTGCAAGATCTCGCTTAGCAGAAGCGATCCCCTCTTGCAGATGATTGACAAAACGCACAACAAGAGAAACATCCATGATCGTCTCTTATCCTAACTTATGGCTTTCATATTCTTGAGCTTTCAGACGTGCTAATTCGCTGCGATAGGCAATCACATCCAGCCAATCCATCTGGTTAATTTCTGAAGGCGCCCAGTGATAATAAAGGGCTAGCTCTGCTCCAAATTGTCTGGCAGAGAGGATTGGAGTTGCGGAAAAAAAGCAAAAAAAGCCTTCAATATTGCGACAATATCTATCACATCAACTCGATCAATCAATTCAATAGATTCATGTGACATATCAGCCAAAAGTGCTGTGATGCCTTCTGTTGCCTCACTTGTGAACAAAACTTGAGAAAGCTTCGTGATAAGCACATCATTGCCCAATGTTGTTTTATCCTCTTCTACAGCGGGCAGAACGAGCTCTACCAACTGCGGTCCAATCAACACCGCTAATTGGCGTGCTTGCTTGAAGTTTGGGCGATAAAAGGTCAGTTTCTTGCAGAGAGATTCTTTGCCTCCTTTATCCTGATAAGGAAGCGGAACCTGCAACTCTACATCAATGCTGGTTTGTAAACTTGTCATGATCAATTCCTATAAATTAAGAATAGAGCGGCGACGAGAACCGATCTCTTGCCCATTGCGCACAAGCCAACCGCCCCGTTTAAAGGAAAAGCGATGCAAAACAGAACCATCCCAAAATTCCGTATAGTCCCAAATATTTTTGATCTCGCAATCATAGCCTGTCGCTTTTCCAGCCGTTAAGCCTTCGCTATCGACTTTGACCAACCGCCCTGTCACATCAATGGAATGTTCATGCTCACGCCCATCTTCTTCAGAGATCACATGTTTTTTGCCTGTGAATTTATGATGAAGACCAGGGGGACCACCAAAGATGCCGATGACCTCAGGGATATGGCTGCGGATTTTCATTTGCATGCTCAAAGCTTTCACACCAAGACCGCTCACATCAATCTGCATATCAGAGCCCCCTGGTTGATAGGTTTCAGTGATTTCTTCCAACGTAGGTAATTTGAGGGTTTCAAGATCAAGATGGAGATTAACATCATCATCAACAATCAGGGTAAAACCGCGAACAATTCTTAAAGTCATATGTCGCTCCTTGCTGCTTTGCGATAACCCTCTAGCGTATCGCCAAAGGCATAAATCATTTTATTTTGGATATCTTCAGCAAGCCGATTAAAGTAAGCTCCATTGCGCCGGCTGCCAAAGCTTAAATCTTCTAGAGGCGGCACTTCTTCTGCATCAAATTCCACCCGCAATTTCCCCAGTTGTAAATTGCTGTTGGAATTTAAATCACGGTCAAACCAAACCCGCCCACCAAGCAGTGCACCGCGTGCAATCATATCATCAAGAAAGCTGGTCAAAGAGCGGGTAATGGCAATAACATGTTGACCGGTCAGGTTTTCATCATTGGCCCAAGGGCGCAAATTATTGATGATGGTTTTTTCCAGTGCCGCACGGGTGCGCACCACATTGACAAAACGCCAAAGCGGATCACTGGAGGTGGTATGGTTGCCCCATAAAATGCGCCCATTGGAAGCTACTTCTCCCTGCCCATTTTGACTAAGGCGCGCGGGAATAAAGGTCGCAATATCGGCTTTATTGAGACGGTTTGCCTCATGATCAATTTCCCCATCAAAATAGCTAATGGGGCGTGCTGTCCCTAAAATACCATGCACATCTTGATTGGAGGGAGACCAAAAAACACCGCCCCTTTGCTTGTCCCGCTTGATAAACATGGCTGCTGCAAAAGGACTTGCGGGTTTTATACTCACACCTCCATCAGAATTTGCCACCCGTACAAAGGGATCAATCAAATAACAAAAGCGTGAGGAAAAATCTGTACGATAAGCAAGGCTTTCTTCCGTGTTTTTACCCCCCGTATCAAAAACCGCAATCGCTTGTAGCTTTTCTGCAACCTGTTCTAAAGCGTCTGCCACAGGGTTTTTGCCATTGTCAATCCGCCCTGCACTATAAGCCGGTGCCAAGAGAATTCCAGGTTCCACACCCAAATGCCCTCTAGCATGCGCTAAGGCATGCACACCGGTCAAGTGAGTATTGGATCCCACCATTTCGGTTTGTGTCTCAGCTATGGTTGACTTTTCTTCCACCCGCACAAGGATAATTTGTGCCTCAATCCCTTGCGCGCGCACAGCGTTAATCACATCAAGAGCTGTGCCCCTTCGCCCAAGCTTTTGGATTTTCTCACCCTCATGTGTAAAAACTAACACAGGCTCGTTGAGGGGAAAAACTTGGTTATCAGCATCAGGGGCTGTAACAACCGCCCCAAGGGCGGTTTGATCAAATGTTGCTAAGGGTCGTGATTTTTTACATTAATTAACCCTATTGACCTTAAACTCTTTTCAAATACACAGAGTTATTCTTTATTTTGAGCTTTTCTTAATTCTGTAATGGGAACTCCACCGATACCCCAATTGTCTGTCTCCACTTCATCAATTACGACAACAGTCGTTTTCGGATTTTTATTCAGAATATTAACTAATAATTGAGTTGCCCCTTCTATTAGTTGCCGTTTCTGTTCAGAGGTAACCCCTTCATTAGTAATTTTAATATTTATGTAAGGCATAAGATCTCCATAATTTACAAATATTGAATAAAAAAACTCAAATAAATGAACGCAAAAAGATTAAACATTAATACATAATAGCTATGCATTTTAAAGCTCGTATCTACCGGTGAAATATGTAGGCTACTGGAAGCAAAAATAGCATTTATTGATACAGGAGAAAGGAGTTGAGCTGCAATAAAGAAGCAAATCCAAACCAAATAATCCGTAACCCCATAAGCCATCGATGACCCTAGTAAGGGAAATGCCAAACTAAATAGCACCATAGGGTGAATTCCTACTACACTGAAAATTGGCAATACAAAGAGAATACAGGCATAACGCTGCCAAACAGAGAGTGATGCCAATGAATGACTAAACGTCACCGGCAACAAAGGAATAAGCAAATCACAAGTAGATATTAGCAGACTACAACCTAGCAACAACATAATTTCACTGGATATACTGCGTATCACTGCCACCAAAGGAGTCAAAAAATCAACACTGAGTGAACTCACACGCTCAATGAGCGTATAGAATGCTCGCCGTCAATGCAATGCTTTCTAGTGCATTCAACCTGATAACTGTCAATGCAACGATAAATATTAGCCAGAAAAATATCAAAAAAATCCAAATTCTTACTCTCTCTCCTTCTTTATTCGCTCTCCTCTCATCGCAAATAATCGGGTTAGCTAGCGGTACAACAGGAGAAATGCACAACAACAACAGACTGAATAGAAAAAGTGGTATCCCCAAAGCAGCGGATGTGAATATTGGTGTTTTAGGCATAGCAGAGAAAACTGTTGCTGCACCGATGCTGGTCGGCATCAGTACCATTGTGATGCTCATCATTCGCATCACAATAGCGGCCAAATGGCGAGAGGGAAAAACACTTTGCTTCAAGGCATCAATCATTAGGGGGATAACCCCCAAACTCATCGGCCAAGCTAGAAACGCAGTCAGTATCGCGATGGACAGGGTAAGCGAACCCTTTCCATAGCGCATCAACCGTTCAGAGAGAAATTCTGAAATACGCCATATATTCATCACATGGCGCAACAATCCCATGGCGAGTAATAGCCAAAAGACATCAGTAAAACGCACAAGCACAGTACCAACATCAGGCAAGTACCAACGCCATATCAGCACTAAAGTACAAGCCAACAGGATGGCCACACCACTGCGTGCATTCCCCTTCAACCACCAGTATGGTATCGTCAAAAGAAAATAACCAAAAATAGTCACTCCAGCCAATGGAATAAGAAACCAAGTTCTCATTGAGATAGATATAAGAAAAATGAATAGCATCAGTATCGCCATTATAGCGGATACGGAGGACATGCGTATCAGGAAGCTTTTTATATCATCAATGTACATTAATTATTGAATCTTTGACTGAGTAGCGATTAAGAAGCTGCTCGTACATGTCAATAACACAGTGCCCTGCATCCCGCAGTGCACGCGAATTAACTAAAGGTCTAGGCAAAATATATGTATAAAAATTTGGCCCCTCTACTGGATTACCGACCACCCATAATGTATTTTGTACTTGTCCTTTAATGTCTATAGGATGCTGCTGACAGTCAATATCAATACCACCAGGATGATATCCTTGGTTGATAAATGGCCGGATAATACCCTGAGCAGCCAAATTTTTGATAAAAGGAGACTCATCACGCAACGGAGAAAAACGATCAATCTTGTCCTTGATCAGCACATCTCCATCAACTGAACTGTTTTCATCTTGGAAAACAGACTGAATTTCGAAACGGCTGGTACTAGCATTGAGAACAAGTTTAGGTGAAGGTCCACCAGCCAAAGTCACGATACCAGCCTCCATCAGAGCCTTCAACTCTTGGTTTCGCTGCATTGGTGGACCGACAGAAATACGGTTGAAGTTTGGATTTAAATATTCAATAAAGTACTTGTGAGATGAAGACGTTAACCCGCAAAAATCAATTGCTGCACGTAAAATATCACGGACATCTCTTAGCACATCTGTAGCAGCTTTCACTGGGCCTTCAACATTACCTGCAGCGGAAGAATGAAGATCTTCCCTTAAATGCTCAATGAAGAATCTTGTATAATCATTCAGAGAGGCGAATATTTTATTTTGATGAGGATACAGCAACGCTTGAATACACTGCTCGTCTTTGGAAGTAACAACATAGGTTTCAGGGTCTAGCCAATGCCCTAGCTGCGTACTTCGATAGACATAACACATTTCTTTAAGTAACAGAGGTAAAAGCTGCGTTTCGAAATCCAGCTGCGGAGAACCATTAGCAATGCTGGACTGCTTACGCAGATGATGTATTGCATCGAGAGTAAGGAATGATGGTATGTATTGCCCACTACTACCCTTTTGATTAATCCCGCGACTACTAAAAGGCAATGTTTGACGGGAGAATAGAGCTATCTTAGGTTCTTTGCCGCTTGGCGTGTAATGCAATTGTCCAGCATTTTCAGTAAAAGTCCCACCGCGACCATAAGTCAATTGCGACAAGACATCATAGCCAGTTAATCCAATTCCCTGCAGCAGCACACGAGACTGAGCTTGTATAGAGTCCAACTTTTCAATTGGATAAGGATTCGAATAATAGTTCAACAGCGCGTTTTTCATTTGGTGAACAGCCACAAACTGTTACAGACTTTCATCATGCGATGAATATATATTCTTACCGTGACCCGTGGTCATATAAACAAAATCTACACTATAACGACAGCCATCTTCCAAAAGAACATCCGTTTTATTATCTTGGTGGATATGGAGATTGATAACCTTTTCTCGGATCTCCTTAATACGAATACCGGAAGGTAAATCTTGCGTGAGCTCTTGGTAAGCCCAAGACAGGTATTCCCCTAACAAACGACGTGATAAATAATCATTTTCTTTGATTTCTCTCCCAACATCACGCTCTGTACGAGAAAAAACACCGTTAATATTACGATAACCTTGTTGAATAGCCCATTGATAAAAATTCGGTCCCTTACGAATAGGCCCTACTCCCTTAACTGTATCATCACCAAATAAAGTAATCTGGCAGGCGACAGTGTTAACCAATAAATGATCCGGCTGATGCACACTATGGGTACCGGTCCCCATCTCATTGGGATCAATCAATAAAATATCAATGTTCCCAGAAAATGGATAATGGGAATAAAGCGTGAGCAAGCGTTCGAGAATACTGACCCCACGAGGACCAACACCCAAAATAGCGACTTTAGAGTGAAGCATTCTGTAATCTCTCCTATTAAAATAATTTGACTTTCACAAAATGTTTCAAAAAGAATGGAATAAATTCTCTCGACTTTTTAGTGAAGATTGCAGATTTATGAAACGCCAACAACCTTTTTACAAAGACAATATTGACAGATTCCAGCAGCAGCAAAAAGGGCTACAGCACCACAGATAACGGAAAGCGTAATAGCATGTGAACCAGACTGTAAAAAACTCGTCAAGAGAGGTCCTAATATTTGGCCAAAACCGTAAGTTAAGGTAGCCAACCCAAGCAGATTTATGCCATACGGCGCATATAAACGCTTAGCTAACGGCATAACTAAAGAAGTCGTCCCCATAAAAGTAAATCCAAACCCTATACAACTGAGAACGATCAGTACAAGAGACTGGCTGAATAATGTCAGTAATACGCATCCTCCTTGGATAAGCAAATTGAGCATCAGACAACGTAATACCCCCCACCGATGGGCTCCCCATAACCAAATGAAACAACTAGGAACAATGGCTATTCCGACAAACGACCATAAGTGGTTAGCAAGTAGTGGGAAATTAAATGTTTTCGCCATCAGAGGAAGATATGTCGCGACAATAATATAACCGAACCCAGCGAGCCCATAAATCAGAGCGAGTTCCCACCAAACGATATTTTCGTGTGCCAATGACTCGTTAATAGCAAATTGAGATGCATCAACACGACGTGGAAATAAAATAAATAACACGAGCAACAATATAACAGATATTAAACCAGCTCCAAACCAAATACTTTGCGCGTTCAGTGATTTACTCAAACCAATAATAACATACTCATTACCCAGTAGAATACCAACTCCCACACCCGCATAGAGCGAAGCAATAACCCACACCTTGTGACTATGCTGCATAACCGTCATAGAACCAAAAATCATCATTGCCGCACTCGCGATACCGGCAGCAAAGCGGATAAAGAAGACCAAGTAAAAGTTTGGTGTCAACGCCATGGCAAAAATAAGTGCACTCGTCACTATAGCTGCACCAAATAGCATGCGGGGAGCACGGGATATATTCCCAACTCTGCAAAACGAAAAAAACATACTCCCAATTAAATAACCGCCATAATTAGCGCTAGCTATATAAGAAAGTTGCTTAAAGGTAAACAATCCTTCATCCAACATAACTGGAAATACCGGCGTATAGAAAAATCGCCCGATCCCCATCCCCAAAATCATAATAATCATACCGAATACAGCGACTTTGAAATAACTCAAATCTTGACGATTATTTTTCTCCCCCATTACTCTTAATCCCTTAACTGATAATTCGCTCATCCGCGTTCTATCTCATCGAGAGTAGCACTTACCTCAGAGAATAAAAGCCGATCTAGCCATTTGTTTGAACAACCAGAGGAACATATTGAGCGATTATTATCAACATTATTGGATCAGTTATATGCATTTCTTCGTTTTACACTCTGCTCCATGGATACTCTTCTCCCTACAAAGCTTCTTTTTCAGAAAAATAATGGCTGAAATTAAGCAGCAATAACAACGAGGAAATCAATCAGCACGCCCCCGTTCAAACAAGACAATATCCCCCAAAGCGACAGCTTCATCAGGTGCGACAAAAATATCCTCACAAGGTTGCGTTATGTTCACATGATGAACGCCCTCAACCATCAAGCGGCTTAGTATCCAACTTAAAGAGAGATCAAGGACAAGCTTTTGCGCACGCGCCCATTCTTCTCTTAAACTCTGCTCCGCTCTTTCCAAAACAAAGGAACCTTCATCCGGAAACAACCAAAAATCAATGGTATTGAAGAGTATAAAGACTACTTTTAATATAGCTTTGTTTTTTATCAGCAGCAGTAAAAAAGTTTGTGTTTTTTACAAAAATTGAATTTATTCATTTTTTATATTATATTTTATGTTATCTTCCTTAAATTAATTAAAAGATCATCGAGTATTAAACTGATAGGATGCATTTTTCTCAAGTGGCATTTTTAGAGAAATGTTGATTTAATCAGTGAAGACAAGCAGTGAGCAAAATTATAATTTGAAAAGACAGTATATAATGTTTATGATCAATGACCTAAATTAGAGACATGAATTGGGAGAGTTTAATCTTTCTTACAGCACAGTAGATCAAAAAAACAGTAGATGAAGTTTAAAATTCACCATTATCCATCATAAGATGAAAGCTTTCATTCCAAGTTTGATTTTTTTAAACTATTTTCTTGTTCTTTCTGTAATATCTAAAGAATATCTTCAAGCACTCATAAGAACTCTTTTAAGTTGTCATTTCCATGATCAAAGTAATGGTTATCGAGCTTCCATTCAGGATACTGTTTTGCAAAAGGAAATCATCATTTCAGAATATGGAGGGATTTATGTATTTAGTCACAATGTATCATGCCCCCTTCCTCTTATATCAGAAATTTAATTCTTAATCGTAATGACGTGATCAAAAAGCACCTTGCGAGACAATCTTTTTAATAAATAAAGTAAAGATGAATTCTGAAAAAAATTTTTAGACGTAAATTGATACGGAGAAACAGTCAGAAAGAAAGGAGGGGATTACAAATGTTGATGACTATAAAAAAAGATATCAAAAAATTACCAAAAACCGATTTATGGATCATTTGTGCTATTTCAGCTGATCAGCAAAGAGAATGGATCAGTGAATGGTGTATAAAAAATAAACACACCTCTATAAGTTCTAATTATGTCAATGATCTTGCCGTCCTAGGGTCATTTTACAGATCTAGACAAAATGATTACTATGGAAGAAACAGCCCCACAAGCAATTCCCCTCAAAAGATAACAATCTCATTTATGAGGCTTATGTTGCTTCTCATAATCACTTCAAAATTGCATCATTTTCTCTCATTAATACGCTTTAAAGTCCCATATAGACTAAGAGGCCTTTTAAATTTTGGGGTGGTTATGGAAGCCTTCTTTCCACTGATCCCTGAATGGGGATATGAAACCGCTATCTTTTCACAGAAAAATATTCTTTTTAGTGAAAATTCTTATTGTACAATCTATGAAACAACACAATGAACAGACCTCGCACCCTTGCTCTCACCTATGGATCCTATAACGCTATCCGCATGCTGATCGGCGTTTACCATGCGATTTTTTTAATGTCCATGGGAGTTAGTCTGGCGCAATTAGCTCTGCTTCAGGTTGTCTTTTCCACCACCATTCTGCTACTTGATTTTCCCTGCGCTGTTTTATCTGACAGATATCGGCGTAAATATTCCGTTATGGCTGGGGTCTTTATGACAGGAGTATTTTATCTTCTATGCCTTCAAGCTCCCAATATGACGGCACTTATTATTGCGCAAATTCTCTATGCAGCGGGCATTTGTATCATTGTCAGCGCCATTGACGGATGGATTTACCATTCTCTAGGCGATAAACAGGATCACTTTTCGCATTATGCTCATCTCTACCACCAAGTTAACTCTTTCGGAAGTATTCTCAGTGGGATTGTAGGCATTGGAACGATCTACTACTCTGGACGATATTTTATGGGATATATCATCTCATGCCTCATGATGGGATTTATTTTTTTGATATTCCTTATTGTTCCTGAAGAAAAGAAAACAACAATCGAAACGTCCAAAACAAAAACAATCTTGCACAATGCCAAGGAAACGCTTTGGATATTTCAAAACACAGTAGGAGGAGCATGGTTTATTTTCCTCATGTGCCTTTTTAGCGCTGGTATTCAGATTATTTATCATTTCTGGCAACCAATAATACTTTCAGGGGGAAAAATTCATCACCTCAACGGTTCGCAAATGCTCATCTTGATGTGCTGCCATATTGGAGCCTTTTCAGCACAATATTTTTCAAATTTACTGATGTCTAAGTATCATGTTCTTGATAAAAAATATAAGAATTCTATAAAACACTTTTCCTTCTTTTCTGCTCTGATGTGCATAGCGCTCTATTTTTCAGTTCATAGCCATCAAACTGCTGCATCAGTCATCGCCTTCTCTTTAATCCATGGATTTATTTGCACTGTACCGATCGGTGCAAAAAGCTTATTTTTTTCAGAACTTAACCAAAAACAAACGCAGCATATTTCCGGTGTTGTTGGTGCTGTCTCTTTTAGCGGAAGAATATTTTCAATTACAGTATTGAGTATTATTTCTTTTCTTCCGGCAAAAGTTTCTCCATCTTACTACCTAATATTACCGACCATTACTTTTTTCATGTGTGGTTTGGTTGTCATGAGATGGATGAAACACTCTCAAAAGTCTCTATGAGAGGAAAATTTTTAAATTACCACCCACAATGTTTTTTTCTAAAAGCATTGACACATTCAACTTTCAATATACAATGCAAATATAAAGTAACACGTTGATTTATAATGATAATATGCCAAGCGCGAATATTGTAAGATTCTTTCTTTTCAAATCTGCTTTATGGTTGAAACAATCAAAATCATTTGCTTGCACATCATAAGCAAAGAAAGCCGTATAAATAAAAACGATTTAGAAAAGAAAAATGCCTTTTATGAACTCTCATAGTCAAAATCTATAACAACAGGAAAGCAGATATATAATATGCCTCTTTGCATCTTCATAAGTATACAAATAGTGTGGCTTTATAAGGCTTTATACGCCTCACAGAAACTTTTGCGTTTTATACCATACGAGTTGGCGTCGCAAAATGGGCTTATACACATTGCAAAGATATCTCTTTAAAACAAGTGCATAAATTGGCAACACAAGTGTATTTGTGTTTAGAACATGCTTTTTATATGAGAGGCATAATCCCAACGGGATAAACAGAACTCCTACACACAATCGACTGCTTTTATAACAATAGATGGCGGAGAGGAAGAGATTCGAACTCTCGAGAGCCTTTTGAGCCCTACTCCCTTAGCAGGGGAGCGCCTTCGACCACTCGGCCACCTCTCCGACAAAGAGGCATAAATGGTATCAACAGAAAGTTCAAGACTTTTTCGATTTTTTTCCCAAATATCTGAAAATTTTTCTCCTATTGATCCCATAGGGACCAAAAGTTAATAAAACAAAAATTGTGTCTTTTTTACCACAGCATCTCGAATAGTACATGCATATATTACAAAAAGGTAATTTCATATTTAAAACTCTAAAAAGATTAGTTATAGCTAAGATAACAAGTGCTGCGTATTTACTTATGTCTTTGTCCTTAATGCGTTAGGAAAATAGTACTCTTTAGAAGAAATTTAACCGGACCTCGGAGATCCTATATGAATATTAAATCCCTTTTTTTAAGCTCTACAACAGCTTTTTTAGCTGTTTCTGGAGCTCATGCTGCTTCAACAGTTATCCCCGAACCCGAACCTGTAGAATATATTCGCGTTTGTGATGCCTACGGAAAAGGATATTTTTATATCCCTGGAACAGAAACCTGCATGCGTTTATCAGGAAATGTTCGTACTGATTTTATAGGCGGTGATAATATCGATGCAACAACCGAAACTGAACTAAGAGACAAAAGAAAAACCTATGGCGCAGCATCACGGCTCACCCTTGTTTTTCAAGCAGCTTCGGAAACAGAAATGGGAACACTTCGTTCATATGCGAGAATTTATTCAAACTGGGGGGATGGTAGAGACAACGCTAGTGCAAGGCTTGCAGCGGCTTACATTGAACTGGGTGGTTTTCGCGTAGGTCTTGATGACACAATTTTCAACAGCTGGACTGGTGATTATGGAAATGTTCTCAATGATGACAGCATAGCACCTGCTGGCATAACACGCACCAATTTTATTTCCTACACCTTTAGTGGTGACTCCGGCTTTTCTGCTATTATCGGCGCTGAATTAGGCAATAATTCAGATACTCTTCCAGGAGTAACAGGATACTACATTGATAAAGATGGTAAGCTTGCTTCTATCACGAATGATACTCTTCCAAGTAAAGCAATTAAAAATTACACCCCGAATGTGGTTTTGGGTATAAAGTTCATGCAAAAATGGGGTGGTTTTTCAGCGGTTGCAGCATATGATGCTTACTACAAAAAGTGGGCTGGAAAAATACGTGCAGATTTCAATGTCAACGATCGTTTCAATCTATGGGTAATGGCTGGTTATAAAAACGGCCTTGATTACTACACAGTAAATGAAAATGATGAGTTATCACGAAAAAGCACAACAATTTATGCAAACTGGGGTGGTAAATGGGCTGCTTGGGCGGGTGCCACTTACAAGCTTACTCCAAAAGCAAATTTGAATGCTCAAATTTCTTATAGTGCTGTAAAAACCTTTGCAACTTCTGTAAATATTGCATACACGCTGGTTCCAGGGTTTGTGATTACACCTGAATTAACCTATGTTTCTTGGAACGATGATCGCGTTGTGACGGATAAAAATAATGATGAAAAACATTTATTCAATAAAAAAAGTGCTTTTCAAGGTATGATCCGTTTACAGCGTTCATTCTAATCCTATTTAAGCTACAGCTTTTAAAAACTGGCAAACCATGTTGCCAGTTTTTATTTTTGAAATCAAATATCATGATCTTTTCCTGATACTTATTGTCTTGTCTCTCGGAAAAAACCGACTTAATTTCATAAAACTACTCTTAGAAGATTAACCTGATATGCTTGATAAGAGCTCTCCACACGGACGTTTACACTTCACTTCAAATACAATCTCTTTCTTGCCCTTTAAAGCATGAATAACCTCCTTTGCTTTATGACCAAATTTGTCTTTCTTGATAATTTACTTCTAACCTTTGTAATTTAGGTCATGATCTTCTCAAATAAATTCTACACTGAACAAATAAAATATTGAAAAAAACAAGACATCATTGTGTTTTTGATATGCCTGAATATGTCTTCTATCAACACTCTAAAACACAACGTTTTATAACACTGCTTCATTAAAAAACTTAATCATCAAGAAACATGCTGTCAAAACGATGCAAACATCCCCTAAAGCAATAAAAGAGCAAAGAGATATATCTTCAAAAAATAAATTGACCTCTTCCCCTTCTAAAGAATAGCCCCCCTAACAGTAGCAATTTGTAAATGCCCTTATTTTTAATGAATCTGCATCACATTGATTTATAATCATAATTTATAATTTATAATTTTGCATGTTTCAATTAACCAAAACCTTTCACTTGTACACGATAAACGGAGAGAGCCGTGTGAATAAAAACGAGTATAGAAAACCCTTTTATGTATCGTTTTAAGTTCCAAGGGCTGTAGTAACATTGAGATCTGACAAAGAAGTGTACGATAATGCTAGGCACTTTTATTAAGAATAAAAATGAGGATACACTTCATAGAGGATTTTAGATTATATTCTCTATGAACGTCGCTGTAAAATATATGTTGTGATACACACTAAAAAACATTTCTTTAAAACAAGCATGGAAATATACAATACAAGTCCATTTTATTTGAAGCGTTTTATCCTGCGTAGGGCACATGTCATCATATACGCAACATCTTGGCTTTATGCGTTTTTAAAGGAAGCGAAATATAAGACAAAGAAACAATAAAATTTAATCTCTGCAAATCATAGAGCTTTCAGAGTTATGTTTCCATAAAACGCCTTATACCGTACAGGGGATTTTTACACGATTAATGTCCTTTTTACATAAAGCCAACTGGCAAAAAGCAGCCTTTCCTGATAATAAAAAGGCTTGCACGTAATCATAAGCCATATTTTCAATTAAAACGCATTGAATTCATGGAAAATATTTATCAACCAATGCATAAAGAATTGCTGCTGTTTCAACATCTAGAATCCCATCATAATTTTCTTGACGAAAATGAAGTTGAAATGCTCGGATCAAATCTTTGTATCCTGTTTGGGTACACGCAACAGAAATATCATATCCATAGCATTTTAGCTTCGCCAAAACATCTTCTTTTGGTGGAAAATTTTTAGAGAATTGCTCTTGATAATGACTTTTTAATTCGTCATCATACCACGCTCCTATACCTTCCCTATAAAGTTCTTTCCATGGAAAAGCTGCTCCTGGATCACTTTTTCTTCCAATGGCAATATCACTATGTCCCACAACATCTGTTGGCATAATATCGGGATACCGTTGAAGAATATTCAAGGCAAGTTCCTTAACAGCATCAATTTGTATTGGATTATAAGGAGGAAACACCCCCTTCCCATCATGATAAGTCGCTAAATTAACGATTTCAATCCCGATAGATGCATCATTGAGATGACTATGCCCAGCCCATGAACTCACACCCGCATGCCATGCACGCTCATTTTCATCAACCAGATTAAAAATACGCATATCCTTAAAGCCTGCCTCACGATATGTCTGCTCTGAAGGATCAGGAACAAGATAGTGTGCACTAACCTTTTCTCCTGTAAGCGCCATAATCGAGGCTTTAAAATCAATAGCCGTATAATGCATAACGAGAAAATGAACGCGACGACTAAAACTCTTGACAGAACGATAACTGTTGTAATCAATCTGATACATAAAAGCCCTTTCTTTTTTGCTTAAAAAGACCACTGCGCATCACAACATATTAGGATACGAACTGTTAAAAAATGCAATAAACTCCCTATTTAGATACTAAGAATTACGACTAAAATTTGTTCATCAAAAACATTGACACTCTTATCAACAATTAAGACACATTTTTATTTCTCTCCCACACACGCATAAAATGTTTTTAACCACATTAAATATTTTTCCCAAAAAAATTCACAAATGACCAATCAAAAAGAAAACAAAAGCGTAAAATGATCACTCCTTAAATCTTCACGTCTTACAGAAAAATAGTTCGTCCTGTTATAAAATTGAAAAATATAGCCCCTCGGAAGTGAACCCCCAACGATCATGCAATCACACAAAAACTTAAAGGAAAAATTTTATGAGCTCTTTACAGCAATTTATTATCAGATAACAGAACGGCACATGTTCGCAATAAACTCTTCACGGACATATTGTTCAATAAAGTTTGCAAAGCTTTCCTGTAAATAACATAACCTCTTGTTTTTTCACAACATCTCTGTTTGATTTACAAAGAATCTCAATTATTTACAACGCTTAAGGCACACAAAGTCTCTGGATTCCTTGTCATAGGCTCTATAAAATGTAACATATTGATTTATAATAATAATTAATCATTATAAATATTAAATGTAGCGAGCCTAATATCGTTAAGTTTTTCTTAATTTTGAATCAATCAAAGTCATTCATTTACGCATCAAAGAAAATTTACCCTATAGACAAAAACCACTGAAGAAAAAGATCAAAATACTTCTTATAATAGAATGTTCAATAATTTAGGCAATATTTTACATCCCCATAGAGGTTCATTTTTTCTTCTCCATTTTCAAATATCTTTTTAAAACCAACCAAGCGGCATATTCTTGTAAGACGACACCTAAAAGTGGTCGCGTATAGGGAAAAGTTATACGATCATCACCATAACCTTTCATCCGTATAGTTATGGTAGCATGTCCAAGGCTTTCTGCTTGATTTTCTAATGTCTCCAAAGAAGGCTCTAGGCTCACTTCAACCTCAAGCAGTGAAATATCTTGTTTACCTTTTTCTATGGGCTGAAAATATTTTAAAAGCAGCGGATCATTGCCCAACCAACACACCTCTGCATGCATCGCTAATTGTTTAGAAGCAGTAGTAACTTCTGCACCAACCAAATATGGACGAAAATGATTTTCAAATTCTTCCACGAAATGTTGTTCCAAGGGTGCTTCTGATTGAGCAACCAGTTGCACCAAAACATAGGGGCTTTTCCATAAAAAATGCCGCTCAAAGGGTTCATTTTCAAGATGATCATCAACCCACTGCGCAATAGTACTTTCATCAATTCCAATCAAAGTCCATGCATACCCCGCACGCGATACAGAAGAATATCTCTTCTCGTTGTGTTCTAAATAATTCTCTAAAAGCGCAAGAGCCTGTGATGGTGGACCAGGCAAAACAACAAGCGTACTTCCATCGCAAGAGAGATAAAACCCTGGTGCTGTGCCTGTAGGATTATCAAGTACGGTTGCTGTCTCAGGAAACAATGCTTGACGTGCATTACTCTTATCCGCCGTAATCCCTAATCGTTGTAATTGACCTTTTATTGTTTGCCAAACATCTTCATGATGTACCAAAGGCTGCTTTACAGCTTGAGCAACTCCATCGCGTGTTTTATCATCTGATGTTGGTCCCAATCCCCCACTGATAATGATAAGATCTTCTTGTCCAAGACAAGAAACAACAGTCTCACTGATTTGCTGTAATTGATCAGCACAAACAAAATGACGTGTGACTTGAATATTTCTCTTGTTCAAGCTTTGGCTTAAATCTTGTAAGTTTGTATTCAAATATTGTCCTGAAAGGAGTTCATCACCAATGGTAATAATGGCAGCACGATGAACAAAGACAGAATTCATAAGAGAATTGCGAACAGCTTCAGCCATTTGACGGGTAGAAGCTATACCTCCAAGATCATAGGTAACGGTTTTTCCAGCACGAATAACCTGATCAACACTCTCAGACAGTTGTTTTGCTGCATCTTTAAAGCCTAAATGCTCTAAGAGTAAAGCCGTGGTATAAAGCATCGCAGAAGGATTGGCTTTATTTTGTCCAGCAATACGTGGTACGCTTCCATGAACAGGTTCAAAACAAGCAATCTCGCTCCCCACATTCACATGAGATGCAAGCTCCCCTCCTCCCATTATACCAGAGCCAAGAGTAGAGAGAATATTGCCAAACATATTTTCAGCAACAATCACACCAAACTGCTCTGGCTTGGTTGCAATCCACAAAGCAACCGCATCAACATTATGAATATCTGATTCAATTTCCGGATAGTTTTGCGCAATTTTCTCAAAAATTTCCTGAGCAAACTGACCACTTTCTCGCAGAACATTGGGCTTATCAGCAAAAGTAACCCGCCCAAACCCATGTCTGCGTGCATACGAAAAAGCATATTCAAATAACCGTTCTAAACCAAAGCGTGTCTGCAAACGAACTGTCCACGCGGCCTCCTCAAGCCCATATTTTGTCAAATTTGGATGTTTTAGCCAAACGGCTGTTTCAGGAGGAATACCCCGAAAATCCAATCCAGCATAAAGGCCTTCACTATTTTCTCTGATAACACAAAAATGAAAAGGACGTTGGGGACCAAAGATGTATCTTACAGGACATATATTCGCAAACAAACCTAACTTTTGGCGAAGTTGAAGTGCGGGAGAAACATAGCCAAGGTTTTTCTCTTTTAAATGCGGAGCAAGTTCTTTTAAAGCCGCTTCTTTTCCTTTACTGGTCACAGCACCAAGTAAAATAGCATCACTCTGAGTAATTTTTTGCCAAGTCGCTTGAGGAATAGGATCTCCTTCCTGTTTCCAACATTCAAAACCAATATCACCATAAGTCAATTCAATCGGCAATTGGAATTGCTCTAAGACCATCAGCGCAGCATCACAAACCTCTGATCCTATCCCATCACCAGGTAATACAAGTACTTTCTTTTTCATAGTCCCTCCAGCCACTCATCAATAACTGCATCCATCATAGTAGGATTATCCTCCCATAAACGCGTACCAGCACCAGAAACAATCTTATATTCATGGTTCAGATTATGACTTTTCGTCTGATTATCTACCGTTGCAAGTTGCGACTTTTCTCCCACTAAAGCTAAAAACTTCCCCTTATACTTAACTATTTCATCTCTAGCATCTATTTCTAATAAGAGTTTAAACCCTCTTGTCATGCGTTCAATTGCCACGCTTTTTTTTTCATCAGGAATCTCCAATAAGGCTCTTTTTTTCATAATGCCAGAAGGATGCATAAAACCATTGAGTATTTCCAAAGCCCCCGATAAATCATTATTTTCTAAGGAGGCAAGAATATCTCCAAGGCGCCGTTGCAAAACCTTATCTGGATAGCCAGGTGCATTCACAGCAAGCACAGCTTGAACATTGGGAAGCTGTACTGCCAATATTTGTACCAATGTTCCAGCCATAGAAAATCCTACCAACACCGTAGGCTCTTTAAAATAGCTTTTAAGTTTTTCTGTCATAAAAGATAAAGTCTCTACAACAGAATGATTGAGAACATGAGAACTCTTAGGAAAAAGAGAGAGTGTGTCCAGCAGAGTGACAGGGAATCCTTTTGTTGAACATAGCGTTGTCAATGGAGAACAAAAGACACCATCATCCCAAACTGGCATCACAGGAGAAAGAATAATAATAGGAAAGCGCATTGCTCAATTTTTCCCCCTATTTTAAAACATGCATTCAGGCAGAAACTCTTCCCACCCACTATCATGAAAATACAGATATGTTGAAATTCTAAACTCATAAGCTTCCCCCCCGTAATCAGTGATTTGTTAAACGCACACTAAGCCTGTGATAAATTTAACCCCACGCAATCAAACAACTTCATAAAAAAATTCATCTAATGTACAGGTGCCCCCATTTGTATAAAACATCAAAAGCATTTCCGCATAATGCTTTCTTTTTATCATTTTACTCAGCTTATTTCTGAAATCATAAAAACACGGGCATTTCGAATATAAATGATAAAACCAATGAGACAACACCCTGCTAACAAAGTTGCCATAGCCCGTGGGCTATGACCAGAGATTTTTCCGATAACCGCTGCACTGAGTGCCGCACTGCCTAATTGCAAAGACCCCATAACACCAGAAGCCGCTCCCGCAGCTTGCGGATGCGATGAAATAGCCAACGCTGTTCCTAACGGTAATAAAAAACCATTGCCAAAAGTAAGAACAGCAATAGCGATAAAACTTGTCACAAGGGGCCATGGGCTTAGATACATCTGCAAAGCAAAGAGCATGCCTCCTATAACAAAAATAATGTACCCTCGACAGACAG
This sequence comes from Bartonella sp. AC70YNML, assembly GCF_042196545.1. NCBI lineage: Bacteria > Pseudomonadati > Pseudomonadota > Alphaproteobacteria > Hyphomicrobiales > Bartonellaceae > Bartonella > Bartonella sp. AC70YNML. The sequence goes on from NZ_JBHIQK010000014.1 coordinate 21,024, forward strand.
TTTTTTCCATAGACTCGCGTTCGAAAAACCATCGCGCTAAAAGATTTCCCAAAATATAGGGCAATGAAACACCAATATAGGTATAACTAATGTATATCGGCGAAAGCCCCAAAGTCGTGAGTAAAAAAGGCGATTCTACAATATAAGCAAAATAGGCTGCGTAAGAAAAACACGGAATAAGTGCATAAAAAATAAATTGTTTATTTCTAAGAACGCCTAGATATCCCTTCATAAATCCTATAGGAGAAAAATGCTGCCGTTTTTGAGGGGGTAGAGTTTCGCTTAGCACAAAACAACATAGCAACATGGTCAAAAATATAAAAAAGCTTAAAAAGATAAAAGTTGCCTGCCAATGAAAAGCTTGTATCAAAAGTCCACCAATGAAAGGTGCAAGTGCTGGTGACATTCCAATAAAAGGAAAAACAATCAAATAAAGTTTTCCAGCCGCTTTTTTATCCAACAAATCATTGATAATTGCACGACTTAAGACAAGTCCCGCACAAGCACCCAGACCTTGCAAGAAACGTAACACAAGAAAAGCGTGAATATGAACCGTATAAATCACACCAAGTGTCGTAAATAACCACAAGAATAAGCCCAATAGAAGTGTTTTTTTACGCCCAAAATTATCACTCAGCGGCCCATAAATGAGCTGCCCAAGTGCCAATGCCAACAAAAAAACCGCCACTGCACTTTGAATTTGAGATTGTGTCACTTGATAATATTGACGCATATCGCCCAGTGCCGGTAAAAAAATATCGGTAGAAATCAGCCCTCCTGTTGATAAACATACGATAAGTATAATGAATGGTAATGTATATTTATGTTTCATCAGGAAAGTCACACTTTTTATTTAGGTATTAAATATTATTTAATTAAATATAATTATATTTTATGCTTATATATGCAAATAATAATTATTAAAAGTGTTATTATTTTACTTTATAAAAATATTATTTTTTTATAGACAGCATTTTATTTTACAAACTTCACGAGCTAAAAAGTTACCCCCTAAATAAGCTCTCCTATACAAATACTTTGCCGTAATATTCCGTTGCTTTTTTCATTGATATTATAAGCAAAAGCATAATTTCTCTCTCCACGGCAACAGTCTCACTTTCTATACAATATCCATCAACGTTGATCGACAAAACGTAAAGCAGAAAAACAATCTCTAACGTATCTACCCCAAAATCACTATGGTGGCACATAACACAACAATAGCTTGAAGCCCCTATCAACACAAATAATTATGGAAAAAATCTTGATCTATCCCCTATACCATAAAATATAATGCTTTCTCTGCAAACCAACTCACAACCAAATATATCTTACTCATTTCATAAAACTCTTCATCTAAGATAAATATCAAAAAATTACCGTGTAACATATTAACAAATATGATGTCATAACAATTCAATAAGCTTTTTATTTAACTTAATCCATAATCTTTTATAACACTATGAATGAACGTTACTGATATTTATTTTTATCTTTAAATGCGCCTTCTAATCTCATTTTATAAATATTCTTCCCATAAAAACAGTAACACTTTTATAAAAATAAGCAGATATACCCCCTACTTTATAAGCTAGAAACCAATAAACGATAGTATACAATTTTTTTAAATTATTCTCTCTCATGAGAAATTCTATGATAATATGATAATAGTATACGGATAGACCGCCTTTTTTCAGACATAAGTGAGGTCTTTTGAATTGTATAGCCACATTTTACTTCTCATAACAAACATTTGTTTAAAGTATTTTCCTATTCCTTTTTGGCTCATATCTATTCCTTTTTGGAACATAATTAGCAAAAAGGCATTGTATCTCCAGCATATTCAAGGAGATAAAACATGGAAACTCGCATTCCTGAAGACACACCATTCGATACCAATTTTCTAGGAGAAACATCTCTAGAAGAAAAGTATCCATTCTTTCACACACCCATTTCATGGTCCGCGATCTTTGCGGGACTGGTGACGGCTCTTGCTACCTCAATCTGCCTCTCTTTTCTAGTCGCCGCTTTAGGCTTAAGCCAAATGGATTTCACTTCTTCATCCCCATTTGAAGGCTCTTTCCTCTCCTTTGGCGTGGGGTCTGTTATCGTTACACTGATTAGCCTAGCCTTGGGAGGCTTTGTAGCTGGACGTTTTGCTGAAACCTCAGGGACTCTTCATGGCTTTCTCACTTGGGCTCTCATAACATTGCTGATGACCCTCCAAGCCATCCACGTGGTTTCTAGTACAGCAAAGATAGGGGCTAAAACCGCTCTAGAAAACAGCTCCATGGTCCAACAAACCGTTGACAGCCTCAAAAACAATATTTCCCCTATACTTGCAAAATTAAACAGTGAAAGTCTTGAAAAGTTTTTTGCAAAAAACAGTGACGATGGCATCAATTTTGACCAACTTGGCAATGAATTGCACACCCTTCTCAATAAAAGCGACATTCCTGCTCTCAATGCTAATCGCTTAAAACAAACCTATCAGGCTGCACTCAATGATATTGGTTCTGCGATAACAGCTTTCAAAAATGATCCTTCTCACTATCGCACCACTTTAAAAAATCTTGGTGAACGCCTGTCTGATCGTGTAGAAGATCTCACGACAAAATTTAATCGAAGCGATATCATCAATGCGCTTATGAAGGATGGCATGACCCGTGCGGAGGCACAAACAGCAGCCAACCGTGCCGTTCAACTCTATCAAAGCGCAGAGGAAAAAACTGAAAAAGCCATCAAAGCCCTTGAAGAACGGGCTGAAACACTCTCAGACAATCTTGAGGATACGATCAAGGGAGCAAAAAACACTGCGACTAAAGCCACAAAAACAGCCTCCAATATGGGATGGTGGGGCTTTTTAGGAAGCTTGATAGGTGCCGTAATTTCCAGTGTTTTTGGCTATTATGGTTATAGAAGCCGTAAAGACACTTTCATGCTTTAAAACGTCTACCTTTAAAGCAAATATATAAAAAGCTGCACTATGCGTGCAGCTTTTTTGCAAAATTTTCTTGATTTTTCATGCTTTTCAACACAACAAGAATTTTCGAAATCTACGTGAATCTTTTATAATCGTGAGAGACAAGATTCAAAATAAAAGATTTTTTTCAATAATTCTATTTTTTTATGTTTTTCCTTTAAAAAACTTCTTAAATGAAGTGTTGACTCCATCGATTATATATATGCCGTTACAGCATAACAAATATGCGGCTATTGCTCTATTTTTTCCATTCAAGCCAAACAAATTTCGCAGAAAAATATTCCTCTACGATCAACAACTTTTCTCAATATGGAAACCATTTTACATCTCATGTAAGAGGGAGCATTATGCGGTTAACATTTCATCCACACACAATATGAGAGAATAAGTTGAATTCTCTGATACAAAGGGAATACTAACCTACCCAATTATCTATTCTCAACAAAGCAACACTCTCACCACTTCAATACCAGTATTTTAGTTTGAGGATATGAATACATATTTACATTCTAGATTAAATGTATCAAATAAATAATGAACATAAAATCTATCAATAAACAATGGCTTAACTTTACATGCTTCAAACAAAGGACAAAATTCTATAATCATGCGTTATTAATTCTTTTGTAAATATTTTTATCAGATATCAAAAATCGTACCATTGCTTTCAATACAAGAAACCGACATAAAAAATTTCATATTGAATTACCAAAATAGTCTTTTACAAATTGCGATATTATAGCAAAAACTTCATTGGCTAATTATATGAAAAAATAAAATAGAAAATGCACTTTAATAAATATAAAGCAAATCGTTTTATAAAAGAATATGTAAAAAACCATAAATCACCTTATGATCATGTATTTGTGATTCAGATATTGAGTTCAGTTTTGCACAATCGTTTGAAAAAAAACGATGAGATTAAAGTTTATGCGCAACTGCCTAAATGGTTTAAAATTGATACACCTCTTGGATCATATACTCCCAATTAGGCTGTATTATTCGAGCAAGATGGGCAAGAAAAACTGTATTTTGTTGTGGAAAGCAAAGGAAGTATTTTCGAAGACATCTTGCGCGATCTGGAAAAAGCAAAACTCTATTGCGGTCATGAACATTTCAAAGCTTTAGAAGAAAATACCCAATATATTGTTTCTGATAATTATGAAACTTTTATCAATCAAGCAATTTAAAAATATACCATAACAACTTGAAAAAATGTTTGGGTTATGGAAACAACCCTCCCTTGTTGTTTATAAAATGCAACTTTTTCCTACTCTATAATTTACAAACTCTTCCTTATAACCGATTTTAATTTTTATTAAACAATCAAGAGATTGTCGAACATTTTTCAGAAAGGGCAGCATATTTAATAAAAGAAAATTATAAACTATTGAAAATACATTTGACACCCAAATAATCATTTAATCATAAAAAATGATATATAAACAAACATTGGATTTTTAAGTCAATAATTTGATTTATAAAGATTTTAACATTTTCCATGTTAAATAATAAATGCAAATGGAGCAGGCATGCACGTCTAGGTTCTGCTTTTGCTCTCATACAGATTGAATTGACAGCGAATAGACTCCTCGATAAACTCATTGACATCAGCTTAACTGATGGCTTAATTCTAGAGAAAAAGGCGGGTTATACACAAGGGGACCATCAGCACTTCCAATCACATTCATTCCAATATCAAAATTGCAGATATCACAAATGCGTGTTCATTCTTAGAGCTCTGTAATTTATGACGTAGGCCCCATATCTAAAATAATATCTGTAGGGAGCATGATCATGCAAAAGGTAGATTCCTATACCAAATCAGAAAAATATGTCATATATACCGTCATTATTTCCAGCATACTTCCTCTACTAGACGGGAGCATTGTCAATGTCATCCTTCCTGACCTTGCACGTTATTTTTCCGTGGAAGGAAATAATATACAATGGGTTGTCACGTCCTATTTTCTAGCCACCGTTCCAGGGCTGCTGATGTCCGCTTTTGTGCAAGGAAGAATAGGTATAAAAAGAACTTGGCTCCTTGCAAGCTTCATTTTTATGCTTGGCTCACTGGGGGTAGGATTAAGCTATAATTTTCCAACCATTATATCTGCCCGTATTATTCAAGGGTTCGGGACAGGCCTTTTGCTGCCCCTTAGCCAAACCATTATTGCGTTACAATTTGGGCAGACACGAGTGCGCCAAGCCATGGGCACCATAGCCGTACCAACGGTTTTTGCTCCTGCCTTTGGACCGCTGGTAGGAGCTTCATTTGCTCAGTATGTGTCTTGGCGTTTGTTGTTTTTTATCAATATTCCGCTTATTTTATTGGCACTCGCCCTTGGAGCAAAACATTTAAAGAGCAACGAAATAGCAAAAACAAAATTTAACTTATTTGCATTTTTAGCATTTTCTATATCGCTTCTCTCGTTTTTTTACCTCACAGAAGCCAGAAATATAAATAACCACAACGCCCTCTTTATCCTAGCACTTATAGCAGTGATATCTCTCATATTATTCATTGTTTCTAATCAGAAAGCAAAAAACAAATTAATCGTCTTTAGCGGATTTAAAAATGCGCGCTATACATTGCTCATGATCATGGGGCTTGTTGCTTCATTTCTTTTTTATAGTTTCCTCGTTTATTTCCCACTAGCCATTGCCATGGAACAAGCCCATGAAAATAGCCTTCTCATCATCGGTGCAGTCCTAGCTCTGCAAGGAGTGGGTGCATGGATTGGAAGGAAATTTATTTACCAAAAGTGGAAAGAAAAATCTCCCTTTTTCATGATAGGAATTGGTTTGGTGATATCAAGCTTTGGGTTATTATGCTTCGGCTATAATATAAGCATGGATGGACTTGGATTCTTGCTAAGAGGCGTAGGGCTTGGCATCGCCACCATTGTATGTTTGTCTGCTCCCATCCAATATGTCAACAGTTTATACGTCAAAGATACAGCCGTTATCACACGCATATTACAGCAAATAGGTGGAGCCTTAGGGGGTGTATTTGCTGGCTTTCTGCTACATTCGTTAACAGAGCAACGCCTTTCCTTAAGTCAAACATATCTCATATTCTTCCTCTTCTCTATCGCTGCATTTTTACTGTTTTGCCTAGCCCTCTTCTTATCGCCTCAAGAGAAAAATTCCGATTTATGATATGCTTTTGTATGAACGCCCTATCAATAACATTTGCAACGGTGTATAAAATTATACAGCCTTTACCACTGTTAAGGAATACCAATGCGCTAGAACCTTTGCCCCAGCCTTCATCATTCTATAAAAGAGCGTTAAACCGACAAGCTCCTTAAACTCTGAAATCGGACACCTCTAGTAGCATACATGTTGTTTGTAATTTTATGATTTTTTTGATGCTATGAGACACCTCTAAAAACCTATTGAAATATGCGATTTTCTGAATAGTATCTTTGGAGGTGTCCACAGAGGACAACATGATTTTCTATCCAAGATCCCATCACTAACAAACGCCCCTACAACACCAGTATAGAATACGCCGCCCAGCCCCCAATGCTGATCATTTTTCACGACGCATCGCGGTGTGGAAAATCGCACCGCACTTTCAAACCAAGTTATTTCATTCACCCTATATCACACTTCTTTGATCACTATGGTTTGGTAATTGCAACGGGATTAAGTGAATAAAGCAACAAAAACAGCTGGTAAAACAGCATCTTCTCTCTATTTTGTTGTTAACTGTTATAACAAATCTCCCCCGCTTTAAGAACAAAGGCTTTCCTCTTTGAGGGAGAAGTTTTTAAAACATTGAAAATCGTAATATACAATGACATACGGGAAACCATCTTTAAAAAAATTGTTTTTTTGATTTTTACAGTGTGCTTTTAGATTTCCCTACCTTTAAATTTTTCTTGTAAGTTTTACGGCAAAAAAAGCTTTTCAGAGCTTTTTTACACCTAATTTCATTGCTTAAAGCTCCCTTACAGAGACGATAACTGTTTATATTTCTTCTTTAGCAAGTATGCAAGATTAACAGCGGATATCATAAAATAGCATTTTTAGTGAAAGCAATAAACTTGACGAGATAAACGAGATTGCTAAACTTCTCTCTTGTCCCACTTGAGCTCTTTACTGGTTATGCGAATAAAGCGCCCCATCTGCTCTTTTTGACAAGCAAAGAACACACGCAACATTTTTTTCTAACATACTATTGTTGAAATTCTTGTCACAAAACCTTCCGTTCAGGGATTATGCGCATTGCCTGCTTCCTTCTCTCCAATAAACAATCTGCCAATAAAGAATGCTATTGCAGTTACGATAATACAAAATTATACTTCTGTTCTCATTCTATATTTTTCGAATTATCACACATTATTCACCCCCCCTTCACTGCTTCACTGCTATAACAATGAAAGGAGAAAAAAATTAAAACACAATATGGCATTTCCCTTTCAAAAATCTTATATAAGCCACAAAATTGTTGCGCGACTTTCTATGCAAGGTCAAGCCAATAAAATCATACTCTAAAAACCACTCCACACACCACTTTTTGATATTATAAAGCCATAAAATGCAATTATCATCCCCGCAAAAAATATCTCAAAAAAACAAAATTCCTCCTGCTACAATTAGGATACTCTCTCAAATATTACCAAAGTACTATTGGTCGAGGAATTTGGATGCCTTATTCTTTTATACACCACCTGCTCCTCATGAGGATCTAACTGATGATAAAGAAGTCAAGGTTAAGAAACGACTAGATACAATCAATGTAAAATGCGATGAACCGCTTGAAATCCTTGGTCCCCTGCTTGGTGATTTTTTGGACAGCGAGTTTCATAAGTTAGTCGAATTTGAAGACATACCAGAAGATCAAATGCTACAACAGCTTAAAACAGATCAACATGAAATTTTAGAAACGTTAAAGAAAGATGGATTGGAATATCAGCGTGGAGGATATATTATCAAGAAGAGGCTGACCTCCACACAAGAATTGCAAAAAGCTGGTCTCCTCTCTACAGAAGAGCTACAAAAACGTATTACAGAGAAAGAACTTTCAGCAGTAGAAATCGAAATAAATAGGGCATTAGAAAATATAGAAAAAGATCCAAGGGAGGCAGTTCTATTTGCAGCAAATCTATTGGAAGCCTCTTGCAAAGCTTATCTCGACCACCATTCTATCCCATATGCAGAAAACGCCCGTAATAATCTGCCCGCTTTATGGGAAGAAGTCGTTAAGAAAGCTAAGATCCATCCCGAAGATATGAAGAAAGAAAACTTAAAAAATCAAGATCTAGATGAAAATGACTTAAAAATGATCGCATCCGGTCTGTATCAAGTTGTGCATGGTACTATGAGTTTAAGAAACAAGAAAGGTGCAGCGCACGGCCGCTCAAAAAAGGATTTCGAACTAATCAATCTCAAACCTCGCCATGCGCGTTTAACTTTTAATGCCGCCCATTCTCTCTCAATTTATATCTTAGAGCTCATGGATCAGCCATAATTAAAAAACTTTAGAAAAAACATATCACGACTACCAGCATTTTCTCATGCCATTTTTAATGCCTAAAAAGCATTAAAGGGGGGCTGTTGCTACCCTACAAAACCAAATATTTCTATAGCATGACAACATGAGTAGTCACAGCACCCTATGGTTCTCCTCTTCCCCACTTTTCTAGGCTCCGCTTCTAAAGTCAGTGGGCAATTTCTGTAAATGCAAAAGGCACCCTTAAAGACAGCGAATGAGGATGGTGCGAAAGTATTGCCTTGATTATTTTTTTAAGAACAAACTAGCTGGTGTACTATTTTTGGAAAGCTCTCGTGAAGAAATATTATGATAGAGAAGCTAGTCGTTATGATAAAAATACAGTTCTGACTCTGTAAAGAGAGAAAATCTGAGTTTAGATTTAATCCCTGAAAAGCCTTTATGCGCGTAAATTAGATACCTATACGTTCTTCTCCTACCCTACATAATTTTATAATAAGATAGCTCGTATAAAAAATAGCACTATTCTTACTACTATAGCCAAGATTAATGGTGACATTAATGATCTTTATGATCACATTCAAGTCAATTCAAGTTCTAAAAATGATGAATTAATTGTCTCTGTTTTTTATCCTGAAGATGCACCATTACTTGAGCACGCCACAGGTGATGTTGTTCATATTGCATATGATCAATCATGCGATTGTGGCTATCATGGCCATACCTTACACCTGAAAGGAAGAACACCAACTTTTTATAATATTATGGGAACTTCAATTTCTGTACACGATTTTACAAATGTCTTAAATCTTCAAGGTTGCACTCTTTTGGCTACAGATATTCAACTCATTATAGTCAATCAATTTGAGAACGATGTTGGCGTTTTATTGTTTATTGATTCACGTTACGATATTGAAAGAAATGTCCTTTTCTCATCGCTCTCATCCTCTTATCTGATAAAAGACATTATCAATCAATACAATTTTTCCATGTTTGCTTTATGCAGAAATCTCAATTTATTCGCTCCTCAAGCTCAGAAAAAATAAAATCCTTTTTTCAAACGTCTGAATATCCTATAGAGCTTGATGGTGATTTAGTATAAATTAAATAAGATAAGATTATAAACTTCATCGATAAGTTCTTCATTATCACTGGAACCTTAATCACTGGAACCTTATACGTTTTTTTCCTTGCTCTTAGAGCAATAAGCTCTTTCCATAAAAGATTTTGCATAAGCTAACACACGACCTTTAAAGTAATTTTCACAAAAGTGTATTTAAGGTAGGGTAAGACATCATCCGATTTGTACCTCGTTGTACTGAGGCTAGAGATACTAGCTTTGGAACGGTGTGGAATAAGAAGCACATGAGATACAAGAACGCCCTTATTTTTTCTAGTAGACATATAATTTTGTGCTCTGAAGATTATCCAATCTTCTCTTTAAGACTTAAGAGCCCCCTCCCCTCGGTATAGCCTTCTCTATAGCTTATAAAACCCAATATTCCTATAACGGGATAAAATTTAGTGATCACGTACTCTATGGCCTTCCCCTTACCACTGCCAGTTTCCGTTCAAACATCAAGACCAATGGCTGCAAAAGCAAAAAGCTGCCCCTTTTTTTC
>NZ_JBHIQK010000015.1:0-27338 GCF_042196545.1 Bartonella sp. AC70YNML
ATATCCACTAAACCAGCATGAAATAAGGCATTTGGCAAAAGAAGATAAGTTGGAACCTGTGGAACAACAGCTCTAATTTGGAGATTAGACGAAGGATTAATAGGAGCAGAATCCCCAGAAGGCTTTGGTTCAACAGGGGAAGAAGCAGAAGGAACAGAATCTGGAGATGAAGGAGATACCGGAACAGATGGCTTAGATGGCATAGCCTCATCTGTAGAAGTCTCAACTGGAACAAATGGTGCAGGCATAGGCACAGCAGAAGGACTTTCTGGAACTGTTGGTACAGAGGGAGACGGAACTGGTGCAGAAGGAGTCAGCGTCGAATCCGTAGGGATAAATGTTTCAGACGGTTCAGATCCCTCAGGCAAAGAAGGTGTAGATGGTATAAGTGGAGGCTCAACAGAAGGGGGTTGTTCAGGTGAAATAGTCTCTGTTGGTCGTTTAGAAGGAACCGTCTCTTCTTCAGATTGAGGAGGTAAAACTGTAGACGTTGGCTTAGAAGCAGTTTCAGAAGAATCTAATTCAGGACCAATGTAAACACTTTCGAGACGAAAATCCCAAAAATCCCCTTCTCCAACAACCAATCTATTCTTTGGATCTGCATTTCCAGAAGAAGAACTTGGACCATAGGCACGAAGTTTATATTGATAAGGAAATCCATTCACTGTAGTATAACTATTGGCTAACTTAAAAGAACTTTCCTCTGCTGTCCCAGCAACTTGAACAAGTGAAATACTTTGACTCCCTTTATTGCCAGCTTCTCCTTCTAAGGTTTTGGAAAATTTCTCCATCATGAGCAGTGTACTTCCCAAAACATTCCCGTAGATCAAAATACGATCAGTTTTTTGCGGATTAAACGAGCCGTCATTATTCACAAACGCACTCATCTTAATCTGCACATTTCCCTTTGCATTATAAGCGTCTTTATCATATTGTATCCCATCTATTGGATTTATGTCATTTAGATTACTTCCTTTCTCAATATATACTTTTCCAATATATAGCGTTTGATAATCTTGAGATATAAATTTATCAAAAAAAATTGTGCTATCAGAAATGCTTATAGACGAAAGTAATGAATCTACAGGAAGAGATTCCTGCAAATCTGTATGTTTCCTTTTGGTGAGATACCATGCAGAGCCATGTGTTAATTCTAAGTGAACAGTTGATACATCCTCAACACGAATACCCCCTATAAGGGTAGAATTCTTTGCTTTCACCAATAGAGAAGAATTATTTTGAGCCTTTAACAATAAATCACCAGAGATCTTTGTCCTTTCTGTTAATTCAATGGTAGCTTCAGCTCCATAAATATCATCTCCCGTACTATAAATGGCAATACCATCAGGAACTGAAAAAGTTGTCTGTGACAAATGCAAAGATGCTTCACCCCAAACAATTTTTTCTACTTTTGAAAGTTTTTCACTCCCTACCTTAAACATATCACCCCATACATCTGGACCTAATCCATAAAAATACAGACCGTATACTCCCTCACCCTGAACAGAAATATTGTTTTTTTCTATCTTAATACTTGTCTTTTTAAACGCATTTGATGAAGCGTATTCTTGAATCAACTTACCTTCAGCATCTGCATAACCTGCAAAATTCGTAATCAAGAAGCCATGCATATCAGTCAGCTGAATAGAATCACCACGCAAATGAACATTACCACCCTGTGATACGTCAAAAGCTCTTGGAAATTCATCAATAGTTTCATTATCAACTACAATCGTGTGTTTCTTACCTTTGCCCTGAATATTGGTTGTATCAATAAGATATTTTCCCCCAAGTTGTGTTGAAAACGCACCAATCTCATTAAAAGTAATAGTACTGCCTGATATCCTAACGAATGCATCAGAACTACTAAGAAATCCAATCCCTTTTGCATTCAAGTTATCTGATACAATATCAATATTTACGCTCACTAAAGCAATATCGGTTTTTTTTCCTTCTGCACATACAGCTTGCAAACTACCTTCAATCTTCCCTCTATTCATCACAACTTGCCCGTTCTGAACACGAAAACCGGACATATCCTTAATATTTGAATTGGTTAGAACAAGCTTGCCATCATCTTTTACAGATGCACTATATAAAAATGACTGCTTTGGCCTATGCAAGATAATATTTGTCTCTAATAAATTTAAAACAGTTCCCTCTTTTTCTATAGAGAAGACAGCAATAAAATCATCTAGAGAAGAGACAGAAGGAATATAATTTTTATTACTTATCGTATGTTTTTTACTATCGCTATACGTAAAAAAACTCCCTGATACATTACAGGAAGTTCCTAAATTATTAGGATTCGCATTAACATTCACGATTGGCAAAAAAGAAACAATAGCTGTTGTAATAAATAAAAATTTATACCCGCTTAATACATTAACCATAACTTTATTCCCAATTTGCCTTTCTCCCCCTGTTAGTTAAAAATAAAAAATATTCCCCATAATATTAAGTTAAACACACAAACAATGAGAAGTATAAAACTTAATATTCATTTTATACTTCTCAAAACACTTTATAACTTATGTAAAAATTACTCTATATTTCATAGGCATCTAAAAATGATAGCGTAAACCACCTGAAAAAATCGTCCCAGAAAAGCCAACTTTGCTAAGACGATACTGATCGGTCACATCTCCATGCAACGCAAAGTTTGAAGACAACTGAGCCTTCAGCCCTACTCCAGTTTCTAAAGAAGAACCAAAAGCTCCTAATTGAAATTCATCTCCAAACTGCACACGTTGTTTTTCGCCAAAACTATTGGTAAGATGAAGTTTCCCATTGAAAGAAACAACATGCCCTTCTTCAGAAGCAGCAAGCGTCTTGCTTAAATTCCCGCCAACACGCATCACCCACAAATCAAGCTTTCCCATTTCGACATCAAATCCATCGTTATCAGAGGTCTTATCAAACCGTATATTTTGATAAACGACCTGAACTTGCGTATCAAAAATAAGCCCCTTATGTCCTGTCATAAATGGCTTACCGGCAGCCAATGAAGCACTCAAAAGTGTCCCCTTCAATGTTGTTGTCTTACCTCTTGCTTGCGTGAGAACATCCCCTTTAAATAACCCGTAGAAAAAAAGTCCATCGATATAAAAGCCTGTATCATGCTGCATGCTGCCATATGCTGTAATAGACCATTTATCAAATGTACTTTTTTGCTTTCTTTAACATCTTGAGGCTGTAGAGAGTTTTTTCCCATTATTCTCCATTTTTCCAAAGCTCGAAGTGTGATGTGTATCCTCAATCGCATTGAGCAAGACACTTGCCTCTATACCATGAACATTAGAAACCTGAATCTTACCTTCATCAAAGGAAAAACCGCCCTGCTTCACACCAAACACAGATTGAGATAACGTATCATTTCTACTTTTCTTTTCGCCATTTCCTGTAATAGAACTTTTTTTAAAAGAAGTTTTATTGTCTTTTAACACAACCACTGCTGATGTAATCTTCTCAGATCTCTTTAATTCTAAAATTCCATCAGTTCCTGAAAGCCTTTTTCCCCTTTACTTTTTTGCGGTTTAATAACTATGTTATGAGTTCGTATTGTAAAAATAACACCTGTAGTCCTCCTATCCAATCTACTCATATATAACTTATTACGACTTCCAAAAGTACGAGAAGCATCAACTGTATCACACGAATACGACTTAAAAAGAGAATTACACGAGGGATTATAATCTTCTGCACTCACATCTATATTGTGCGCGAAGAAAGAAATAGAGGTCGTAAGAGAACACACACACATGACGTTTTAGTACTTTAATCATAATTTAGTCTAAACTTTCTTTATTTTATCTTCATAAAAAACTGATAAAGACACACCTAGTTCATCTACTCATTATTCTTATTATGTACCGTTATATATAATTTGTTTTGTGTTGTATGTAAAGTCAAAAATCAGAAAAACAACACAATAAAACCATGTTTTGTGTTTATGTCTTTCACAAAGGATGTATTAAAGAAAAATACAATTAAAAACGATAACTTAATCCACCAGAAAAATGCGTTCCGGAAAAGCCGTCACTCGTAAATTTATGCTGATAAATCAGATCGCTATGAAAAATAATTTTTGGAGATAATTGCGAAAAAACACCAAATCCAGCTTCTAAAGAAGTCCCAAAGGAACCAAGCTGGAAAGCATCTTTAAAATATACAAATTGTTTATCATCAAAACTACGAATGAAATGAAGCTTACCATAGAATGAAAGAACATGTGCATCTTTATCTTTAGTAAATGTAAGTGTCTTCGTTAAATACCCACCAATACGCATCCCCCAATGATCTGGGCTTCGCATATCAATATTAAAATTATCAATATCACGAGTCTTATGAAACTGAAGATTTTGATAAACAAACTGAACCTGTGGTTCAAAAATAAAATATCGGCTGCCTATCATAAACGTTTTACCAGCAGTTAAGGAAACACTTAGGGGCTTCCCTCTCAATGCAACCGTTTTACCTCGCTCAAGTGTGAGAACATTTCCATTAAACAAACCATAAGAGAAGAGACCATCCATATAGAGACCCGTATCATGCTGCATGCTTCCATATGCTGTGATTGTCCATTTATCAAATATACTTTCTTGACTTTGTTTAACCTTTTGAGGCTGCAACGAAAGTTTGCCATAATTTCCCATAATCCCAAAAGATGTCGTACTGTATGCACTTTCGATTTTCTTGAGTAAAAGACCTGCCTCTAGTGCATTATAATCAAGCTCACCGCCATAATCACCATATTTAAATGCAGACAAATTTGAAGTATAATGATGATGTCCACCGTAACCGCGCAAAAACAAAGCGGGATTTTCATCATTTTTTAACAACCGACCAGAAACAGTTCGCAGCGCTTGCAACTGCTTGCTTTGATTACTGATATCCATCAATCCAGCATAAAATAAGGTATTTGGCACAAGAATATAAGTCAAAACCTGTGGAACAACGACTCTCACATTTGGCTCAAAATAAGAAGAAGGCTCAAAAACAGATGCCGGAACAGAAGAACCAGACGCAGGTGGAGTAACAACAAAAGGAGTGGGTGAAACAGATGACAGAACAGGAGAAACAGATGCAACTGGGGAAACAACAGAAGGAGTGGGTGGAACAGATGGCGGAACAAGTGAACCAGATGCAGGTGGAGCAACTGGATTAGATTCAGCAATAGCGGGAACAACAGGTGCAAGAGAGGAAAGAGGATTGGGGATCTCAAGTACAAAAACATCAGATACATTAGGTGTGGTCGTAAGATGGGAATCCCTATCAGGAGAATCTACAGGAGAAGAAAGACTTGGCTCCTGAGGTTTTTGCTGAGAGTTAGAATCAATAGAACCATCCTCACCTCCAGTAATATTAGGATGAATTTTAAGAACAGAAGAAATATCATCAGAAGAAGGGGGGACAACCAAATCAAGAACAGGAAAAACTTTAGTGGAATCAACAAATTGACTTTCAAGTCGGAAATCCCAAAATGTTCCAGTATTTTTAAGCACTCTTTGATTGGAATCTGCAGTCCCTAAAGCAGAGCCTGGACCATAACTCTTAAGATGATACTGATAGGGGGAGGCTTCAAGTGTGACATACCCCCCATTTAACTGAAAAGAATCTTCCATGGCTTTTCCATAAACCTGAATAATGGAAATCCCCTGATTATTACCGCCCTCTCCCGTCAATGCCCCTGAGCTTCCAGGAACACTATACACATGGACTGTCGTTTTTCCTTCAAGATCACCATTGATTAAAAGCCGGTCAGTTTTTTGCTCTTGCAGAGCTCCGCCTTTATCCAAATATGCATTAAGATAAAGACGCGCATCGCCTTGTGCACGATAGACAGTCCCCGATCCTTTTCCGATGAGAAGTGTCTGATAACCATCTGTTGTTTTAGATTTTAATTCTTCAAAAACAAGAGAACTATCCGTAAGATTGACCGATGAAATGAAGGAATAGTCCCCTAAATTAGAACCAAAAGCATCAGAATTTTGCAATTTGTCATATTTTGGTCGCGATAAAATCCACTTTGAACCATTTTTTAAATCTATCTTAGCTGTAGAACTTTCATCAACATGTGCGCCTCCTACAAGGGTAGAAGCATCAGCCTCAATCTTTACAGTAGAACGCTCAACAGCTTTCAGGAGTGAATCTCCAGAAATTTTTGAATGTTGTGAGAGTTTAACAGAACTTTCGAATTCTCGACTATAAATAGCCGTACTTTCTGGAGCCATAAAAGTTGTCTTTGTCAAATGGACAGTCCCTTTTCCAGGTATAATTGTTTTTTTATCATTTAAGACAGCTTCCCAAAAAAAGTGCATGCCATTAAATCCATTCCCTCTCACAAAAATATTGGAATATTTTATATGAGCAGCATTATGGTTATTCCCCTGCACTACAATACCATGAACATTGTCGACATTAACGTTTCCTTTCTGGAAATTAAGAGAGCCTTTCCCCTGAAGCATACTAAAAGCAGAACCTTCACGATAATTATCTGTATTTGTTCCCAGTTTCCCCCTCCCACTAATAGAAACGCCCTCTAAATTAATTTCTCCATCTCCTCCTGTTTGAACACCAATACCATCAGCAAAATTAATTTTTCCTCCTTTCATATAAATTTTTGCACCATTATGACTCAAAAGACCTATCGCATCAGAAGATGTCTTAATCTCTGTCTTGGTCAAAGAAACAAGCGACCCTTTACCCCCAACACTGATCCCCATTCTGGTTGCTTTAATCACCCCATTCTGCATCTCAAAAGCTCCCTCATCATTAATATCGGCCCCTATCGACACGTTATTTAACATGGAATCAAATAGAGCAACGCCTCCCCCATTTGAGGACTTTACAGCTGTTGTCCAAGCGTTTGTTTCTGAATGGCTATTTGTATTTGAGACACCGTTAATGATTATAGCCTCTCCCTCAATGACTGTATTTTTCCCTGATGCCTCTATGGCAGCATCAGAACTTTCACCCGTAAGTTGATAAGTTTTCTTGGCAATTTCATGCGTTTTACCATCATTACAGCGATAAAATGAGGCACTTTCGTTACATGAATATGGCTTCTTCTCAGAAGAAATCTCACCTGCATCAGTATTGTATACAAAGAAAAAAATAACCGTTGTAAAATGACATAAAGAGAGATGATTTTTAAACATAATTTTCTACAAACTTTCTTCCCCTTCTCTAAAAACAAAAAACACGCATTCTGTTTAATAAATTTGGTTACGCGTGATAATTTAAAATACGTTTTGGATTTTATATATCCACCCTATGTTTTATGTAAAGCTAGAATCCCAAAATATCACAATTTAAAATTGTATTATTTATAAAAACGCGTAAAAATATAGATAGAAATAAAAACTCTACCCCAAAGCGGTGATTTCAAGAGAATTTAATAAAAATACACTAAAGGAAGAAAAACAGCATAAGAAGCAAAAACTGCAAACCAGAAAGCCCTATCTCGTTTCTAAAAAGAAACAAACTTGCTCATGCAAAAAAACATTTTTTTAAAAAACTTGTTTAAAAAGTTGCAAACAAATAATAAAAAACCACAAGCTATGCTTATGGCTTTTTAAATAACTTACCCCAAGACGATCACCTAAAAACGATAGCGCAATCCACCAGAAAAACTGATTCCAGAAAAACCACCTTTACTCAACTTATGCTGATAAACCAAATCACCATGAAGCGCAAATTTTTGAGACAAGCGAGCATTAAGACCTAATCCAGCCTCTAGAGAAGAACCAAAAGCCGCTAACTGGAAAGAATCTTTAAAACGCACAGCTCTTTCTTTGCCAAAATCATGAGCAAAATGAATCTTTCCATAAAAAGAAACATCACGATCTTTTTCAGACGCAGTAAGAGTCTTTATCAAACGACCACCCATCCGCACCATCAATTGATCAAGTTTATCCATCTCAATATTAAAATTATCAATATCGCGGGCCTCATTAAATTGAAGATGCTGATAAACAACCTGAACCTGTGGATCAAAAACAACACCTTCATATCCTGTGGCAATTTTCTGACCACTCATCAAGGAAACACTTAAAGGGTTACCTTTCAATGTTGCCGTTTTACCCCGTGCAGTTGTCAGAACATCTCCCTTAAACAGACCATAAGATAACAAACCATCAACATAGAATCCTACATCATGCTGCATACTGCCATAAACTGTAGCAGTCCATTTATCAAATGTACTTTTTTGGCTTTGTGCAACATCTCGAGGTTGTAGAGAAAGCTTTCCATAAGACCCCATCACCCCAAAGGATATAACACTGTCAACATTTTCAACAGTTTGTAGCAAAACACCTGTCTCTAGTGCATAGTACCCTAGATCTCCCCCATAACCATATTCAAGCGCAGATAAATCTGAGGCATAACGATAACTCCCACCATAGCCACGCAAAAATGAAGCAGGATTTTCATGAATTTCCAACATTCCACTAAAATTAGTCCGTACTATCTCTAACTGCTTGTTTTGATTACTGATATCTATCAAACCAGCGTGGAATAAACTATTTGGCAAAAGCAGATAAGTTGGCACCTGAGGAACAACAACCTTAACGCCTTGCCTAGAATGATGCTCACCACCTAAACCAAGTTTAGAACTCTGAGTTAATCTAAATGTAGTATCAGAATCAACAAATCCATTTTCGAGGCGGAAATCCCAAAAATCTCCTTCACCTTCGACTAATCTTTGAGACGCACTCGCTCTTCCTAATTCAGAGTTTGGGCCATAAGCATGAAGCCTATATTGGTAAGGTAGACCGTCCAATGCAATATAATCACCATCCAACAAGAAAGAATCTTTCTCTGCTGTTCCAGAAACCTGAATAATCGAGATACCTTTATCATTTCCATAATGCCCCGTACCACCTCCTGGACTTCCTGAAACACCATGCACATGTATTATTGTTTTTCCTTCAATATCACCATGGAATAAAAGACGATCCGTTTTTTGATTCTGAAGAGCCCCCCCCTTATTCAAATAGGTGTTGAGATAAAGATGTGCATTACCTTGTGCTTTATAAACTTCACCTGTTCCTCTCCCAACACGAAGTGTTTGATAGCCATCAACTATGTTAGTTTCTGGTTGTTCAAAAATAATAGAACTATCAATAAGATGTATTAATGAAATTGATGAAACACCTATAGAACTAGAAACTTGTAAATTTTTATTTTTCGGCCGTGATAAAATCCATTTTGAATCACCTCTCAACCGAAATTCAGCAGAAGAACTTTCATCAACATGTGTCCCCCCTACAAGTGTAGAAGCATCCACTGAAACCTTCACAAAAGAGCCATCCTCAACCTTCAGTAATAAATCTCCAGAAAGTTTGGAATTATCCAACAGCCTAACAACACCACCAGATCCTCTGCTATAAATAGCTGCACTCTTTGGAACTGTAAAAGAGGTTCTTGTCAAGCCAACAATCCCTCGTACGGGTAAGTTCGTTTTTGGAAGACTTCCGAACATCTCTTCCTCACCCGCAAAAATATAAAAATAATGAGGATACTCGTGATCCTTCATTTCCTCATTTCTGTCTCCTAGTCCCTCCCAAAAACGCAACCCATAAGACGTATTACTTTCTACCAAAACCGTAGAATCCACGATAGTTATAAAGATACCCTTCCCATCGATATTATTCCCATGCATTGAAAAACCATGAGCATTGGCTAGATTAACTTTACCTTTCTCAAAATGGATACTCCCAGCATCAAACGCATGAAAAGCTGAATTTTCATTATGGTCATCTATACTCATCCCCTGACTACCTTGTTCGGTAATAGAACTACTCCTTAAATCGACCTGTCCCCAATTTCTTACTTCAACTCCGATACCCTTTGTAAAGTTAATCTCTCCTCTTTCTATAATCACTTGTCCATGTTCACTCGCCACGACCCCATACTTCCAAAAACTTTCTTTTGAAATAACAGCACTTGAAGCATCCTTAACAGTTATATTTTTCCCGAAGAGAAGCGTTTTTCTTCCAGATGCTTGTATAGCAACAGTTTCATTCGTATTTTCATCAGTTTTTTGATAATTTTTATTGTAAAAGTAGTGTTTTTTACCATCATTACACCGATAAAATTCACTATTCATAATACATGAAAATTGATCCTGATTATTTTGTGTCTTACCATTAACGCCAGAACGACCTTGTACCCCAGTATTAACAACAGCACCATCTTGAACCGTAGCATCAACATTGTGTGCAAAAAAAAGAAATGCTGTTGTAAAAGTACATAAGGAAAAACGATTTTTAAATAGATTGACCATAATTACACCATAATTTTGCCCATAAAAGTAACACGTAATGTATCAAAGAAAACTTAACAAAGAGAAAAATTAGTACGTTTTGGATTAACTGTGCAGACCTTATTAATTCTTTTTGTGTTTTATGTAAATATGGAATTTAAAAGTTACTAAAAATACAGACTAAATCTATTTTTTTATAAGGAATTTGCAAAAATATAACTGAAAAATGAGAGAAAAATCATCTTTAAAGTTGTTATTTAAAAGCAGCTTTAAGAGATTTTTGTACATTAAGAATGCCTATTTTAACTGTTGTTTAATCAATACCCAAAGCGTGTATAATTAATATTCGAGATAAATATTATATTGAAACAATAGGCACTCGTAAGCAGACAAAACTGAATATATGCCAAAATTGGGAAGCAAAGCTATCACATACAGCTGTTTTAGACAGTGTTTATGGAAATACGAACTAATTTAGAAAGAGGAGGAAAGTGTAAAAATTAAAATCTGTTCCGATTTTTACCATCTCTTTTCAACATTTAAAAATATTCAGAGCCGTATCTAAAAGGTGAAAATGACATATAATTTTATCTTTTTATTTATCACATTCTTTAAAGAAAACGCACTTTCAAAAAAATAATACGTTATTTATGTTTCTAATCCACCAATTTTCTCAGATATACCTCATTATTTCCATCTCCATTTCATAACGACAGCAGATATAATATCAAGTTTATCGGATACAGCCCTCATTGCGCCTGAGTAGCATCTTTGTCTTTGCCAATTTCTAATATTGTAAATCCTCTCCTCTTAACATAATCCCCCAAATTATATTGACTCCTTTCTTAAACGATTATCCACTTGCTAATCTTACATATAATAGACAAAGGAATGCTTTTTATGGATTCATCATAAGAGCATTGAAAATATTCAGCGCCCTAAATTAAAAAATATCTTTATAAATCAAAATATTATAAATAATATAATAATCACTCTGAAATACGCATTTTGAAACGATAACGTACAAACTCTTCAGACTTTTCAAAAAAAACGAAAGAAGTCCAACCCAAAAGCATATTAAAGATATGCAAAGTCACACTCTCGTAAAAATGCTATAACACAAAATGAATAGATAATGAGAAAAAGCCACAAGTATAACTTGTAGCTTTTTGAAAGATTAATCAAAAACAGCAACAAAACTAGAAATGATAACGCAATCCACCTGAAAAACTCGTTCCAGAAAAACCAGCTTTCGTTAGTTTGTGCTGATAAACCAAATCACCGTAAAGCGCAAATTTTTGAGATAATTGAGCATTAAAACCTAATCCAGTTTCTAATGAAGAACCAAAAGCACCTAACTGAAAAGCATCTTTAAAATGCACAAATTGTTTTCCTTCAAAACCATGAGCAAGATGAAGCTTGCCATAGAAAGAAACAACCTGAGCCTCATCAGTAGCAACCAGCCTCTTTGTTAAACGCCCTCCAACACGCCCTACCCACTGATGAAGTTTTCCTAAATCAATATCAAAGCCGTCCACATCACGTACCTTATTAAATTGAAGATATTGATAAACAACCTGAACTTGCGGATCAAAAACAAAACCGTCCTCTCCTACCATAAATGTTTTACCAGCAGACAATGAAGCACTTAAAGGATTTCCCTTTAATGTTGCCGTCTTGCCCCGTGCAGTTGTTAGAACATCACCTTTAAACAAACCGTAAGACACAAGACCATCAACGTAAAAACCTGCATCATGCTGCATACCACCGTATGCCGTAACTGACCATTTATCAAATGTACTTTTTTGACTCTGCTCAACATTCAAAGGTTGCAAAGAAAATCTCTCGTAAGCCCCGATAATTCCAAAAGAAGTGGAACCATACATATTTTCGATTGCTTTTAGCAAAACACCTGCTTCTAGTGCATTATAATTAAACTCGCCGCCATAACCATATTCAAGCGCGGAAAGATTTGAAGTATAACGATGATTGCCGCCATAACCGCTCACAAAAAAGAGAGGGTTTTCACGACTTTCTAATAAGCCCCCAGAAGTAATTCGCAAAGCTTCTAACCGCTTATTTTGATTGTTAACATTCATCAAACCAATATGACGTAAAGCATTAGGCAAAAGGAGATAAGTCGGAACCTGCGGAACAACAGCCTTAACGCCCGGCTTAGGACGAGGATGGGGCTCCGGAGCTGGTTCTGGAGAAGGTTCTGGTCCCGGAATTGGCTTAGGAGAAGGATCTGGTTTAGGTTGAACATCAGAATCTATAGACCTACTTTCAAGGCGGAAATCCCAAAATTCTCCGCTCCCTTCCACTAATCTTTGATCCATGCTTGCTTTTCCAAACTCAGACCCTGGACCATAACCATAAAGCTTATATTGATAAGGTAATTCGTTTAACGCTACATAACCACCTTTCAACTGAAAAGAATCTTGCTTTGCTTCTCCTGAAACCTGAATGACTGAAATACCTTCATTATTTCCCCCCTTTCCCGTATATCCTCCTGGACTTCCTGCAACTCCATGCACTTGGAGCTTTGTTTTTCCCGAAACATCCCCATGAATTAAAACACGATCAGTCTTTTGATGATTAAGAGCACCACCAATATTCAGGTATGTATTAAGGGAAATAGAGGCACCTTCCCGTGCTCTATAAACCTCACCCTTTCCCTTTCCAATACGAAGAGTTTGATAATCATCAACAGAAGGAGATTCTGGTCTTTTAAAATGAATAGAACTCTCATCCATAAGACTGACTAATGAAATAGAAGAATCATGTGCAGCCGCATGTTGATCTTTTTGCACCTGTTGTTGTAAAATCCATGTAGAACGACCTCCCAAATAAAGTTCGGCATTAGAGTCTTTATCAACGTGTGTGCGACCTTCAAGCGTAGAACCATCAGCCAAAACGATCACAGATGCCCCTTTCTCAGCTTTTAATAAAAAATTCCCTGAACGAAGAGTGCTTTTCATCAAACTCACCGCACCAGAAATAACATTGCTGCCATAAAGAGCCGTATCGTCTTCAACAGAAAACTCTGTTGTATCCAAATTAACAACTTCCAATCGTGGTGGAGCTTTTTCTTCCTCTAATGAAATCTCCTCTTTTTTATCCCCATCTTCGCTCCATGGCTTTTCTCCCTGAAAATAGATACCATAAGATCCCTCACCCTTTACGGTAACAGAAGAAGACTTAAAATTAGCCTCGGTCACATAAAAGTTATTCGATAAATCTTCAGCTTCAGCTTCTGTTTCAGATCGTTCTGGTACAACACTAAAAAGCTTGACGGGATTTTCTAATAATATACCATGTGCACCCTCAACCTTAATAGTCCCCCCTGTAAACTCAACACGTCCCCCTTCATCCATTAAAAAAGCCGCATCATTTTTATCTTTGTGGCCCTTTCCAGTAAGAGTAACACCATCGAGAATAACCTTCCCTCCCAACATCGCAGAAATCCCATGACTGTTGGTAAAGTTAACCTCCCCACCTTCCACCCAAATATCTGCCCCGCTATAACTGGAAAGACTTGCCTTCCCATCACGCGTATTAACTTTTGCACCCTCTAAAATAACCAATGAATTCCCCACAGCTTCAACAGCCCTATCACTGTCCTCTATAATCCCTTGCTTTACCTCAATGATTCCATTATGAGCAAAAAGAGCTAACTTTGTATTTTTAAGCGTCGTTTTTTTCAAAACAATCTTTCCATCATCGGATACAGCCACACCACGCAAAAAAGATTTATCAGAAACTTCACTGCTAACAGTTACATTCTCTCCATCAACTCTGGTCCCTATCCGCTTCACTGTTATAGCAGTAGGATCAACAGGATAATTGGAAACGTTTTCTTTCGTAATTGTATAAGATTTATTATCAATTTTGGATTCCCCGCAATTATCACATACATAATACAACCCACTATAGTAATAAAACCCAGGATTTACTCCTCTTCCATCAGAGTCTGCATCTTTAACAGAGTTATCTACATTATCCTTATGTCCATTCCATCCATCCACTCCACTCAGCTTACGATAGTCACTCCCCCCACGAATACCCTCATCGTTATTGCCAACAGGGATATGATGAGAAGTATAATGATTATTCTGCCCACTCTCTCCCTTAAGAGGAGGCTTATGCGCATTACTCCCGCTAAGATGATTACTAGGAGTGACACGGATATTATTGATCGGAATAACACTTATAGTATAAACTTTACTATTCCCCTCTGCAGCCGCATACACTTCTCTTCCATTTTGAAGCAAAGAGAGGATAGCTGTTGTACAAGCACATAAACATACATGATTTCTAAAAACTTTAATCATAGTTCCCTCGAAACTTTCCTTCCCCTCTCATTAAAAACAAAAGCACTTACAAAACACCCCCTTGCACACCTCAAAAATACGAAAAGTGTAACAAAAGAACATGCCTCATGCCTATTTGAACTGTGCAATGAATTATCCCAATAAATTTGGCAAAAGCTCTACGCTAAAAACCATCTATAAGAGAATAACAACAAAACACAATTTATAAGTGTATAATGCATTCTGTATTTAGTGTAAAGAAAAAATGAAACCAGTACGTGCAATTAATTAAAAACACAATCTAGCCTTGTGAACTTTAAAAATTAATCCACAAGGAGATGAATGAAACAATGATTTAAATCCGTAAAAAACAAACTCTCAAAAACGAGCTTTAGAAAACATCAAATATTATATTAGATAATATCAATACAGTACTAAAAAGGATAACGTAATGCATACCATTCTGCTGAACGCTTAAAAAGCCGATAAAAGCGAAGCACTCTATCGCATCAGTAGCAGCATAAATTTTAAGAAAATTCGCTTTAGCGGAGAAAAGTGCTCTCATACACAAAAAAACTATGTTTTTTTTGCTCAATCAAGAAGACGAAAATCTTTTAAAGACAACACAAGTTGTTACAAAGAAAAAAGGCAGCACAATGTGCTGCCTTTTCTAAAAAGGTACATAGTGTACCTTATATTAAAACTGATAACGTATTCCTCCGGAAAAACTTGTTCCCGAAAAACCAGCCTTATTAAGCTTATGTTGATAGAGAATATCAGCATGCAGAGAGAACTGTGGCAACAATTTGGCATTAAAACCTAATCCAGCCTCTAGAGAAGAACCAAAAGCTCCTAACTTGAAAGCATCATTGAAATGCACAGACTGTTTTCCTTCAAAACCATGAGCAAGATAAAGCTTACCATAGAAAGCAACAGCATTCACGCCTTCAGAACCTGTAGGAATCTTGGTTAAACGTCCACCAACACGTGCTACCCACTGATTAAGGTTACCCATTTCAATATTAAAATTGTCGATATCACGGGCCTTATTAAACTGGAGATGTTGATACACAACCTGAACCTGCGGATCAAAGACAAAGCCCTTATATCCTGTCATAATTGTCTGACCACCAGCTAAAGAAACACTCAAAGGATTACCTTTTAATGTTGCTGTTTTACCCCGTGCAAGGGTGAGAACATCACCTTTGAACAGACCATAGGATAAAAGACCGTCAACATAGAAGCCAACATTATGCTGCATGCTACCATATACCGTAGCAGTCCATTTATCAAATGCACTCTTCTGACTGTGCTCAACATTCACAGGCTGCAGAGAAAGTTTTCCATAAGTTCCCATAACGCCAAAGGATATAGCACTATCAGCATTTTCAATAGTTTGCAGCAAAACACCTGCCTCTACACCATTATAACTAAGATCACCTCCGTAACCATATTCAAGTGCGGACAGATCTGAAGCATAACGGTAACTTCCACCATAGCCGCGCAAGTATAAAGCAGGATTTTCACGAACCTCTACCATTCCTGTAGAAGTCATCCGCAACGTCTCCAATTGCTTATTTTGATTGCTAATATCCATCAAACCAGCGTGGAATACGCTATTAGGCAAGCTGAGATAAGTTGGAACCTGTGGAACAACAGACCTTACAAATTGTGCAGGAAGGGCAGCAGATCCAACAGACTTAACATACTGATTTTCTAGACGGAAGTTCCAAAATTCTCCACCATCCTTAACAAATTTCTGCTGAACATGCTCCTGTTTCGAAGTCGCTTCTGGAGCATAAGCACGAAGGGTGTATTTGTAAGGTGAGTTTCTCAGTGCAACATAATTGCCATCGAGTTGGAAAGAGTCTTTCTTCGCTTGACCATAAACCTGAATAATTGAAACACTATGAGCAATCTTGGCATTCGCTTTACCATCTCCTACATTGCCCGCATCACCTCGTACATGTATTTTTGTTTTTCCAGAAACATCACCATGAATGACAAGCCGATCAGTGACTTGCTGATCATTCGGATCACGAGGATTTAAACGTGCATTGAGATGAATTACAGCATTACCCTGTGCCGCATAAACTGTTCCTTTCCCATTTCCAATATGGAGAGTCTGATATTTGCCTTCAGATTCCGAAGGTGCAAAATCAATAGCACTATTTACAAGACTTACAGAAGCAATGCATGAATCCACACATCCTGAATCTAGAGTTCCCAAATTCCTCTGTGCACTTCTTTTTAGAATCCACTGTGAATTATTAGCCAAGTCTAATTTTGCATAAGAATTTTTATCAACGCGAACACCGCCTGTAACAATAGAACTATCAACTGAAACCAATATGTTCGAATCATTCTCGGCTTTTAATAACAAGTCACCAGCAAGAGTTGTTTTATTTTCTAATGAAACATGACCACCAGAATTATTACCATAGATAGCTATACCATTTGCAACTTGAAAATCAGTTTTTTTCAACGAAACTGTCCCCGTTACGCCTATAGGTGTATTCTCCTGTTTGGATACAACGCTCCGCTTAACAACGCCTTTTTGCGCAGTTTCTAGATTCTGACTTCGATTTTGTTGAATCGCTTCCTTCTGTGTTCCCCCATCAAAATATATGCCGTAGACTCCGTCGCCTTCCACTTTAACAGTAGAAAACTCGATATTTACGTAATTCATAGTAGGACGAACGTCAGAAGATCTCCTTCTCCTAGAAGAGCCAGTCTCAACCACATTATCATCAGACTTTATAATCCACAAAGCATGAGCATCAGTAACAACATTTCCGTTCTTAAAATCAACAGAAGCATTATCACTCACCAAAAAAGCTGCACGTCCAAATTTCTCTGTAGAATTCGACTTTCCTGCTTCTTTTTTCGCAGTAATATTAACTTTGTTTAATCTTACACGTCCCCCAGCTTCTGATCTCACAGCCACTCCATTTGTCAGCATAACCGTTCCAGAGTCCATAGTTACCTCACCAGCCTGACTCGCCAAACCAGCCACAGCTAAATCCCCCGTTACGTTAATTTTCGTATCCTTTAAATTAACAGATGATCCAGAACCCGCCAAAGCGCCTACATAACGCGCATTGACTGTTCCAGCGTTCATCGTAATCTTTCCACCCCTTTGCGCTTCAAGCCCAATTAGAGAAGATTGAATTGTTGAATTTTTTTCCAAAACGACTTCTGCGCTATCTTCTGCAAGAACAGCACTCATAGCCTTTAATTCAGTAAGATCAACATTGCTTTCGTTATCACTCCCCCCCATAATTGTAGCATTCTCCAACTTAATAACTGTATTCTCATTCTGTGCATGCATAGAATGCTGAACTTTATCATTCCCTTTCAGTATAAGATTTTTTATTGTATGTGTCTTACCATCACCGCATGCATAAAGAACTTTCTCCACAGCATTACTCTCTTCGCTATTGTTCTGTATATCATTACACTGAGAAGAAACATCACCATCACCAGAACGACCCAATACAAGAACACGCCCAACAGGTCCACTAGGTTTTACGCCAGATGCAGCCGCCGATCCTATAGATGCAAATTCCTGATGTACACCACCTGTATCAGATCTCAAAAGTGAAACACTTGAAGGAGAAATTATAGCTCCAGATTCTCCAGACACAGAAGATTCCACCAAACCACCACTATCTCCTCTTCCACGAGCGTCAGTGACAGTATTAGAAACACGAGGAACAACATATTGATTTTCTAAGCGAAAATCCCAAACACTTCCACTATTCGCATTTCCACTACTCGCAACTAAACTCTCATCAAAAGGTTGTATTTCCGAAGAAGAAATGGTTGGACCATAAGCACGAAGAACATACTTATAAGGCAACCCTTCTCGTGTAATATAATCACCGTCTAGCCTAAAAGAATCCGCCTCTGCTTGTCCAAAGACCTGAATAATTGAAATACTATGAGATTGCTTATCATCTTGTTGTGTTCCTTCTGAAGTATCTTTTACACGCACTTTCGTTTTTCCAGCAACATTACCATGAATCAAAAGCCTGTCAGACATTTGATCACTATCCGAAGTATTAGGAACTAAACGCGCATTAAAGTAAATATAAGAATCTCCAGAAGCAGCGTAAACCGTGCCGTTCCCATCCCCAACGCGAAGCGTTTGATAACCTCCATCTCTATTTTCGGATCGTAAAAACGCAATAACACTATCTTTGAGATCTATAGACGAAACACAAGAATCTATACAATATGTATCCGAAGCTTCATTACTATACTTACTTTTTACTAAATGCCACTCTGATGAAGCAGCTAAAAAAAGGTTTGCACTCGCGGTGCTATCAATGCGTGCAGAACCTACAATACTAGAATCATGAGCAAAAACTTTCAAACTAGAAGAACCTGTAGCACGCAATAATAGATCACCAGAAACTAATGTGTCATGCCCTAAAACAACAGAACCGCTCAAATCGTCACCATAAATAGCCACACCATCTGGAACATTGAGAACAGAACGTCTCAAAAGAACCATATGCCTCCCATCTACTTCTGGTTCTTCCGAGAAAGATGCTTGGCTTTCTACAACATCTCCAGTAGTTACTGTAGCTATAGTTGCTCCTGCAACATCACTACTTCTTTTAACTCTAGCACTTGATTCTTCTCCTTCTTCACTTTGATTATTCGTTTCTAAACTTCTTTTTTCGAATTCTGGTTCACTTTCACCAAAATATATACCATAAGATCCTCTATCTTTTACTGTAATAACCGAATAATTGATAGCAGATCTAATGCTGGCATAGTCATCAGCAAAAATATTCTCAACAAATTCAGTAAAACTATCAACATCTCCACGACCAGACCTTGAAGTAATGGCATTAAAGATACCATTTTCAATACTGTAATTACTATTTATCCATAGAACAATAGCATTAGAACCGTTAAAGATTACATGATTAGAAGAAACAAAACCACCTTCCAATAAAAAAACAACACTCGGATCCAGTACACTAGAAGCAGCCTCTTCACCTAAAGTTCCTTCTGGAGATTCCTCATTGTTTCTCTCTTTTTCAGCAATATGAATTCTAACATCTTCTAGTTTAACAAATCCTTCGTCTTCCGCCAAAACCCCCACACCACCTTTTGCAAAAGTAATTGATCCAGATTTCATCGTTATTTGAGATTCACCAGAACTATGTAAACCAACTACATTCAGAGGTACTTTATCATTAACGACTTCCACATTAATATCTGTTCCCTCTAAAAAAATAGACGATTCAAAACTAGCTACAGCACCAAAAAAAGTTTTTTTGATGCTTCCTCCCTTCATATGAATATTTCCTTTGTACCCAGCCTCAAGACCAGTAACAAAGTTCTCGATATTTGACTTCAGCAATTCAACCTTTGCACCTGCTAACGAAAATACAGCACTCCCAAACCCCATAACAGCATTTTGAGCACTAAAGCTTTTAGGATCTACACCAACGATAGATACACCTTCTACCTTTACACTTGTCGCCTTAGCAATATTTACAGTTTTGGAAAGAGGTCCCCTTACAACGCCAGAACGCGAAGAGTCAACAACACTTACACCTCCGGAGATATGCCCTCCTACAAGACTATTAACAGTCCTAGCAGCCCTGGCAGTTCTGGAACCTGCACCTCCCGTTACAACACGAGAACGCGAACCATTCGCATTGCTAGAACGCGAACCATTCGCATTATCTATAACAAGACGCCCCACTGCAAACACAGCATTATCACCGTATTTTTTTACACGAATATTACCTCCTTTTATTGTATGTTCTCCACCGTCTACACATATAATGGATCCACGCTCTAACTCATCAGGACTATTTTCACACATATCTGTACCATTTTTAGGAAAAAGCGCAAAAAGAGGTATCCGTGAACCAGGAATTTGTCTTATAGAAACGTACGCTCTAGGCAATGAACCCTTTGCTTCTGATGTAGGTTCAATGAGTACTTCTAAATATTGCAATGCTGAAGATAGTCCTGTAACTATAGATTCAGGCGTTGGAACTATAGAAGAGATTGAGTTAGAGACAGATGTTGTAACTGTATCCAATGCAAGTGAAACTACCTTTTCAGCGATTGCATTAGAGAAAGATGTTGTAATTGAACTAGGAACGAATGACGCAAATGGAGATAATACAGGCGAAGAGAATGGGAACCAACCACTCCCCATAGAAACATCTACACCTTGCAAAAAGAAGAAAGCACTTGTTGTCAGTGCGTACAAACGTGTACGCTTTTTAAATACATTGATCATATGTCAAACTTTCTAAATAATGTTGCAAAAACACTAGAATTAAGTGAAAATGAGGTAAGTGAACGATTTGTAACATATGTCAGTCAACTTTACAACATAGTGTTATTTATTTACGCTTCATTTTGTGCATAAAAATACCAAAGTTAAGTTTTTAAGTGCGCAAACCTTTGTAATATTAGATAAAAGGATAAAATCACGATGATAAAATATATGAAATGGATGACTTCTGTTTTACTGGTTGCAATTAGTTTTGCAACGATTTTGTGGACGCATACGAGTATTGCAAATACGAGTACCCAGACAAATATAACAATTGATCATGTTTCAGGCACGACTTCTGTTCCCACTTCTCCGCAAAAGGTTGTTGTGTTTGATCTTGCCTCGCTAGATAATATGAATCGCCTTGGTATCCAAGCAGTTATCGGCGTTCCTGAAGGAAAAAAACCTTCCTATCTGCAACAATTTAATGATGAAAAATATGAAAGAATCGGGACCGTTTTTGAACCAGATTATGAAAAAATTGCCACTCTTCAACCCAATTTGATTATTATTTCCTCCAGAACCCAAGCAAAATATAAAGACTTATCCAAAATAGCTCCAACAATTGATCTAACAGTAGAAAATGAAAATTCTCTTGAAGATATTAAACGAAATGTGTCTATCCTTGGAAAAATTTTTGGCAAAACACAAGAAGCAGAAAAGGAAATTGCAAAACTCAATGAAGCTTTTGCTGAAGTCCATAAAAATACCCAAGGAAAAGGCACCGGGCTCATACTCATGACCTCTGGTGGAAAAATCAGTGCTTTCGGACCAAAATCACGTTTCGATATTTTTCACTCCGCTTTTGGAATTGCCCCTGCAACCGATAAACTTACCGTGCAAAAACATGGACAACTCATTTCTCCTGAATTCATTCTTGAAACCAATCCTGATTGGTTGTTAGTGATTGATCGCGATGCAGCCATTGGGCGGGAAGGACAATCCGCAGCACAATTGCTCAACAATGAGCTTGTTCACCGCACAACAGCAAGCAAACAAAACCAAATTATTTATTTGGACTCTTGGAGCTGGTATCGTGCAAATGGTGGTTTAACGGCACTCATTGAAACCGCACAGCAGATCAATGAAGCCTTTACAAAGAGCAAATAAGCACACGAAAGAGCTTGCTTGCTATATAAATAAAATTTAAAAGCAGAGGTTGTTTATAAAATAACCTTTGTTTTTTTATTAAATTTTGTTAGAAAATGATTTAACGTGAAGAATTACTGGATAACCATAACACTTCTAATTTTCCTGTCTATCCTCAGCATTTTTGTTGGTTATTCTGATGTCTCACCTTCTAACCTTTTCGCAGCCGATCCCCATGCGTGGCTTATTTTTTGGCAAACGCGTCTTCCTCGTACCATTGCAATCATTTTAGTAGGCGCAGCACTTGCACTTTCAGGTATGATTATGCAACTATTAACACGCAATCGCTTTGTCGAGCCATCAACCGTCGGAACCGTTGAATCTGCTTCCCTTGGCATTCTTTTTATTATGATTTTTTTGCCCGATGTTCCTGTTTTAGGAAAAATGGTCGTTGCGACAATCTTTGCCATGGCAGGCACTTTACTTTTTATGTTTTTATTGCAACGCATTCCTCTAAAATCTGCTCTCATTGTCCCCCTTACAGGGATTATGCTAAGTTATATTATTGGCTCTTTAACCAATGCCATTGCAGATTATGAAATGTTACTTCCTTCTCTTCAAGCTTACTTATTTGGCAGTTTTGCGATGGTTCTTGAAGGAAAATATGAGCTTTTATGGTTATCCCTTCCCCTTTGTATTCTGGCCTATTGTACGGCTGATCGCTTTACGGTTGCAAGTTTGGGAGAAAATTTAACCAATAACCTTGGATTGAATTATCGTGTTGTCATGTTTTTTGGCCTTTTTATTGTCGCCTCAATTACCGCTGTTGTCGTCTGTACCATTGGCCGTATTCCTTTTGTTGGGTTGATT
The DNA here is from genome assembly GCF_042196545.1 of Bartonella sp. AC70YNML. Lineage (NCBI taxonomy): Bacteria > Pseudomonadati > Pseudomonadota > Alphaproteobacteria > Hyphomicrobiales > Bartonellaceae > Bartonella > Bartonella sp. AC70YNML. Next base: position 22,856 of record NZ_JBHIQK010000015.1, read on the forward strand.
ATTCCAAATATTGTTTCAAGTTTCATGGGAGATAATATGCGCTATACCGCTCCTTGGGTAGCAATCAGCGGCGCAGGATTGGTCTTGATTTGTGATCTTTTAGGACGAATCATTCAACCTTCTTTTGAAATTCCCATCAGTACCATGATGGGCGTGATCGGTAGTTTTATTTTTATAATACTCCTTTTACGCTGGAGAAAGCATCTTGGATAGAAAAAAAACAACAATATGTGTATTAACGACGCTTATCATCATGGCATGTACTGTCATTAGTCTTTACATGGCGTGGAATATCAATGTTTATACATGGACATTTCGCCTTACAAAACTTATCTCTCTGCTCCTTATTGCCTATGCAATAAGCGTTTCTACGGTTTTGTTTCAAACAATTGTTAACAATCGTCTTCTTACCCCTTCACTTATGGGATTTGATCAGCTTTATATTTTAATAAAGACTATCCTGCTGTATTTTGTAGGCTCTCTTTCTTTGCCCTTTTTGAATGAAGAAGGGCAGCTCATTCTCGAAGCCCTCATTCTCATTATCTTTTCAACAAGTCTTTTTCGCTGGCTCTTTTCAGGAAGCTTAAAAGGGCTTCACTTGACGCTTTTAATTGGTGTTGTTTTAGGCGGCTTTTTTTTCAGTTTACGCATGTTTATGCAATTGCAATTAAATCCAGACCAAATGATGAATTTAACGGACATCATGTTTGCAAATTTTAATAAATTCAATACGTCATTAATAAGCTTTGCCACAATCATTGTCTTCATTGTAAGTTTGATTGGATGGCGTTCACGTCATCTTCTTGATATTTTGGCTTTGGGACGTGAAAATGCTCTCAATCTTGGCGTTAATTACCACAAAAGTGCGACAGCTGTCCTTATTTTTGTTTCCATTCTTGTATCCATTTCCACCGCATTGGTAGGCCCCGTCACTTTTTTTGGACTGTTAGTTGCCAATCTTTCCTATGAACTTTCTCCTCAAACAAAACACAGTGTTGTTGTCCCTATTGCAATATTATTAGCGATTATTTGTTTGGTGGGGGGACAATTTATTTTAGAGCAAATTTTTCATATGGCAGGGCGTTTAAGTTTTATCATTGAGTTTTGTGGAGGTATCGTCTTCTTAATGTTATTGATGAAGGGAAAATTAAAATGATTGAGATCAATCATCTTTCCAAGGCGTACGGAGCACGATTGATTATCGATAATTTATGCCTTCATCTTCCAAAAGGGGGGATTATTTCTCTCATTGGGCCCAATGGTTCGGGAAAATCAACTCTTTTAATGCTGATAAGACGTCTTTTACCGCACCATCAAGGGACAATTAACATTGACGGCTTTGATATTGATAAAATTCCTCACGATATTTTGGCTCAAAAACTCTCAATTTTACGTCAAGATAATCCTTTATCCTTCCGTTTAACCGTGTATGATTTAGTAAGTTTTGGGCGCTATCCTTATTCAAAAGGCTGGTATACACATGAAGATAAACAATTTATCGACAGTGCACTACGCTATCTCGGCTTACAAGATTTACAAGACCGTTTTTTAGATGAACTTTCTGGCGGTCAGCGTCAACGCGCTTTTATAGCAATGGTTATCTGCCAAGACACTGATTATCTTCTCTTAGATGAGCCATTAAACAATCTGGATATGAAACATGCCGTTTCTATGATGAAGCAATTACGCCGCACAGCTGATGAACTGAAAAAAACCATTCTTATTGTTATGCACGATATTAATTTTGCCTCATCTTACTCAGATATGATTGTTGCACTGAAAAATGGAAAAGCAGCCTATTGTGGGACTCCAAAAGAAATCATGCAACCAAAAATTCTTAAAGACATTTATGATGTCGATATTCAAATCAAAACAATTAATGACATCCCTATCGCTCTTTATTATCGATAATCATAAAGATTTTTTGCGCCTGCATGCACTATAGAATCTGCTAGGGATAGTAAAATTGGCTTATTGGGGAATAGTTTAATGGTAGAACAGCTGACTTTGACTTCGTCAATCTTGGTTCGAATCCAAGTTCCCTAGCCCGTATTTAATGATTGTAGCTTATCATCGGGTTTTGTATAATTTGAAAGTAGATTTTGCATCAATTTATTTTTTTCAAAGGATCATCAAAAACCTTTCAAAGGTTATTTAAAACCCCTTTAATGCATATTTTCTCTTCCTCTAAAAATTGCAATTTGAGATGATAAACTCTTGAGCCGGAGCGGATTCTTTGAACCACATGTATAAGATGTGCCAACCCCTTTTATCTTAAATTGGCTAAAGATTTTTCGGAGCTGAGGCACATAATTGAGAGAGAAGAAACTTTCCCTTTAATTGCACAAGCAAAGCAAACATCGTCTGGTAATCCTCTCGCAAATAAATCCTTTCCATAGTAATACACGTATATCTGTCTCTGTTTATGGGAAAGCCTTATCTAATAGCTATAAACCTATCTAAAGAGAGAATTCAAAAAAGAAAGCCGAGCCAAATGACATGACGCGGCTTCCAGATATTGATTATAAGATTCAAATGAATCATCCACAATGGAGTAATGAATGCATATATACAAAACGTATCATATTGCAAGGGCTCTATTTAGAAATATGAAAACTTATCAAAAGAAAATGCATCTTAAATGAATGTCTTCTCAATAAGGCTTTCATAAGTATCTTTTCATTTTGCACTCAAATGTAACTTCTTTGCAAATTAACCAGCTCAAATTTGAGTTGGCAAAATCAATCAATTCAATTTTGGAAGCATTATCTTTGGAATAGCCATCTTTAAACATTATAGCTTTTGACACAAAATTGAGTAAAATCCCATGCCTTAGATGTTACAATGGTTTTGAATTTTTCTGCCTCATCTTTTTTTCAATAGGTGCCCCCAAATTTTGAGAGAGCTCATTTGGTTTTGTATTTTTAAACTGTAACTTTTAAAACGTTTTTTCTCGCTTGCTTGCGTTATATCATTGAAATGCTTTCGGTTTGATAAGACATAACATTGTGATGATAGTATCTATATAATGCCTGCCTATCATTTACTAAATTTTTAGCAAGCGTTTTTAAAAACGTATCATAAAATTTATGACACGTTATGAATAATAACCGCTTTTCATTTCATTTGAATGCACCCATGCGTTATAGTATTTGCATCATGATTTGCTTTTTATAATCTATACATCCATGGCAATCCTATATAAAAAATGATCAATTCAAACATGCATAAAAGTATGGATTCTTAAGTGGATTCATATAAAATAATTGCACTTAATATATTTATTTTATTAGTTTTTGTACAATGCCTTTTTAACTTCATAAAGATATCAATTTCCTTGTAAAGAATATTCCTCCCATTCCAATAAAAGGCTCAATATAAGTGCGATGAGGGATAGCTTTTATGATTTTACAAGTACTGATCACTGGCCATGCAATAACGCCGACTGATCTCCAAACCAATTAGACCACCTGTGGAAACAGGCAGGCTGTGGGGCTGAATATAAATGGAACAGCACCGAACGAATAAGCCACGCGCCGCAAGTAAGCCTCTTAGCGTGCATAGCTTATAGGTTTTGGAAACAGATAATTATTATAATTGAGGTACTATAATTTAGGCGATTAAAGATCGGATCTCAAGCTTTTTAATCCAGTGTACAAACACGAATAATGTGTCCGTCCGGATCTTTGATTAGGAAGGTACGTCCAAATACATCAGTATACGGTTCCTTCAAAACATTTATCTCAACAGTGGTTTGCTCTTGCCATTCCACATATAGCTTTATCTACGTCCTCTCCTGTTGGCAACATAATGCCGATTTCTGAAAAACGAGGCATATTCTCCTCAGGCGTATCGCCCCTTGACCAGAGAGCAAAGAGTGCATCCCCCGAAGAAGCAAATACAACATAGCGTGGCGAGGTAAACACAGGTTCTTTCTTGAAGATGAATTTGTAAAAAGCTGTAGAATACTCTATGTTTGAGACATATACCAACTGTAGGTTTGGGGTAACAGGATAAGTGGAAATATTACTCATTAATTCTTCATGATTTAGTAGCAACTGCCTGACAGGCTATACCTATATAGAGGATATTTCAACAAGAGTTTGTGATGCTTCCATTCGCGATGTGCTCTATTTATATGTTTTTACTCACTTATTGCTATATGCTAAAATATCGAGGCCGCCACTACTGGGATTGTAATGATATCCTATCGCTCTTTATTATTGATAATCTAAAGATTTTTTGCACTTGCCTACACTGTAGAATCTGCTAGAGATGGTGAGATTGGCTTATTGGGGAATAGTTTAATGGTAGAACAGCGGACTCTGACTCCGTCAATCTTGGTTCGAATCCAAGTTCCCCAGCCGGTGTAGCTGTTTGTAGCTTGCCAGTTGTAGCTTGCCAGTAGGTTTTGTATATTTTGCCACTAGGTTTTGTACCAATTCATTTTTTTTCAAAGAGTTTTAAAGGTGTTCTCAAAGGG
>NZ_JBHIQK010000016.1:0-17509 GCF_042196545.1 Bartonella sp. AC70YNML
AAGCTACAACAGCAGAGAAAGCACTAAACCGTCTTAATATTTGTCTCAAACATGCTGCGGCTTTGGGTTTGGATGTTAATTTACAAGCAACAACAAAAGCACGCGCGCTCTTAGGAAAACAACGTCATAAAACGCAAAATAGACCAGCAATGGATTGGAAAGATGCACTGCCTTTTATCAAACGCTTTGTAAAACACAAAACATAAAATATCTGGCTTTGCATTTGCTTATCCTTACAGGCGCTCTCTCTAGCTCTTTACGTCATATTCATAAAGACCAAATTTATAATGATATATGGACTATCCCTGCTGAAAATATGAAAGAAAAGCGCGATGCTACAACAAAATTTCGCGTACCTTTATCATCAGAAGCACTAAAAGTAATTGTCGAACACATGGTCGAAATGATGACAGTTGATCATTGAACCCACATCCTATCATACCAACAACTTCCAAATCAAAATGATCTTGCTAACCCTATAGTTCTCCTGTCTATAAACTAATACAATCTTCCAGTTAATGAAATGTGCTACCTTCCATCGGTGATCGCCATTTTCAGTTCATGTAACACAATACAAATAGCTTTTAGATAAGCTCTAACATGCCCCTAATCGCTATTATCGCTTGCTAAATTAAGAGAAATTAAGTTATAAATCTTACTCTCACCTTCTCTATCCATTTCTCCCACCAGGGTTGAAATAGATTTTTTATTCTTAACTCTCTTTTTATGCCAATATATGTACTTCATTTGAGAAACTTTCTGATAGCTCAGCTTTCAACACAGCCCATTTTGTGGTATTGTGTAAAAATCTCTCTTTTTAATGTTAACATAAAAATCTTGAGACAATTATATAAATTAAGCTACAGTTTTCTACTTTCTGTTGAAAAAAGCAGATATAATTTTTATCAAAAAAGCTTTTTTCTAGGAAATGTTCTATGTACATTCAAATAGAATCCTAAAGCTCTTTATTAAACCTTATAAAGTTCTTTGAAAATGATATTAATATCGTAATATAACCCTAAAAATAAAATCTGCCCTTTCCTTTTTCATCAAAAGCGGTAAGTAAATTACCGTATATCGCTTACATAAAGGGGAAAACACAATGCTTAAAGAATTCAAAGAATTTGCCCTAAAAGGTAATATGATTGATCTTGCTATCGGTGTGATTATAGGGGGTGCTTTTGGTAGCTTGGTCAACTCAATTGTCAATGATATTTTTATGCCAATCATTGGACTGATTACAGGTGGGATTGATTTTTCTAATATGTTTATTCAACTTGCTGGCGAAAAACAAGCAACATTGAGTGCCGCCAAAGCAGCTGGAGCAACCATTAGCTATGGACACTTTATTACTTTACTTATCAATTTTCTCATTATTGCTTGGGTTCTTTTTTTATTCGTTAAGGCTATGAATAAAATTCGTAGAAAAGAAGAAGAAAGCCCCAAAAAAACGTCTTCAGAAGAACAACTTTTAATAGAAATTAGAGATCTTTTGGCTAAGAAAAAATAATTTTATGCATGATTAACCTCATGGAACACGAGGAAAAAACATTTCCACAGTTGTTCCATGGTTTGGTTTTGAGAACAGTAAAAATTGTCCTCCTCTTTCTTCCACCATTGCTTTACACATTGGGAGGCCTAAACCTGTTCCCATAAAAGCGCTATCACCAGATCGGCCATCTTTGCGCTCTACTTGGCCATAAGGTTGCAGTGCCTGTATAATCTCTTCTTCGCTCATCCCTATACCATTATCGCTCACTGAAATTTTTACACGTTCTTTTCTATAAGAAACGTGAACAATAATCTGCCCACCCAATGGCGTAAAACGAATGGCATTAGAGAGAAGATTCCATATAATCTGGCGAAACACTTGTCGTGATACAGGAATAAATGGAACGTGAGGTGGAGCAACAATACGCATGATAATGCCGTTCTGATTAGCTTGAGTTTCAAGAAAAGCGATCGTCGCACGTAAACAAGATATCACATCAAATGTTTCAGAAATAAGGGAAGTATCAATCTGGTTATCGGAATCAGAATAATTTATCTTCGAGCACTCTAGTAATTGATTAATCAGCGATAATATATGTTTTCCAGAGGAAATAATATCGCGTAAATATCCATGATAGCGCTCATTTTCTATCGAACCAAAACGGCCTTCTCTCATAATTTCTGCAAAACCAATAAGAGCATTCAAAGGTGTTCGTATTTCATGAACAACTCCAACGATTTTATCCTCTTCTGCTTTTTTTTCTCCTGATGGAACTGTTTGTGTTATATCACGCAACATAACAGCATAATTGCCTTGCTTTGCCAAAAATACAATCGTTATCAAAACGGTTATATTTTTATGATTTTTCGTCATTAAATCAGCGCTTTCACTGCGATTTAAAACCTGATTTTTCCCCTCTATACGGATTGATTTAAAATATTTTTCAACCAAAGGTTGGCTTTGCAAAGTAAATAATGAAGAGAATGGCTGTCCTCGTAGTTCATTTATTTCATAACTCATTAATGCTAAGGCTGCCCTACTCGCTGATTGAATAAAGCCCTGTTTATCCAACCATAAAACACCATCAGTTGCTGTATCCAACAATGATAAAACTGCAGCTGGCTCTTTTATGAGAGCCTGTTCTATAGCATTTACCGACAATGTCTGTGCATATGGTAACTGAATAGCTGTCTCTTCAAAAAAATTCTCTTCTTCTTTTTCTGATGAATTCAATTCATCACGCAATTGCTCGGCAATCTCACGAAAAGCTGATCGTTCTATCTCAGAGAGACACGGCATTTCCGTCTTCAGCTTTTCATCTCTTTTTTCTTGGACTTTTTCTCGTACTTTTAAAACACCAAAGCCGCAAAATCCCTTAAGCTTCTTTTTAACATCAAAAATTGGTAAAGCAGATAACTCAACATCAAGCCATTGTGAACAGCCATCAACAGGCCATTGAACAATCTCTTCATTCCAAGGTACAGCCGCTTCAATAAAACGGCTAAGAATCCGATACCGCTCATCATTAAATTGATAAGCAAGATCATGAAAACTACATCCTAAAATAGAGGAAGAGAGAGGCCCAACAACTTCAGCTAGCTCTTTTGAGACTTCACAAAACAAACCATTGCTATCAATTTTCCACGTAAAAGGTCGCGGTAAAAGCTCTGGTGTAAAACGAAAAGCTTCTTGCTTACATTTTAATTCATTTGTATTTAACTTCAACTCATCTTCTTTTAATGGCATAACTAAAACTAAAAAAGTATTGGATTTACTCTCAAACGAATAATGCTAATCTTTTACAAGTACCTTCTCTGGTTACAATACTCTGACATCTTGTATCAATTGTCTGTAGCAAAATTTTGACTGCTTCACCAACAAAACAAAAATAAAAAGAATTCCCTAACACTGTTACTTATTCACCTATTAAGGTAATAAGATTTGTCACCTTAATAGGAACATGATCCTCACATAAAATAGTCACCAAAAAAAGAATACACTTAATTTTGCGCATTCATGCGCCTGTTTTAAAGAGATATATCCACGATCCCCAAACTTATTTACGACGTCCCCCGTAAATGGTGCGCTATAAAGATCACCATAGAAGATATCAAAGCATTGTGTATTACCATTTTATACTTACGCAAAAATCAGCTAGCACCATCATTATACTTTCCAGCTCCTCATGTTGCCAATAGTTTTTGGCATTTGAATGCCCTCATCAGAGGCATTTAAATTCCTTTTTTAAATGTTTTTTACCCATACGCTAACTTAACTTATGATATACAAAAAAATGGTTTTGACTATTCAACATGGAATAGATTTGAAATGAAAAAATCTTACGATATTGGAGACTTTTATTCACACAAATAATGATAAACTACCATTATAAATCAGTATATTGCATGATAAAAATCCGAAATTAAAAATTTCTTTTTCAAATAAAGTCTCGTAAGAATATCTTTCTTGCACTGACAGTATCAAATGATAATAAATTCAGCGTAGCGCTTTAAAGCACCCAACGCAACAGACCTTGTATATTGGATACTCTTCTTATGATATTCTCCATAATCGCCCAAAGACCTTTTTTTCATTAAAATCGCGACAGAAAAAAACAAAAAATATATCACCACACTACTTGACTCAAGAATCTCTCTGTAAATAGAATAGAAAACAAACATCACCGGTCTTCATATAAAGATTTGTTTAATTTCTTTACATTCCAGATCATCGAGAAAACTAAAAATATCTTACAATCTCCTTTGATATCAGCCTGTTTACTTCATCAGCAGTTTTAATACAAAAAATCACTTTTGCTTTATAACTCTCTACTCAATTTTTTAATAATTATAAAAGATAAATACGTGTAGCCCATTTTCTCTGAAAAAATAAAACAAGCACATTTTAATAATGACTGTCAGACATTTTAAAAATTTCCCATTTTAAAATGTGCTTGTTTATTTCCCTTCATTGAGTAGAATTTCACGTTTTCCAACATGATTAGCGGCTCCAACAATGCCTTTTTCTTCCATCTGTTCGACAAGAGAAGCTGCTTTATTATAGCCGATTGAAAGTCGACGCTGAATATAAGATGTTGAACATTTTCTATCACGCATAACAATCTTTACAGCTTGATTATAAAGTCCCTCACCCTCTTCATCAAAATTTTCGTCCTCAGAAACTCCAACCGTTGAATCAGCAGAAGCATCCTCTTTGTTATCGTCTTCATTATCCGTTACCGTTGCTAAATAATCAGGTTTTCCTTGCATTTTAAGATGTGCAACGATGGATTCAACTTCTTCATCAGAGACAAAAGGGCTATGAACGCGCACGATGCGCCCACCACCTACCATATGAAGCATATCCCCCTGACCTAAAAGCGTTTCAGCACCTTGTTCACCCAAGATCGTACGACTATCAATTTTTGAGGTTACTTGAAAAGAAATGCGGGTAGGAAAGTTCGCTTTAATTGTCCCTGTGATAACATCAACAGAAGGACGCTGCGTTGCCATAATAAGATGAATACCTGCCGCACGCGCCATTTGCGCTAAGCGCTGAATGGCATTCTCTATTTCTTTCCCTGCCACCATCATAAGATCAGCCATCTCATCAACAATCACAACAATATAAGGAAGCTGCGTGAGATCCATGGCTTCTTCATGATAAAGCATTTCCCCTGTTTCCTTATCAAAGCCCGATTGTACAGTACACATGATCGTTTCGCCTTTTTGAGCTGCAAGTGCAACGCGTGCATTAAAACCATCAATATTACGCACACCTAACTTAGCCATTTTGCGATAACGTTCTTCCATTTCACGAACCGCCCATTTTAAAGCTGTTACTGCTTTTTTAGGATCTGTTACAACAGGTGTTAAAAGATGTGGTATGCCATCATAAACAGAGAGCTCTAACATTTTAGGATCAACCATGATCAAACGACACTGCTTTGGTGTCATACGATAAAGAATCGACAAAATCATTGTATTAATTGCAACAGACTTTCCTGATCCTGTTGTTCCCGCAACCAATAAATGAGGCATTTTTGCTAATTCTGCAATGACCGGTTCACCATTAATCCCTTTCCCCAAAGCAAGAGCAAGTTTAAATTCACTTTCACGAAAAGAACGTGTTTGGATTAATTCACGTAAATAAACGGTTTCACGAACCGCATTGGGTAACTCAATCCCGATAACATTACGTCCAGGAATGACAGCAACGCGTGTAGAAATAGCAGACATAGAACGCGCAATATCATCAGAAAGATTAATAACGCGCGATGACTTTACACCCGCAGCAGGCTCAAATTCATACATTGTAACCACTGGCCCTGGATGTACATGGATAACTTCACCCTTAATACCAAAATCTTCCAAAACACTTTCCAAAAGTCCAGCACCACGTTCTAATGTTTCCTGAGGAATCATCGTACCTTCATGAAAAACAGGTTTCTGTAATAAACTGACCGGAGGAAACTCATAAACATCACAGTCAACAGAGTGCATATTTTGCACAAAAGCAGAATCATAATTGCCTAATGGCGCGCGGCTAGATTGGAATATTTTAGTTTTAACGTTTGCTTGCATCACAGACAAATCTTTTGAATTCTTTGTGACATCTTTTGTTACACAATCAACGGTATTATTAGCGATAGTATTATTGCTATTTTCAGTCTCTATACGAGCCCCAGCACCGCTTAACGCCTCAGTATTGTTTAACGCCTCTGCATCACTTGACGTATGAGCACAATCTTCAACAGAAAGCTTAGAATGATACTTTTTAGCCGTATCATTATTTGTATGCATTAAATCAGAAATTTGCTCAACACCTCGCATCCTTTCTGCTGGAGATTCTGATGTAATTGAATCATAAAGTTGTGGAAAGCGGTATTCAAGAACACGGTAAAGAGCAGTTATTGACTCATCAAAGGCAGAAGGAATATGAGGTGTAATTTCATTTTTTGTGTCAATCGATGCATCCTCTTTTGAAGTTTGAGTATCCACATATTCAAATATCAAAGATTCACACTCAAAAAATGCATCATTGGAAAGGTGCAAAGCAGGATTCATTTTTTGTAGCACATTTTTTTCTGGTAATTTATGTTCTTGTTTATCCTCCTTAAGCGGAATATTTGCTGATGACATACCAATAGTTTGTTGTGACAACTGCTGTAAAACTGTTGAATGACAAACCGACGTTTTATTCTCTATTGATTGAGGATTAATGACTTTTTTTGTCGATAGAACATTTTTCGTTTTCTTGTTACAGCGTACAATATCTGTAATTTGTTTTTGATCTTGTTTCGTAAAAATTTTAAACTGTTTTGCAAAAATTGGATCTGTTTCTATACGACGACGCAAAATCTCAACTTCTGGGGTACGCGTAAAACGGACATTTTTTCCGAGGGTAAATGCCTTTTTCCACACTTCCGGATAAGGAAATATCTCAGTAATCTTAATAGATAAATCTTCTCTTGATGCACCTTTTGTACCATCATCAGAAAAAGAAGATGTAGAAATAGATTTTGTTTTCGAATTATGCATGGCACCCAACAAATTTATAGCAATGAGAAAAATAATCTTTTCAAAAAGAATTCATAGAGACTATCGTATGAAGGTTAATAACCTTTTGCTGATAGCTACTTTTCAATAAAAAAAATAATGCCATAATGCATATTCATAATGTTTTTTCTTCCTATTTACGACGTAAATTACCCAGTTTATGGTGTCGTATAGCGCGTATTCCATTCGTTTTGAAAAAAAACTTCATGATAAAAAAGCTTCAAGGAAATTGTCTATACCTCTCTTTCTCTCCCTTTTCATAAAAGAAATTAGTCTCGATAATACAAATAGTTATATAAGCATTGCTCTATTAAATTCTTCATGCTCAATTACCATAATATAATCTAGTTTCTCGCGTTTTTATAAGATTACCCTTGTTATCCTCGTTTAAAAAGGCTTAGACTAAGATAATCATAATGACATAAACACAAATAGAAAAAAGGGAGCCAATTATGTTTAACAAACGGAAATTTTATATCAATGGTCTATGGGATGATCCAAGCACTCCTCACGACTTTGACGTCATTAATCCATCAACAGAAGAGGCTTGTGCTGTCATTAGCCTTGGAAGTACAAAAGATGCCGATAAGGCAATTAACGCGGCTAAAGAAGCGTTTCAAAAATGGAAAACAACGTCACCAAGCGAGCGTCTCGGATTCGTTGAAAAAATTCTAGAAATCTATGAAAAACGTTCCAAAGACATGGCAAAAACCATTTCAATGGAAATGGGAGCACCAATTGATATGGCGCTTAATGCGCAAACTGCAACCGGAAGTTCTCATATTCGCAATTTTATCAAAGCTTATAAAGAGTTTTCGTTCCAAGAAACTTTAATAAAGGGAAATGAGCAAGCCATCCTTCACTACGATCCTATCGGCGTCGTAGGATTAATTACGCCATGGAATTGGCCCATGAATCAAGTAACGCTTAAAGTTATTCCTGCTCTCTTGGCTGGCTGTACCATGGTGTTAAAACCCTCTGAAATTGCGCCTCTTTCTGCTATGCTTTTTGCTGAAATTTTAGATGAAGCAGCACTTCCAGCCGGTGTTTTTAATTTAATCAATGGTGATGGTGCGACTGTCGGCTCTTACCTCTCTGCACATCCAGATTTAGAAATGATCAGCTTTACTGGTTCAACCAGAGCAGGAAAAGATATTTCGAAAAATGCCAGCGCAACTTTAAAAAGAGTCTGTCTGGAACTTGGAGGAAAAGGAGCGAATATTATCTTTGCTGATGCCGACTCAGATGCTATTCAACGTGGTGCACGACATTGCTTTTATAATAGTGGACAAAGTTGTAATGCACCGACTCGTATGCTTGTGGAACAGAGCATCTATGACAAAGCCGTAAAAATAGCTAAAGATATTGCAGAAACAACAAAAGTAGGACCAAACTACCAAGAAGGAAATCATATTGGGCCTGTCGTTTCAAAAAAACAATACGATAAAATTCAAGAACTTATCCAATCGGGAATTGATGAAGGTGCAACTCTTGTTGCAGGAGGGACTGGTTTACCAAAAGGAATGGAACGCGGTTATTATGTTCGTCCAACAGTCTTTGCTGATGTAAAACCTCATATGCGTATTTTTAAAGAAGAAATCTTTGGTCCAGTTCTCTCGATTCTTGCTTTTAGTACAGAAGAAGAAGCCGTCGCTTTAGCCAATAACACTGAGTATGGTCTTACAAATTATATTCAATCACAAGATCGCAACAAATGTCGTCGTATTGCAGCACAAGTACGCTCTGGTATGGTAGAAGTTAATGGACATGGGTTACCCAGTGGAAGCTACTTTGGAGGTGTAAAATTTTCTGGGCGCGCCCGTGAAGGGGGACATTGGGGAATTAAAGAATTTCTTGATAGTAAAGCAATTTCATACTGGTAAGAGAATCTTATTAAAAACTTAATAGGAATCGTATGGTAATACAGAAAATAACGGATGAAGGTGCTCTTGGGCAACGTCTTGACCAGTGGCTCGCAAAACAATACCATAATGTGCTCTCACGTTCACGTTTGCAAGCCCTCATCCATGAAGGCTGTCTTAAGATTGATGGTCATCTCATAAAGGAACCAAAAACAAAATTAAAAATTAACCAAATAATTGAATTGGCAATGCCTGATCTTCGTGATGCAGAACCTAGCGCTGAAGCTATCGCATTGGACATCCTTTTTGAAGATGATCATATCATCGTTATTAATAAACCAGCTGGTCTTGTTGTTCATCCTGGGAATGGCAATTGGACTGGTACGTTGGTTAATGCTCTTATTTACCACTGTGGTAATAGTTTATCTGGTATAGGTGGTGTTAAACGCCCTGGCATTGTCCATCGTCTCGATAAAAATACAAGCGGTGTTATGGTTGTTGCAAAAAATGATCTGGCCCATAAAAATCTTAGCGCTCAATTTTCTGATCATGGACGTACCTGCGCATTAGATCGACGTTATCATGCCTTGATTTGGGGGGCACCTCACCGTAATGTCTGGACAATTGATGCATCACTTGGTCGTTCGCCCCATAACCGAACAAAGCAAGCTGTTATTCATAGCCAAAATCCTTATGCTCGTCATGCTGTTACACATGTTTCTCTGCTTGAAAAATACGGTACTCATCCAGACTCAACGTCTTTTGCTAGCCTTCTGGAATGTCGTTTGGAAACCGGACGTACCCATCAAATCCGTGTTCATATGGCTCATATCGGACATCCTCTCGTAGGTGATACGGTTTATGGAAATGCTTTTAAAACAAAGTCAAATACCCTTAATCCCATTATTAAAAATGCAATAGATCAATTCAACCGACATGCACTCCATGCTGCAAGTCTTACTTTTGAACATCCTTCTACCGGTAAAGTTATGTCGTTTTCCACACCGCTGCCTCAAGATATGGCTAAACTTATTAAGCATTTTAAAAAAATGAATTGAAACTTTTCTCCTTCTCAAGATTTGACAATAAAATATCTTTTTTTGAACAAAATTCAAAAATATGCTAAAGTGAGGTTACAAGGGTAGTTCGCTATCTGAAACAGAGAATTTGCCTTATCAGGGAATTCAGACAAAAGGAGGGTGCTATATGGCCCATATGAATTTGTTATCAGTAATAACAGGTGATGGCGGTTTAAATCGTTACTTAGAGGAAGTCCGTCGTTTTCCAATGCTTGAACCAAAAGAAGAATATATGTTAGCTCAGCGTTACCGTGAGCATAATGACTTAAAAGCTGCGCATAGGCTGGTAACCAGTCATTTGCGTCTCGTAGCTAAAATAGCGATGGGATATCGGGGCTATGGACTCCCCATTGGGGAAGTCATTTCAGAAGGTAATGTTGGACTCATGCAAGCTGTTAAACGTTTCGAACCAGAACGGGGTTTTCGTCTTGCAACCTATGCAATATGGTGGATTAAAGCATCAATCCAAGAGTATGTATTGCGATCTTGGAGTTTGGTGAAAATGGGGACAACAGCCAATCAAAAGCGCTTGTTTTTCAACCTTCGTAAGATAAAAAGTAAACTTCAAGCCCTTGATAGCGGTGATCTCAACGCAGAACAAGTAAAAGAAATTGCAACCCAGTTGAATGTTACAGAAGATGAAGTTGTTTCAATGAATCGCAGGCTTGGTGGTGACACGTCACTCAATGCACCGATTCGAACAAAGGAAGGGGAAAACAGCGAGTTGCAAGATTGGTTGGTGGATGAATCTAACGATCAAGAACAAATTTTAATTGAAAAAAGTGAATTAGAAAATCGCCGTTCCATGCTCATAAATGCCATGGACAATCTCAATGAACGCGAAAAACGTATATTCAAAGCGCGTCGTTTAAACGATATCCCACTAACCTTAGAAGAACTCTCTGGTGAATTTAATATTAGTCGAGAACGAGTAAGACAAATTGAAATGCGTGCATTTGAAAAAGTGCAAAACTTTATCAAAGATTCTACTTTATCTCAAAGTCAAGTGTAAAACCTAGAGTTAAGTATAAAGCCAATGGTTTGCACATTCTTAAAGTAAAAATGAAAAAAGGCATATATTGGCTTTATACGGGTAAATTGGTCTATCGAATTCTTTAAGTTATTGATATGTAAAGATTTAGTGAATGTATGTGGTATATAATTGATAAAGACGGTCGTAGAAAATTCTTCACAGCCGTTTATTTTTTTGCATCTATGTTTTATTTTTTTGACCAAGAACTGTTAACTTATCTTGTTGTGCAAGCCATTGTCCAATAACTTCATTAAAAATAGACTTACCTGTTGGTCCTTTTGCAAAGGTTAATTCACTTATACGCCCGTTTTTATCCGTTAACACCAAACGCATCCAATCTAATTCTCGCATCAATTGTAAATTTCGATCAAGAAATGGATGATTTCCACTCAATGCGACAAGAAAAAAGTCATCGTTAATCTTTGCAGCAATAGTTCTTGTTAAAGCCAGTCCAATGGATTGTTCACTTGCTTTAAAGGTTAATGCTTGAACATTGCTTATAGCTTTACCTGAAAATTTATCCGAAAGAATAAAAATAAGGTCCATAATATACGCAGCAGGAAATGACTGATCGGTATTACGACGTAAAATTAACCGTAATGATATCCCTTCATCAGGAATTGTTATATCACCTTGTATAGTTGTTTCTTCTGGAGCCCCCTTCACATAAGACTCCTTTATAAGCGTCCAGCGAACACTTCCGGTTGCCATCTTTTCTGCATCATAATTTGTACGTGCTTGATAAAAAACAGCTTCACCCGATTTTTCAAGCGACTGCAAATTGCTAGAAACAACTGTTGAGATTCCTTCTTCATCCGAAGAATCTGTCGCTTGTTTTAAACCGACATCAATTTCACTCCCATCCTCTAATAAGCGTTGTGTTAACTTTCTCTTAACCGAAAGTGCCTTTGGAACTCTGTGAGAAGCTTGAAGATTTTCTCCCAACAACTGATGATCATTTGATATAAATACACGCTCACCAACAAAAAAAATACCAACCGTTAAAACAACAATACTAACAACAGAAACAACACTTATCACAATACGCCTTTGCACCAGTGATTTATTAGCGCGACGTAAAGCCTGGGAAAAAATATGCGAAACAATATGCGGATTATCTTCCTGCGAGGGAGAACCCTTTAACGTACAGCTATTAACATGCTGAGAAGAGAAATAAGCCCCCATATTAACAGGCTCTGCATCTGGTACATCTGATACATAAGGCTTATCAAATACTTTATTATCTTTTGAACGTGCAACAAAATCCTGCTTTCTTTTTATGTTTACCATTGAAAATTCATTATTCTTTGGTAATATAACTTTTTTTGTAACTTTCTTATCTTCATTTATATTTGTGGGATTCCACCCAATGACTGAAGAAAGCAATTTCTTTTCAACTACTAAATATTCTTCTTCAACGGTTGCGATAGAACTTCGAAGAATCTTTCTTTGTTCATCCGCTATTGCTTGTGGGATTTTTGCTATTACAAATTGATGTTCTAGTGTTTCGATAGCCCGCTTATAAATCCGCTTACGCACTTGTGGTGTAATATTATTTTGTGCATTAATTGTCTTTTTTAAGATTCCAACGAAATCTACCATTTCCTCTATAATCTCTCTTAAACTGAGAAAAAATCAATAGTAAAGCCAAAAAACTTTATTTTAGCCTTCTAAATTGGTTGCCATTTAATATTGGTACAACTATCGCAATAATGTAAAATGAATATGAAAAATAAACAATGCTATTTTGCACCTTTCTCTTACGTGCTCTTAAAAACTTTTTTGTAAAAAGATACAAAAACGAACAGAGAACATATATAGAAATCTAAAAACAACCATCAATTTGCAAAGGGATCTGTAATCAGAATAGTATCTTCACGCTCTGGACTCGTGGATAATAAAGCTACTTTTGTATTAATCCGTTCTTCAATATAGCGTATGTATTTAACAGCCTGCGCAGGTAAATCTTCCCACGTCAGCGCATGTGCTGTTTTTTCCTTCCAACCTTCTAATGTTTCATAAACAGGCTTCACCCGAGCTTGAGCTCCCATGGAAGAAGGTAAATAATCAATTCTTCTACCATCAAGCTCATAACCAATACAAATTTTTATTTCATCTAAACCATCCAAAACATCAAGTTTTGTCAATGCTATCCCTTGCACA
The DNA here is from genome assembly GCF_042196545.1 of Bartonella sp. AC70YNML. Lineage (NCBI taxonomy): Bacteria > Pseudomonadati > Pseudomonadota > Alphaproteobacteria > Hyphomicrobiales > Bartonellaceae > Bartonella > Bartonella sp. AC70YNML. The sequence continues at coordinate 13,188 of NZ_JBHIQK010000016.1, forward strand.
CCGCAAATTGTTACCATCTGACGTACTAATACAGCATCAAACCAACCACATCGACGCTTTCGACCCGTTACAACACCAAATTCATGTCCACGCACTCCCAGAAATTCACCAATATCATTTATTTGCTCTGTCGGAAACGGCCCTTCTCCAACGCGTGTGGTGTAAGCTTTTGCAATACCCAAAACATAATGAATTGCACCAGGTCCCATCCCTGAACCTGTACATGCCTGCCCAGCAACTGTATTCGATGACGTTACATAAGGATAAGTTCCAAAATCATTATCGAGTAAAGCACCTTGCGCACCTTCAAAAAGAATGTGTTTCCCTCCTCGATACCCTTCATCTAAAAGACGCCACGTACAATCCATAAAGGGTAAAATTTTATCCGCGACTTGCATCAATTCATCATAAAGTGCTTGAGAATCAATTTCCGCAACACCCATTCCACGACGCAAAGCATTATGATGCCTCAAAAGCCGCTCAATCTTAGCCATAAGTGTATCTTTTTCTGCTAAATCCATCACTCGGATAGCACGACGTCCCACCTTATCTTCATAAGCCGGTCCAATACCGCGCTTTGTTGTACCAATCTTTAAACCAGATAAACCGCTTTCTCGAATTGCATCAAGATCACGATGCAAAGAAAGAATCAAAGGAGCATTTTCAGCAATCCGTAAAATTTCTGGTGTAATTTGTACACCCTGATCACATAGTTTTTTTAATTCTGCAACAAAATGATGAGGATCAACAACAACACCATTTCCAATGATTGATAGCTTTCCACGCACTAAACCAGACGGTAAAAGCGATAATTTATAACTCACTCCATCAATAACCAATGTGTGGCCAGCATTATGCCCCCCCTGATATCTTACCACAATATCTGCTCGCTCAGACAACCAATCTACAATTTTACCTTTGCCTTCATCACCCCATTGTGTACCGACAACAACTACATTGGCCATAATTTTCTCCGTCGTGTTTGGTCAAAAAAACCAGCATTCAAAAACAAATGCTTCCTTATAACGAAACCTTAAAGCAAGTGCGACTCCTCATTTCAGATTTTTCTCAATCTTCAAGTGATTAAATTTTCAAATTTATGATAATAAAGATAAGAAAATACCCAAATATTTAAAATCTGTCATTTTCGCTACAAAAAGTAAAAACATTAGAGATTTTAATTTGTTCGTATCCAACACCTGACAAAGTATTCATTCCCCGTCTTAATCTTTTACAATTCATGTAATATTTAGAGGCTGTTTGTCTGATACAAGAATACGAAAGATCATCATAATCTCTCGTATCCTTTTTTGTTTAAAAACACGTTGTGAAAATCACCAGTAATTATTTAAAGCTGTGCTTTTTCAACTTGGAACGCCCACTCAAGCCATTGTGTTAAAATTTCAAGATCGGAAGCCTCAATTGTTATACCCGCCCAAATTCGAAGCCCAGGAGGAGCATCGCGATACGAACCGATATCATAAGCAACCCCTTCCTCATCAAGACGTTTCACAACCGCTTTTATAAAAGATACTCGATTTTCCGTATCCAAAGCAGTAATCACTGGATCCACAATATCTAAACAAACAGCGGTGTTAGAACGCACTTCAGGATCTTTTGCCAAATATTCTAACCATGGCGTTTTGCGAACAAAAGCATCAAGTACAGAAAAATTTTTCTCAACCCGAGCTCTTAATGCCGCTGCACCTCCTAGAGATTTTGCCCACTTCAACCCATCAAGGAAATCCTCAACACAAAGCATAGAAGGTGTATTGATGATCTTTCCTTTAAAAATATCTTCATTCAATTTTCCATTTTTTGTCATATAGAAAAGTTGGGGCATAGGCCAAGCTGGAACATGATTCTCAAGCCTCTCAACAGCACGAGGGCTTAAAATCACCATACCATGTGCTGCTTCACCTCCCAAAACTTTCTGCCATGAAAACGTCACGACATCTAATTTTGAAAAATCAAGATATTGCGCAAAAGCTGCCGATGTTGCATCACAAATGGTCAATCCAGCCCGCTTATGCGGAATGAAATCTGCATTAGGAATACGCACACCAGAAGTTGTCCCATTCCATGTAAAAACAACATCCCGATCAAAGTCAAGTTGTGTTAAATCTGGTATTTCACCATAAGGAGCTTCAAAACGACGCACATCAGAAAGCTTTAATTGCTCGACAACATCTTTATTCCACCCAAACCCAAAACTTTCCCACGCCGCCATATCAATGCCACGCTCACCTAATAAAGACCATAAAGCGGCCTCAACAGCACCGGTATCTGAACCAGGCATAATTCCTATACGATGATCAGAAGGAACTTCAAGAATCTCACGGGTTAAATCAACAACTTCAGCAAGTTTTAATTCTGCTTCTCTCGATCTATGCGAACGCCCAACTAATGCATTTTTAAGAACATCAAGAGTCCAACCAGGCCGTTTGCTACAAGGACCTGAAGAAAAATTAGTATTATTGGGACGATTACTTGGTTTTTGTAACATTATCATTATTTCTCCCCTTTTAGATGTTTTTCTTTCTTTATAAAGAAAAACAAATTATTATAAAGACTAATCAATAATCTTTTTAGAAAAAAGTCAAAAATATTGTCTATTATTGCGTATGCTTAAGATTCATAGAAACTTTATAAAAAAATCTTTCTTAATCATGCTTCTCGATTGATTCTTTTAATTTTTTTTCGTATCATCACCACAATAAGACAGCCTTCTAATAACAATACACTAAAGTGTCCAATATACCTATCAAATTTATTTTATGATAAAAATTCATTGATAACGTTCTAGAATAGGGAGATAAACTTATTAAAAAATCAATTATTTTTCTTTTGATGACTGGACAGAGAAAATTTTAATGTTATAACCGCAAACGCTTTATATTTTTTATGAAGCATGCCCAGATAGCTCAGTTGGTAGAGCAGCGGACTGAAAATCCGCGTGTCCGTGGTTCGAATCCGCGTCTGGGCACCACACTCTTCTTTGTTATATGTAGCCTATTGTTTTTACTGACTTTTAAGTTAGTCGTGCCTGAGTAAAATTAAGGGAATAGGGTTTTCTAACATTTGTCTATAAAGCACGCTTCATACAAAAACAACACTTTGATTTATAATGATAATCTAGCGTTATTCATATTGAATTAGACCCTCGAATAATGTAAGATTCTCTCATTTCAAAGCTGTTTATCTTGAATCAATCAAAACCACTCATTTGCACATAACAAGTGGGATGAATGTGTGGATAAATTTATATAAGAAAGGAGTAAAAATGGCTCTTATGAACCGTCTTAATGCAAGATCTGTCGCAACATTGGAAGCTGGAAAATATAATGATGGTGCCGGGGCTTGCTTCTTCACAAACGTAAAGATGGAGGTGCTCAATGGCTTTATCGTTATACCGTTCATGGTCAACGCCGTGAAATGGGCTTGGGTGACTTGCGAGATGTTTCTTTAAAACAAGCCCGTGAATTGGCAACTGGGTGGCGCTCTGTTTTGCATGAGGGGCCTAACCCCATTAAAGAACGCGATAAACAAAAGCGTGAAGCAATAAGCAATCTCCATTATTTAAAAGACATTGCTTTAGAGACTTTTGAAAGTCGTAAAGCTGAACTAAAGAATGATGGCAAAGACGGAATCTGGTTTGCACCTTTAAAACTGCATATTCTTCACAAATTAGGCTGTTTACCCGTTTCAGAGATTACACAAACAGAGATACGTGATACCCTTGCCCCTATTTGGCATACAAAAGCTGGAACTGCTCGAACAGCACTGATGCGTCTTAATCTTTGTCTCAAACATGCGGCTGCATTAGGTGTAGATGTTGATTTACAAGCTGTAGAAAAAGCAAAAGCTCTCTTAGGAAAACAACGCCATAAGGTCACTAATAGACCAGCCATGGATTGGAGAGAGGTTCCGGCTTTTTATAAAACACTCTGTGAAGCATCAACCATAACACAACTGGCTTTGCGTTTGCTTATTCTGACAGGTGTTCGTACCAATCCTTTACGTCATATTCATAAAGATCAGATTGAAGATGATATCTGGACAATCCCTGCTGAAAATATGAAAGGCAAGCGTGATACAACAAAAGAATTTCGCGTGCCTTTATCAACTGAAGCATTAGACATTTTAAAACAAGCACGATTGCTTTCTCGTAATGATTTCTTTTTTCTGCTAAAGGTCGCGGTCCCCTCGCGCATAGGTGTATGGCTCAATATATGAAACGTATTGGACTTGAAGCCTGCCCGCATGGTTTTCGCTCTAGTTTACGCAATTGGCTTGCTGAAACAACCGATGCCCCCTATGAG
>NZ_JBHIQK010000017.1:0-16840 GCF_042196545.1 Bartonella sp. AC70YNML
CTTTAAAACTCTTTGAAAAAAAATGAATTGGTACAAAACCTAGTGGCAAAATATACAAAACCTGCTGGCTAGCTACATTGGAGGAAAAGATAATTGAACTCTATGCTTTAGATCAAGAGGTAGCAGAAATTTTGAGAAGAGAGTCGGATTCTTGTCGCAAAAGTTTTATTATAAAGCCTTCTGATACTTTCAGATGTGAAACTGTTGGTATGTTTTCTAGACTGATAAACATTATTTCACAAGAAGATTTAGAACTATTAAAAAAATTATTAGAGAAAGCTGGCAAAAAGAATGCATTTTGTAAAGGAAAGTGTAAAAATCCTATTCCCGAACCTTTATTTATTTATCCCGAACCTTTAAAAAAGTCATATAAAATCAAAAAGTTATAGCACCATAAAAGTGCTGTGGCGGAGGGGGTGGGATTCGAACCCACGGTACAGTCTCCTGCACGCCGGTTTTCAAGACCGGTGCCTTAAACCGCTCGGCCACCCCTCCAAACTAGATATGCTTTTTGACAAATTTCTTGCAAAAGGTCAATCATTTTAATACGCATTTTAAAGCGTTCTTTGTAAAACTATTTAAGTTTCAATTAAAATAATTCTTCATAAGTTAATTCTTTTAGTGTGTTATCTAAGAGTTTCATTTTTAAATATGATAGTTTTTTCTGAAAAAATGAAAGGTAATTATGATATTTATCATTTCTTTTTCCTGTTTGAAAATTTTTCACAAAGCAATATTTTTTAAGTTCTAATGGTCGTTTTCGTAATAATAAGAAAAGTTCAGTTGAAAATGTTTGATAAATTATATTAAATTTCGGTCGTGTATTTTTAAATTATTTTACCTTTACAGATATTTATTCTATTTAGATCGGTCATATCTGCGAAAAGAAAATGTTATTGCTTTGACAGTTTATGAGAGATAAATTTGTAAGAATGGGATATATATTCAAGGAAAATTTTTATTGAGTTTAAATAAGTACAATTCAATAAGAAAGCTCTTTAAAAGATTTTTATTTTTTAAATAAAAATATTCAGATATTTAATGCGTCTAAAGGGTATCTTGGAGGAAAGGGCTGATTTACACTATTTGAATAAAATGTTGTGTAAGATTTGCATCGACAGTTTGAAACCTTTTCCAGATATGACTGAAAATTAGGTATATTTATAATGCTTTTTTCTTTAGGATAAGCAAAAAGGTAATTTGAATGGAAGAAAAGATTATTGAACGCTTAGATCAATAAATAGTTTGTTAAAGTATTGCATAGTTTTTCAAGAATAGAACTTAAAAACGCTAAATTATGCAGAGGAAAAAAGCATAAACTTTAACAGAAAAGGTTTTAAAAGCCGTTTCATTCACAAATATGTGTAAAATAAAATATTTATGTCTAATATAAGAGAATAGGTTGTTCCTGATTCTATTGAGTTTTATAGTCCTCTTTTCCTCATCTTTTTGAAGCTTTTTTATGGCTTCAAGAGCAAGTTTTTACGGTCTGCGCTCTTTGTGTAAAGAGATGCCATAGTGTCGTCTGTCTAGCCAAAAACTGCTTTGAGTTGCGAGACTGTTGCACCGAAATTAGCAGCGCGTGTTGCTGCTAATTTTCTTAAACCATGCGCGCTGATTTTTTAATGCCTACAGTATTACAAGTCTATCTAAATGTATCGCCAAAGCTTTCTTTCGAGAGTTTTTGATTAACTTGACCACAAATGAATGTTTCTTCTCCAATAGGACCAATTTAAAGGGTTTGGGCTATTTCAGACAAAATTGGCAGAAAAACATCTGTTTGGAATTTACTTTTTTCTGTTTTGACTGGAAATCCGTCTTCGTTTTTGAGAGGAGGTCTTTTGATTCTTAAAGCTGGATTATTTTCAAAAAGACCCTGTTCAATGGCCCATTTAAAAAGTCCGTTTAGACCTTTCAGAAAGTCTCTAGCCATTCCAAGTGTTTATTTGCGATGTTCAACACCGGCTATAATATGTTTCTTTTCGATTGCTTGGTATGAAATGATACCTATAGAATCACACACCTTCATCAGGATGAGTTCTTTTTATGACTTTAGAGAAGCTATGCCAATTGATACTGTTAAAATACTGTTTAAGTAGCCATGCAAATAACCTTTCAATAAGTTTACCGGTTTTGGATTTTGGAAGTATAAGCCCTTGTAATTTAGCAAGCGCACTTTGGTAGTTGTCAACAAACTCTTGCGTTCCATAGGTTCCACGTACTCTAATGCGTTGACCACGACCAATACGCACATACCATATAATTTTACCATGGCGTGAATCACGCTGGTGTTAAAAGGTTAGTTTTTTGGTGTTAGAAAGGAATGTCGTCTTTTGTTGAAGGGACGCCGTTCTGGGCGGTCATAGTTTTGTTACAAGCTTCTGAATTATCATAAATTTTTTCGTTTTCAAAAATCTGTGCATTATAAGCAACTTGTGCGTTATCAAAAACCTTAGCGCTATCGTAAATATTGGTAAAGGAATACGCCTTGGCATCATTATAAATCCAACAATCGTTTTCATGACTTAAACTGTCTTCATCCTCTATAAAGCTGTCAAGATTACCTGCCTTTTTATCTCTAAAGTCTCTCAATTCATGGATACGGTAAAGCGTAATGTATCCATCAAACTCTATTGTTTCATCAGTTTTTCTCCCCATGATTTATTTCCTTGATTTGGCACAATCCACCCGTAGCCTGAATCATGCATTACTTAAAAGTTGTTAGGAATGAGTAGGGGTGTGCTGGATGACATATGGGCACTCCCATTTTTTAAAAATATGCAAATTTATTTTTTAGATGTGTTTAATTTCATATTTCCAATCAGGCAATTGAGTAAGAGCTAATGCGAGTTGTCCTCTATGACACATGCATACATTGGCTTCAAAACAGGTGATTGCAACGCGCTTTTTGTTTAAAAAAATTTGATATAATTTGTTTATTGCACAAGAATTATTCTTGAGAGTTGTATTTTGATAATCTTCAAAAATTCTTTATTTTTTTGTGAGTGTGTCATTTTTGCTACAGATATTTCAAAAAAGATGCTCTATATACATTTCATTTTGGATATTTGGAGAGATTTTATGAATACAAAACGTTTAATAACAGCGTCTATTTTTTCTTTAATTTCAGCGTCTACAGCACTAGCTGCTGATGTTATGATTCCTCATCAACCAGCATCATCGACTGCTTCTTCTTCTGCCATTGTTGCGCCTACTTTTTCATGGACAGGTCTTTATTTAGGTGTCCAAGCTGGTGGTTTTTCGAGCAAAGCTGATATGGCTCTTGTTGGTCAAGAAAAGAGTTTACCACTAGATAAAGAGTTCTCTCCTAAACTTTCAGGTTTTGTAGGTGGTTTTTATGCAGGTTCTAATATTGATCTCGGTGATAACTTTATTTTTGGCATCGATACGGATTTAATGATATCTGGAAAAAAACACACAAAGACCATTACTATAGGAGCGGCTGATAACACTACAGTAGAAAATGCAGTCGTAAGATCCCGCAGATCCGCAAACCTACAAACACATTCAACCCCTTCAGCCCCCCAAGCAGGAACACAATCACAAGCACCAAAAGCCGCTTCAGGAGGATCTGCAGGTGCAGGAACACCTGCACCAGCAAAACCTGCGTCAGGAACACCTTCTGGTGCAGCAGTAGGGACTTCAACAGCAGGTCAATCGTCACAAGCAGGAGAAGCACAATCAAATCAACCAGTAACAACTAGAACGTCTAGCGATGTTAGTGCAACAGCAGGAAAAACACAGACGTCGGAAAAAACATCAGGAGTTCCAGCACAGCCATCAAAAACGCCAGCTGCATTAACAGTAGTACAATCAACCTCCTCCCAACCAGTGCAATCGGCATCGTCTTCATTGGGAAGATCAGATACAGGAGGGGCATCATCGTTAGGTGGGGTAGGTGGATCCCAGTCAGCTGAACTTAAACCGATATCCCATACAACAGGCGCAGGAACATCAGAGCAGTCAGCATCGCGATCAGCTGTAGTAGGTCAGTTATCAAGCGTAAGGGCAAATGGAGCTAATGCGCCTGTAAATACTGTATCAGTAGTGCCTGCACAAGTACAACCTGCACCAGTAAAATCTACTGTAACCACACCAGCAGTACAGCCAGCAGCAAAAGCACCTACACCGGTACAATCTGTATCACAACCATTAGCAGTAGAAAGAACAGTACCGAGTTCATCACTTGTCCTCGCGAGATCAGGACCATCTTCTGGTTCAGAGACAAAAGCTTCTAATGGAACAAGCGGAGCTCAACAGGGAGGTCATCATGGCGCCCATGGTAGCGGAAATGCTAATCCGCATGGTGCATCTCATGCAGGTGGGCATGGCTCTGGTGCTAATCCACATGCTTCTCGTTCTCATGGTGGACAGAATATGGCTGGACACGGTGCACAAAGTACACAAGCGGTGGATAAGAACAATTCCAGTGTATATGGTATAGAACAAATAAAAAAGATGGCTTCTGAACTTGGTCTTGGTCAAGAGGATGAAGCTGAAACTTTAAATCATACTTTCAAGCAAAATTGGGGTGGTGCTACACGGGTCCGTATTGGTTTTGCTGCTGATCGCTTTATGCCTTATCTCGCTGGTGGTATTGCTTATGGGCAATTCCAAGACACTGTATCAATATCCGTTAAGGATGAGGATGGAAGAGTCGTTTCTTCTAAGAACTTAGCTGATGAAACAAAAACCATGATTGGTTACACACTTGGTGGTGGTGTTGATTTCTCGCTTCTGGATAATGTGATTGTACGTGCAGAATATCGTTACTCTGATTTTGGTAAAAAGAAATTTGCAAAGGAAAAACTTGAAGTTAACTACAAAACCAATGATTTCCGTGTTGGTGTAGCTTATAAATTCTAATTTTTTAAAGAGTAAATTTCTAAGAGGCTCCACTGTTAGTGGAGCCTTTATTTTTTTAAAGATCACTTTTTGGTTTCTTTTCTTGTGAATTTCATGATAAAGCCCATAGAGTGTGATGATATATTTTCCTGATCGCTGCTTAATACGAATGATAAGCTCGGCTTTCCCTATAGATAAAAACCAGAGTTGCAGGGTTCAGGGAAGTTATGCAAAAGTAAACTCGTAAAAGTGGACAGGAATATTTCACAATGACTGTGAAAAATGAAACAATAGATTATTCAAAAACTCTTTATCTCCCACAGACAAATTTTCCCATGCGTGCAGGTCTTCCACAAAAAGAGCTTGAATTGATGGCGCATTGGGAAAATATAGGGCTTTATGCGCAATTGCGCCAACAAGCAAAAGATCGTCCATTTTATATTCTTCATGATGGTCCACCTTATGCAAATGGTCATATTCATATCGGGCATGCTTTAAACAAAGTTCTAAAGGATGTGGTTGTTCGTTCATTCCAAATGCGCGGTTTTAATGCAAATTATGTTCCTGGTTGGGATTGCCATGGGCTTCCAATTGAATGGAAAATTGAAGAAAAATATCGAGCACAGGGAAAAAATAAGGACGAGGTACCTCTGAATGAGTTTCGTCAAGAATGCCGTGAATTTGCACAACATTGGGTAACCGTTCAAAGCGAAGAATTTAAACGCCTTGGTGTTGTGGGAGATTTTAACACGCCTTACACTACAATGGCTTTTCATGCAGAAGCACGCATTGCTAGTGAATTGATAAAATTTGCTATGTCAGATCAGATTTATCGTGGTTCCAAGCCAGTGATGTGGTCTGTTGTGGAGCGTACGGCTTTGGCAGAGGCTGAGATTGAATATCATGATCATGAATCAGAGGTGATTTGGGTTAAGTTTCCTGTTTTTGAAGCAAATTCTGATGATTTATATGGTGCTTATGTCGTCATTTGGACAACAACACCGTGGACAATCCCAAGCAATCGTGCAGTGAGTTATTCTTCGCAGATTTCTTATGGTATTTACGAAGTTGAAAGTGCTGAAAATGATTTTGGTCCTCAAGTGGGAGAAAAGCTTCTCTTTGCAGATGCTCTAGCGATGAGTTGTGCAGAAAAAGCCAAACTTGTTTTGAAGCGTTTGCGTGTTATTTCTGCTGATGAATTGAAAGCTCTTGCTCTTTCTCATCCACTCAAAGGTTTGGCGGGAGGGTATAATTATAAGATAGTATTGCTTGAGGGGTCGCATGTGACAGAGAATGCTGGTACAGGTTTTGTCCATACAGCACCAAGTCATGGGCGTGAGGACTTTGAAATTTGGAATGCTTATAAGCCTCTATTGGAGCAAGCAGGGATTGATTCATCTATACCATTTCCTGTCGATGATGCGGGTTTCTATACGAAAGATGTTCCGGGTTTGGGACCGGATCGTGAAGGGGGAGCAGCACGTGTTATTGATGATAATGGGAAAATGGGTGATGCCAATAAAGGGGTCATTAACGCTTTAATTAAAGCAGATCGATTATTTGCACGCGGTCGTTTGAAACATTCCTATCCCCATAGTTGGCGTTCGAAAAAACCCGTTATTTTTCGTAATACGCCGCAATGGTTTATTTCAATGGATAAAGATCTTGGGGATGGTTCAACTTTACGCAGTCGGGCTTTGGATGCTGTTTCAAAAACGCGTTTTATACCACCTTCTGGGCAAAACCGCCTAGCCTCTATGATAGAAGATCGTCCTGATTGGGTTCTTTCTCGTCAGCGTTCTTGGGGAGTTCCTATTTGTATTTTTGCGAATGAGGATGGTGTTGTTTTGAAAGATGAAAGCGTGAACGAACGTATTTTACGGGCTTTTGAAGTAGAAGGGGCAGATGCATGGTTTGCTGAAGGAGCACGTGAACGTTTTTTAGGTGACCGTGCGCATGAGCCTTGGATGCAGGTTCATGATATTTTGGATGTTTGGTTTGATTCTGGAGCAAGCCATAGCTTTGTATTAGAAGATCGGGCTGATTTAAAATGGCCTGCAGATGTTTATTTTGAAGGCTCTGATCAACATCGTGGATGGTTCCAATCTTCTCTTTTGGAAAGCTGTGGTACGCGTGCTTGCTCTCCTTATAAGGCAGTGATCACACACGGTTTTACTTTGGATGAGAATGGTAAGAAAATGTCTAAATCTTTAGGCAATACGGTTGTTCCGCAAGAGATCATTAAAACATCTGGAGCTGATATTTTTCGTCTTTGGGTGATGACAACAGATTATTGGGAAGATCAGCGTTTAGGCAAGAAAATTCTTCAGACAAATGTGGATTCATATCGTAAACTACGCAATGCAATTCGTTGGATGCTTGGAACTTTAGCACATGATGATGGAGAAGAAATATCTTATGGTGCACTGCCGGATCTTGAAAAATTTATATTGCATAGGCTTTTTGAACTTGATCAGTTGATTAATCGCGCTTACGATGAATTTGATTTTAAAAAGATTATGCGTGCATTATTGGATTTTTCAATCATTGAGTTATCGGCATTTTATTTTGATATCCGAAAGGATTCTCTTTATTGTGATGCGCCTTCATCAAAAAAACGCAAGGCCTCCTTGCAGGTTGTCCGTGAGGTTTTTGAGCGTATGGTAACATGGCTTGCTCCAATGTTGCCTTTTACTATGGAGGAAGCTTGGTTAGAGCGTTACCCAGAAAGCCAATCAGTGCATTTGGAACAATTTCGCTCTGTACCAGAAGAATGGCAAAACCAATCTTTGGCTGAGCGTTGGAAAAAAATTCGGCAGGTCCGTAAAGTTGTGACAGGTGCTTTAGAACTTGAACGTGCTAATAAGCGTATTGGATCCTCTTTGGAAGCTGCGCCTATTGTTTTTATTTCCAATCTGGTTTTACGAGAGGCATTAGAAAATGTGGATATGGCGGAGATCTGTATTACCAGCGCACTCACAATTACGCAGGATACAATGCCTTCCGATGCGTTTACTTTGGATGATGTTGAAGGTGTTAGTGTATATCCAAAGAAAGCGTTGGGAAAAAAATGTGCTCGATCATGGCGTTATACACAAGATGTTGGAAGTGATCCAGCTTATCCGGATGTATCTGCTCGTGATGCAGCTGCTTTGCGGGAATTGCGGATTCTTGGCAAGATTTAAAGTTTTAGATCAAAGGAAAGAAATGCAAGTATATTTCTCGTATTGATGAATATAGTTTTTTGTGGTACGAAAAAATTCCGTTGTTTTATCTGCAGGGGGGGGAAATTTGTATATGGACCGTTCTCTCATAAATAACGGGAATATTAATCAGCCATATACTTAGGAAATGGGATAAGCAGTGAGAAAATGTGAAGTAAAAATATTTCCAATAGGAATTTTAGGTATATGCTTTGTTTTAACGGGATGTAATGCGCCTACCTATGGTACCAATAAACCAGTTTCGATACAGTTTTTTGAAGATGTTGCTAATATCACTTCATTAACACCAACAAATAACAGCAGCCAGATTGTTATGAAACCCCATCCAAAGCTTATAATACCAAGTCCTAGTTCACGCAGGTTTTTACCGGTGCCACAACAAGATAAATCTGTCAATAAAATAGCAGCATCGAAGCAGCATCGGGAAAGTACTCCTTTTCCTCACAAGCGATCATTAGTTAATGGCGCTGGTTCAGAAAATCCTTCACAGTTGAGTGCGAAGCAACGACAAGAATATTTACGTCGTCAGAGAGCACAAGTTGGAAGTTCAAAATACCGTCGCTATCTCACTGAACCACCTTTAAGTTATCGCCAACCGGCAAAAATTGCACCTATTGGTCGATAAGAAAAAGACAAAATAAAAGTATGCGAAGTATTCTTCTCATTACTTATGACACCAAGTTCTCGTTCATGCAGCGTTATAATGCTGCTGCAAGCTGGTTGTTATTTCCATGAAATAGCAATATGGCTATAGCATCGAGAGAGTGGTTCGGCGTCACTTTTTTAACAGAAATATCTTTTAAGTCCATTTCACAACGTTGTTTGTGTGGATAGTATAACGTGAAAGCCATTGAAAATTAGCAGCTTTATTCTTATGAAGGAGAGAACTTATACCATCATTTTATTTTCCAGACTCCAATGTTGTGACAATTTTTGCATTTGAGAGCTTTCATAAAAGACATTTTTAGTCTTTTCTAAATCGTTTTTTATCTAGACAGTAACCTCACTTATGAGTGCCAAGAAAGAGATTTTATTGATTCAACGTCATTTGAAATGAGAATATTCCACGATATTTTGAGCTTTATAGTTTATATAAAAATATTTTATATAAAAAGCAATGAATTATTTTTATAAATCAATATGTTGTATTATAGAAATAATATTCAATATTAAAAGAGTGTGAGAGAAAAAATATTTCAAAATAGCTTTCGCTATATCAGAAGGATGAATAATCTTTTTTAAGAAATAGGATAGTTTCTAAAGAGTAAAAGTTATGGAAGAAGAATTGTTTTTAGTATCGCTTTTGTACAAAAAAATCTTTAAGTAATTGAGCTGCTTCTTTTTCTTTAAAACCAGAATAAATCTCAGGTTTGTGATGACAGGTTGGTTGCTGATAAAAACGTGGACCATTTTCTATAGCACCTCCTTTGGGATCATTTATTGCGTAATAGAGACGTCGTATGCGTGCAAATGAAATGGCAGCAGCACACATAGCACAAGGTTCAAGTGTTACATAAAGATCGCAATCAGGAAGCCTTTCGCTTTGCAATGTTTTGCAAGCCATACGGATTGCGCGTATTTCTGCGTGTCCTGTAGGGTCATATGCAGATTTTATAAAGTTACCAGCGCGTGCAATGATAGCTTTTCCACGTGTAATGATAGCACCTACGGGAACTTCATCTTTTTTTGCAGCTTCTTGCGCTTCTAAAAGGGCTATTTCCATGGGCGTCAAAGTCATAATATTCTTCCTACTGAAGGTATAGAAAATCTAAAGGTTATCTCGATAAGGAATGCTATGGAATGAATAATTTATTACGCTTTTATAATGAAAAGAATACCTCTATTTTTTTAAGAGTTTAAAACAAACTTGCAAGTCAACAGATACATTATTGTCGTTAAAGGATAGAAAATGATAAATGATTATGCTACTTCATTTTTCAGGATAAGCGGTATGGTGCATGTGAATAATTTTCTGAACATACTTGCAAAGATTGGTTTGAAACGCAAATGAATGAAAATAATGAGAGTGAACGAATTGCTAAAAGATTAGCGCGTGCTGGTGTTGCTTCGCGTCGAGATGCAGAAATGATGATTGTTTCAGGTCGTATTTCTGTGAATGGTAAAGTCGTGAAAACGCCAGCTTTTAATGTTAGCCGCTCTGATGTTATTAAAGTTGATGGCAAACCTTTACCTCCTATAGAACGAACGCGTTTATGGCTTTACCATAAGCCAGCAGGTCTTGTCACCACGAACCGTGATCCTGAAGGCAGACCTACAGTATTTAGTAATTTACCAAAAGGAATGCCGCGTGTTCTTTCTGTAGGAAGGCTTGACATTAACACGGAAGGGCTTTTGCTTTTAACCAATGATGGTGGCTTAGCGCGTGTATTAGAACTTCCTGTAACGGGGTGGGTCCGCAAATATCGCGTCCGTGCTCATGGAAGAGTAAAACAGAGTGCGCTGGATAACCTTAAAAATGGTATTGCGATTAATGGTATTTTTTATGGTTCAATTGAAGCATCAATTGAACGCGAACAAGGGTCGAATATATGGCTTTCTGTTGCTTTGCGAGAAGGAAAAAATCGTGAAATAAAGAATGTTTTAGGGGCATTGGGATTATCAGTTAATCGATTAATACGTGTATCTTATGGTCCATTTCATCTCTCTGATTTAGAAGAAGGAGCTGTGCAAGAGTTAAAAGGGCGGATGTTACGAGATCAGTTGGGAGAGCGTTTGATTATGCAAGCCAATGCAGATTTTGATGCTCCTATTCTTAAGCCATTTTCAAATTCTGCAGTTGTTGCAGAAAAGAAAAGCCAGAAAGATCTTTCTGTTGCAAATGATGGTTGGGTTTTCTCAAGTGAAAGGGTGATACGACGTCGCTCAAGAGATGGTTCTGTTGAACATAGTCGCGCACGATTAAGTACAAAATCTCATGAAAATGTAAAAAAGGAGAAAAGTGAAGAAGGAAAAGTAGAGCGTTTTCTACCGCGTTCTCGCCGTGCTAATGTTTGGATGGCTCCTGGTGCACGTCCGCAAAGTGCACGTAGAAAGCCTTCCTATAGTGAGGAGAAATCGCATGGTTATAAGAGCGATTTGGATGGTAGAAAGTCCTTTCATCGAGGCAAGGAAAAACTAAAAGAAAGTTCGTCACACAAAGAGAAGAGGGAAAGTTTTGTTCAAAAACGTGGCAAAATATCTTATGACGAGACGCATCCCTTTGGTAAGAAAGATCGCTTTTTAAAGGATAAAGAGAAAATGATAAAAGGTGGTCATGATGAGCGTTCTTTTGAGAGAAAGAAAAAAGTAAAAACATTTGGTGGTTCTATGAAAAAATCTAAATCACAGAGTGATGGTGCAAAAACTTCGAAGCGATTTGGAGGTCCACGTGCGGATTATAGGCGGTAAATTTGCTGGTCGTGTTTTATTTTCGCCTGTTAATCAGTCGATTCGCCCAACGAGTGATCGTACACGTGAAAGCCTTTTTAATATTCTTTCTAGCCGTGAAGAACAATTTTGGACCAATAAACGCATTCTTGATCTTTTTGCTGGTACGGGGGCTTTAGGCATTGAAGCACTTTCACGTGGAGCAAAGGCTGCTGTTTTTGTTGAAAATTCAGTTGAGGGGCGTGGAGTACTTCAAAAAAATATCGAAGCTTTTGAATTGCAAGGGATTGGACGGATTTTGCGTCGTGATGCAACCAAACTTGGCAATATTGGAACAATGCTTCCATTTGATGTTATTTGCGCTGATCCTCCCTATAGCCGTTGTTTAGGTGAACGTGCTTTTGTAGAAGCTTTGCGAGGAGGTTGGGCAAAAGCTGATACACTTTTCGTGCTCGAAGAAAAGAAAGATACGATTATTCATTTACCAGATATTTTTTATCTAGACGATGAGCGTTTTTATGGTGAGACAGCAATACGTCTTTATAAATTACGATTGCTTACATCTTGAGAAAGTTCTTGTTTTTATCCGATAAGATAAAAAAATGTTTTTTCACAGTTTTCTTCATTTTATATGGTTTTTAAAAGGTCAAGCAGAAAGTAAATAAAAGATTCTAATGTTAAAGGAATTGATGAAGTTTTATTAGCTTTACTACAGAAGGATGTTTTTTCTCCAATAGGATATATATATCCTCGATAATAGTTATGATCTTTTTTGTCTAATTTCTTTCTGCTATACCTTAATCATTACATTTCATCAGCAGTTGAAAGCTTTAAGCTATGCAGTCTGCATTTATATTTTAATGATGCGTAACTTTTATTTTTTGTTATTGTCTAAACTTAAAAAAGATATTTTGTTTAGTATTGAAAATATTGTTCATTTATCCTGAATATTTGTGTGTTTAGTTTAGTAGTATCGCTTGTTGATTTAATCATTACATATTAAGTAGATCTTAGAGTATTAAGTATCTTATCGTTGTGCAGCTTTAAGGATACTTTTTTATATTATTTTTTATCACTAAAGATAAGTAATTTATAAAAAAGGGGAGATTATCATGTTTAAATGGATATATAGTGAAGAAATTAGTACAGAAGCAAGTGCTGAGAAAATTTGGGCTATATGGGAAGATGTGGCATCATGGCCTTGCTGGGATAGTGAACTTGAGTGGGTAGAACTTTCTGGTCCTTTCAAAGAAGGCGCTATAGGACGCATGAAACCTAAAAAAGGACCTACAGTAACTTTTACACTTGATAAAGTTATAAAAAATATTTGCTTTTCTGATTATGCTAAACTTCCTTTTACACGTATGAGTTTTAATCATGAATATATTTGTTCAACAAAATCGGGTTCTTCAAATAACAAAATTCGTCATACTGTAATTATTTCTGGCTTACTTGCTCCTTTATTTGGAATGATTATTGGATCAAAAATTAAGTTACATCTTCGCGATGCAATGATTGAAATGAGTAAGCGTGCTCTTACTGAAAACAAAACCATCTTGTAAGGGTGTGCGTTTATAAAGAAGTTAACACCTTAAAAAAGGTGCAGAAATTGTAACTTATTATTAGAACGGAATCAGTTATGAGTATACGGCAAACCAATGAGCTACGGAGCATTTTTTAGTTAGCTGTTGAAATCGATTCAAATCATCTTACGGGATTAATTTTGCGCTAAAAATCTTATGAAATTCATTGAAAATGAGAAAGTTTCAGAAGCTCATTGTTTCTCTTATGATGTAGGCCAATATCGTCATGATATTTGCTGGTTTCTAATGTTGCGATAGCTTTTGCATTTAAAACCTTCATAAGAGGCATTTTGTTTTCTTCTTAAATAGTTTTCATTCATATGCCCCTTATTCATGATATGCTCGCAAATAGTTGTGATTGACTCAACATGAATAGGTTCGAAACAAAGAGAATTTTATGCTATTAGGCTTTTTTATACAAATTACAAAACAATAAATTATAAATATAAATCAAAATATTAATTTTATTGAAAGATTACAATATAATTTCTTTGATTACTTTTAAATATAAAAAATGAGTTCTTTATGATATTACGCCCATTAGGGTAAAGAAGTTTATGACTGCTCATTTTGTTGAAACCATAATGGAAGGAAATATTTTTTACTCTGTTTAAGTTTTGTTTCATTTACAAGAGTGCCGTCTCATTATGAGAGAGTTTATAGAAGAAAAGAAGTGTATACAAATATAAGGCATTTTCTTGATTCTTGCTTGGAAATTAAAGAATGCTATAGGAAAGAGATGAGGTAGGTTTTTTACTACCCAGAGGAAGGAAGACCTGTGATTTAGATCATTTTATGCTTTTCGAATTTTTGAGGATTTTAGCTTAAATTCAAGTGTTATTGCTAAGACTTTTGTTAATTGTCAATGTTCTGTTGATTTGATTGTCAGTGGAGATTTGGCTTCTAAAATGATAAGGTCCAATGAGCAATCTTGCAACTAAAGAGATTTTACGACATATTGCATCTTTTCATAAAGAAGCGAAAAAGGAAATGATTTAATGCATTAAAAGAAAAAGAATGCATGAAATGTGCATAATCTTTTGTCAGAATGCTTATCAATGTAAATAATAAAATATTTTAGGGAGTCTATAATGACTGACAAGAACCAGATTGAGAAAGCTGTTTCATTGGTTGAAGCAGCAAGGCGTTCTGGGGCCGACGCTGCTGATGCTGTTATTGTTCATGCACATTCCACCAGTGTATCTGTTCGTTTTGGGAAAGTCGAATCGACAGAATCTGCAGAGAGCAATGATTTTACTCTAAGGGTTTTTGTTGGAAAAAAAGTAGCAAGTGTTTCTGCTAATTTAGGATCTTATCCGCAAGAACTTGCGGAACGTGCTATTGCAATGGCTAAAGCTTCTCCCGATAGTTTATTTGAAGGTTTGGCAGATAAAGAGTGTTTGGTTAAGAACCCTAAAGATCTTGATCTTTTTGATGATTTTATACCCAGCAGTCATTTTTTAACAGAAGATGCTTTAAAAACGGAGGCAGCAGCTCTTGATGTTAAAGGTGTAAGCAATTCTGGTGGCGCTGCAACAGCTTATGGCCGTAGTGGACTTATTCTTGTGACCAGTGATGGTTTTTGTGGAGCCTATCGTTCCAGTTGTTTTTCACGTTCTTGTAGTGCTCTTGCAGGTGAAGGAACACAGATGGAGCGGGATTATGATTATACAACAGCCTTACATTTTTCTGATTTAGAGGCAGCAGAAACTGTGGGAAAGAATGCAGGGCTTGGTGCAGTTCGACGTTTGGGTGCAGTTCGTGCGGCGACTGGGGGCGTTGATGTTATTTTTAATCCGCGTACGGCTCGTGGAATTGCAGGGCATATCGCATCTATGGTCAATGGAGCCTCTGTGGCTCGAAAAACGAGTCTTTTACAGAATTTCCTAGGCAAGGAAGTGATGAAGCCTAATGTTAATGTAACCGATCAACCTTTGCGATTACGTGGAAATGCTTCTCATCCTTTTGATGGAGAAGGGGTAGAGGGGAAAACACTCAATATTATTGAAAATGGTATTTTAAAAAATTGGCTTCTTTCATCATCTACAGCGCGTGAATTGGGACTTAAAACAAATGGACACGGTATGCGTTCGGCATCATTAGTGCAGCCGACCAGTACAAATTTTGCTATTGAACCGGGTTTAGTATCGCCTTGCGATATGATAAAAGATTTGCGAAATGGATTTTATGTGACCGAATTATTCGGTCATGGCATTGATTTTATTACTGGTCAGTATAGTCGTGGGGCTTCCGGTTTTTGGATTGAAAATGGTGAAATTGCTTATCCGGTGAGTGAAGTAACCCTAGGCTCTGATTTGCTTCATATGTTAGCACATTTAACACCTGCCAATGATATTGATCGGCGTTATGGTACAGCAGCTCCAACATTGTTAATTGAAGGGATGACACTTGCAGGAAAATAACATGCATCATTCTTCTGATTTAAATCTTTTGCGTGACGTTTGTCGAGAGGCAGGAGATTTAGCAATGCGGTATTTTGGATGCACGTTGGATGTCTGGATTAAAGAAGGTAATTCCCCGGTCAGTGAGGCAGATTTTGCTGTCGATCATTTCTTGAAAGAGAAGCTTCTTGGAGCACGTCCAAATTATGGATGGATTTCAGAAGAAACAAAAGATAATCGAGAACAACAAGATTATAAGCGCTCCTTTGTCGTTGATCCTATTGATGGGACACGTGGTTTTCTTTCTGGCAGTACTTATTGGTGTATTTCTGTTGCTATTATTGAGAATGGGCGTCCTATTGTGGGCGTTTTACAATGTCCGGCTCAAGGGGATGTTTATGCAGCTGTAACGGGTGAAGGAGCAACATTAAATGGAATAAAACTTCCTCGTTTAGCCTTTGAGGTTCATCGAAAATATAAAATTTCACTTGATAAATCGCTCGCACAAAAATTACCAGATGATTTTCTCAATCAAGTCAGTCTTTACCATTATCTTCCTTCTCTTGCTTATCGTATTGTTCTTGTTGCTCAAGATGAAATTGATATCGTATTAGTTCGTCCAAATTGTCATGAATGGGATATTGCCGCTGCTGATCTTATTTTGCAGGAGTGTGGAGGGTGTTTTTTATCACTTGATACTCCTTTACTATCTTATGGAATTGAACCTTACCAATATGGGCTTTTAATTGCTGGTAAAAATAATTGCTGTCAGGATATGATAGATGTTGTTCGTCAAGCAAAGTTAGTTTAATCACATAAAAAGCGCTAAAATCATTTGAATGATATGGAGGCACATATGACTGAAACAAAGGAAAAAAAACAATATTTACATCTTGTATTTGGTGGGGAATTAAAAAATCTTAACAGTAATCAATTTAAGAATCCTGATGATTTAGATGTGGTTGGTATTTTTTCAGATTATCAATCCGCTCAAGAAGCATGGCAGGCAAAGGCACAAAGCAGTGTAGATAATGCATTGCAACGTTATTACATTGTAGATTTGCATCAGTTTCTTGATGCTGAATCAAGCAATGCAGAATAAAGCTTAAATATTTGGTCATTATAGCCTGTAGATTGCTTCATACTTTTGTGATCGTCCCTTCCATGGCATTGTTATTCGGGTAAAAAAAGATGCCGTAGCAAAGAATATTCATGTTGTTTAAAACCTATATGTTTTCTTAAGGAAATATCTTTCAAAGCTCTCAGCTCATTTCATAATGTTGTCCGTGCAAGGCAAATAAGTGGTCCCCCTGGTCTTCATCATAAATTCACAGGCAAAAAACATGTGATCTCTGAAGAAGATGGGCGTGAGCATGAA
>NZ_JBHIQK010000018.1:0-11131 GCF_042196545.1 Bartonella sp. AC70YNML
GATGATGCTGTTATGACAGCTCTCTATTTTGCGCTCGCCAATTTTGGCGAATGTTAATTTGCTCTTTTATGTGATTAGCAATCCAATCTTTAAAACAAGATGTGATCTTTAAACGTATGTTATCGATATTTCAAACGACTAAATTTTAAACAATGTGATTTGTGCTGTGATAAAAACGTATCATAAGATTTATGAACTGTTATAAATGATATCTGCTTTTCATTTCATTTGAATGTTTACATGCGTTATAATATTTACATCATGATTTGCTTTTTATGGTCTATTCATACATGCCAATCTTATATAAAAAATGATCAATTTAGACACGCATAAAAAGATGGATTCTTGAGTGGATTCATATAAAATAATTGCAAACAACATATTGACTTTATTGTGTTTTTTGATATTATATCGAATCTGCCTTTATTGAGATACTGGAGTGCTATTTTTGCAAGATGTGGATTAAACACCACAATGGAATGCCATTCTGTTTTGTCTACTTTCTTATTGGTTGCCTTGTCTGTATAGCTCTCAGACGTTGCCATTCGAAAATTGACCACCTCGGTGCCAGATGACATTGTTTTGCTTTCTGGATTTGCACCTAAATGACCAATTAAAATCACTTTATTAAGCATGTTTGTAAGTCCCATTAAATGATGTAAAGATCATAACATATTTTATGTGTTTTTACAATGTTTTCAGTTGTCTAATAACAATTATTTAATGTTTTACATTATGTTATAAATCACTAAAGCGTGTAAAATCGGATTGAAAGGCAAGGGGAACGATTCCTGTCGGACCATGGCGTTGTTTTGCTATAATAACCTCGGCTTTACCCTTGGCTTGCTCCATTGCATCTTGCCACTTGCTATACTCAGCAGTGCCTTCTTTTAGTTCTTCATTTTTGAGATAGTATTCTTCACGATAAACAAACAGAACAATGTCGGCATCTTGCTCGATTGAACCAGATTCACGTAAATCGGATAATTGTGGACGTTTATCGGTTCGGTTTTCAACTTGACGCGAAAGTTGAGAGAGAGCGATGATGGGAATATTGAGTTCTTTTGCAAGTGCTTTTAATCCGGTGGTAATAGCTGTAATTTCTTGAACGCGATTTTCTAATGAACGCTTTGAACCGCTTGTCATGAGTTGGATATAATCGATAATCAAGACATCTAGACCATGTTGTCGTTTAAGACGCCTTGCACGAGCGGACAATTGTGCAATAGACAACCCACCCGTTTGATCAATATAAAGAGGGATTGTTTGTAAAGAGCGCATTGCGTGAATAATTTTTGCAAATTGCTCTTCTGAGATATTACCACGACGCATATCCGAAGAAGAAACCTTTATTTGTTCGGAAATAATACGAGTTGCAAGCTGTTCTGTTGACATCTCAAGTGAGAAGAAACCAACAATACCCCCTTCATTGGCTTGGCTGTTATCACGCTTACAAGCATTAGCAATATTAAAAGCAATATTGGTAGCAAGTGATGTTTTACCCATCCCAGGGCGTCCAGCAAGGATAATTAAATCAGATGCTTGTAATCCTCCCATTTTTTCATCAAGTGTTTTGATATGGGTAGCTATCCCTGAAAGCTGTGAGGAACGCTTTTTCGCTGCACTTGCCATGTTAAGTGCTTTTGCAATGGCTGTATCAAAGTTTTCAAACCCACCTCCATATTTTCCTTTTTCTGCTAGCTCAAATAACTGATTTTCAACAGTTTCAATTTGTTGTGATGTTGTAAGTTCTATAGAAACATCATATGCTCTATTCACAACTTGAGTGCCAAGGTTAATTAAAGAGCGTCGGATAAACAGATCATAAATGACACTCCCATAATCTTTAGTATTAATGATTGTTACAGCTTCTTTAGCTAAACGCACCACGTAATTATATACAGTGATGTCACCAATTTTCGCATCATTTTCAACAAAGGGCTTAATAGTAATGGGATCTGCAATTCTTCCCTTTTGAATAATTTGTGAAATGATATCAAAAAGCTTTTGATGCAACGGTTCAAAAAAATGCTCTGCTTTTAAAAAATCAGAAACGCTATCAAGAGCATTATTATTAATCAGGATTGCTCCAAGTAATGCCTGTTCCGCTTCAATATTATGGGGAAGTTGACGAAAAGAAGATTTTTCTTCTGTTTGAAAAGAAGGTAATTTAACAGCGTTCATTTTATTCATTATGATTTAAATTGATTTGATAAATGATAATTATAAATCACTGAATCTACAGTGTGAATCCCATTTTTATTTTACTTAACAGCTTGCTTTTTGATACGTTTTGTGCAATAAAGAGATGTTCTTTTATATTTCGATTGGTTACTTTAATCGTTTATTTAGATCGCTAATTGTTTTGCTCATGAAAGCCGTGTCTTAAAGGACGCGGCTTTTTTGCTATAAAGCAGCCCCCCGCCCCGTTATGTTATTTACGCTGCTTTATTTGTGCTTTGTTCACTACCATCAGTATCTTTATAAATTTTTTTATTGCCTTTAATAACGGCATTGCCATAAATTTTTACAAAGAAATAAACTTTCGTTTTTCCTTGAATGCATGCATTGTCATAAATTTCTGCACCTGGACAAATACAAGCCGCCCCAGTTATTTTTGCATTCCCATAAATCAAACCACCAACACAAGCATTATTCAAAACTTTTGCATTGTCATAAATTTTTGCTTCTGTCGATACCATGGCTTTATTACAAACAAGGGCATTCCCATAAATCTCCCCACAAATTATTGCATCATCGCATATTTTTGCATTGCCATGAACATAAGCAGCCTTCTCAAGAACCCGCGCTTTGTCACTAATCACTGCATTTCCTGATACCCTTGCTTCATTAAAAACATAAGCATCATGACGTATTTTTGCATTTTCAGAAACGACGGCATTGCAAAAAACAAGAGCATTATCGTAAACCCAGCAATTGCCATCATGTGACAAGTTGCTTTCATTTTCAATAAAACCGCCGAGATCCCCTGCCTTAACATCATCAAAATCTTTTAAAGCACGAATGCGGTGTAAAGTAAGACCATCTAAAATGAAGGTTTCATTAGTAAATTCATATTTTTTAGATACAGTTTTAGTGGTCATAGGTAGCTCCCTAATCTAATATTCAAACAAATTTTTAAATGAAATGGTTATAAGGAGGCGCCCCCGCACCGCCCTATTGTTTAATTAAGCAGCTTCTTTTTCACATTCTAAATCGTCATCATTTTCCGATTCAAGATCAGCATCATAATAGTCTTCAAAATCATCATAATACTCATGACGATAATAATCATCTTCACTACCAAATTCGGGATATGCTTCATTCCAAATATGATCATCTGCCGTTAAAGAAGCGGCGCTATGAACATAAGAATCTCCTGAGATAAGAGCACCACATACAACGGCATCATCGAAAACACGCGCGTCATCACAAATATGAGCAGCGCCGCTTATTTTTGCATTGCCTCCAACATGAGCATCATCACAAATGACGGCATCATCAGAAATATGAGCATGATCAGTTACATAGGCATTATCATAAATCTTTGCATTGCCTTCAATTACAACAGCACCTTTAATACGAGCATTCCCATAAAGACGCGCATTGCCTCCCATAAAAATAGCTTCAAAAATAGCATTCCCATAAATTTTTGCATTCCCACAAACGTCTACAAAAAAGCTTCTTACTTTTGCATTCCCAGAAACACGGGCATTTTGAAAAACGCGGGCTTTATCATATACCCAGCACGTACCATAATGCGATAGGTTGCTTTCATTTTCTATAAAACCACCTAGATCCCCTGCTTTGACATCTCCAAAATCTTTTAAGGCGCGTATACGGTATAATGTGAGACCAGTCATATGATCTATTTCATTGGTTAATTCATATTTTTTGGATGGTTTTCTCTTTTTAACTGTAGCGTTCATGCTAATTTCTTTCTTAACGTAATTAAGTTTTGAATTGACACCCTAAAAGGGCGCCGGGCGTTCAAAACACGGCGTTAAGTCCGTCGTCACACTTTTCTCATAAAGAGTATTGTATGGTGTGACCACACCCGACAAAATCGTTATATGCCAACGATAGCATAAAAGAAAGTCAGTATTTTAAGAAATGGGAGAAACCTTTTCGTGGTTTACCCGCTTAACGTTTAGTGTTTTGAAGCACTTGCCAACCTTATTAAACGACCTTTTCTTTAAAGTCAATACGTATTTTTTATTTTTTTCACTTTTTTTCATTTTGATATCTACCTAATTGAATACCAAGTGCTTTTTTTAGCTCTCTTTCTTTTTAAGAGATGATTGTATCGCGTAAATGGACATGTTTATTAAACTGCGTGTATGCAACATGAGAAAGAATGAATAAACTAAAAAAAAGTACCAAAAAACGATATCTAAATACCAAAATACAGTATAACTATTTGGAAAAATTAAAACGACAAGTGCTAAACTTATTAGCTTTAAGAGTCGGTGCATATAATGTTGTAAATCACGTGTTAATATCTTCCAACCTGTTGTATCATCATCTTTATATTTTGGACTGTTCTGCAACTCAAAAGGAATATGAGAATTGCATAAAATTACAAAAATATTTGTTATTATTATCAAACCAAAAGATGCAAATATCAAAATACCTTGGATAAAATAGGGATTTTTTTTAATTTCTAAAAAGCATAAAAATATAAAAATTATAATACCAAACAAGGCTCTTAGCTGCTTATCTGTAAACATATTTATTTCCTGCGGTTTTTGATAATTTTTTGATCTCTTTATTGATCTCATCTATGAGAGGTTCGTAATTGAGAACGCTTTTCGGAATACCACCCCCATATATCCAAGCTTTCACTTGCGCCTTGGTACTGTAATCAACATTCTCAGGTATCTCATGATACTGACCACCGTCAAATTCTTCATATTCTCTTGTACCATCATCATATTCGTAAAGATTGTAAAAATACTCTGCTACCCCTAATCCCCATGGTGCATATCCAACCGCTGTTGCAACGAACTTTTTTTCCCCCTTCTGTTTACGTTTTTTTAAAAACATTTGGTTTAATATCCCCTATCTAAATCCATAACTTTACCAATGGGTTTATTTGCCTCAAAATGGACCGTACAGAAGCATTTTTAATTTCAATGTGGTTTTTATCACAAAATATTTAAATCGCTCTGTACGGTGCCTTTCTGTCAATTTAAACGCATATCTATTCTCAAAATCATCAGCAAACTTCACTACTTTGCTGTTTATCCTTCAATGCTTTTAAATACGATTTCATGACTGATGCTTCCGAAAAAAGCTCTATTTCGGATCCATAAGTGTCTTTAAGCGTAGATCGCTGTTGCAAGTTGATTGAAGCTTTCTGAAAGGTTATTTGCGAAATTGTTTGACGGTGGTTTATAACATGCGCTTTCATATAGTTTTTTCACTTCTGATTTTTTGTGTTTCTTAATTACCAATCCATATTCTGGATGCGTAATCCAATTATCCCAAGCGCTTTGCCAATCGCGTTCATTTGCATTTCGACATGGATTGTTTTTTGAAAAGCGTACAAATTTTTCAAATTCTGATAAGGCTTCATCATGCGTTAATCCTTGTTCAGTTGCGTATTGAAAATCGGGTTTGAAATCTTCTAGTATTCTTTCAACTTCTTGTTTTTCCCTTATTTTCTTTGTTCCTTCAAAAAAGTTTGCTTTCTCTGGAAAATAAGCAGGCATTATCTTATCAACGATTTCTGAAAGTTGTTTTCCAACCTTTTTAACTTTTCGTGAAGGCAATTTCTCAATCATCGCTTCGTCAATTTGCCATCGGTTGTTAGCATTGTTTGAAGTGTTGGTATTTTGCTCGTGAATGATTGGTTGTTTGGTTTCTATCGTTTTGATTTGTTCTGATTGAACATCATCACACTCGATTGCCTTTTCAACAAAATCGTTTGTTTCTAAATTTTCAAAATCAATTTCTCTTTTTGATAAAATAATATTTTTTTTGTTATTGTTATTGTTAATGTTATTGTTAATGTTATTGTTATATATATAGGCATCATTAAGCATCGCTTTAGCATCATGCTTAGCATGCTTAGCATAATTAAGCATCGTTTTAGCATCATTAAGCATTGCTTTAGCATCGTTTTTATCAGTATTTTCAGCAACTTGAGCATCATCACAAGCATAAGTTGTATGTTTATCCCATCTTGCCTGCGCTGCTTTCTTTGCTCTCTCCGATAATCTCTTTGATCGTGATGTTTTTGATACCTTTTCTAAATTCTCATTAGAGTTATTGAGCTCTTCCTCAACATCTAAATTCCATAAGCGACCATCTGCTAAACGAATGAAATATCCTTCTTCAAGCAAAACATTCAGTGCCGCTTCAAACTTCTTCACTGAATAACCAGTGTAATGAGATAAAACTTTAATATTATAAAAAAGAGGTTCACCAGTACGCAACATACGTAACCGTAATCGCATATAGATATTGCCCTCTACAGCAGGCAAATAATCAACAACTATTGCCCACTGGTCTGCAAAAAGCCTCGTCCATGGCAACTTAGTTGACATACTTCACCTCCCTTTCTCCATTATTATTGCAAGTGAAATTATCTAGCTCTTCAGTGACGTTTTTGAGTTCTTTTTCAACTTCTGAATTCCACAACCCACCATTGTCTAAACGTATGATGAATCCATCTTCAATCAAGGAATTCAAAGCTGCTTCAAACTCTTCTACTGGATAACCAACCCAAAAAGCTAATACCCTTAAGTCCTTTAAAATAGGTTCACCAGTATGGAGCATTAGAAGTCGCAACATGACATAGATACATTTCTCGGTCGGCGACAAAAAAACAAGAGTAAGAAGCCATTTGTATGCAAAAAGCCTCGTCCATGGTAATTTACTGGACATGTATTGCCTCCTCTCTTTTCTTACTCCACCTTGCTAAAGCTGCTTTTGAAACTCTTTCTGAATATTTTCTTTGAACACTTTGATCAAAAGCTAATGACTTATGCCATAAGCGCCTATTCTCTAAACGCGTAATAAGACCCATCATTATTAAAGTTTCTAACGCCTTTTTAAACGTTTGCACTGAACACCCACACCAACCCGATAAACAAGACGCATAATTGATAAGAGGCGCTTTTCTATTATTCATTAGCAACACAAGTGTTGTATAAACAGCCTTCTCTGTCGCTTTTAAACTTGTAAGCTCTTTTAAAAACTGATCTGTATTAAATTTTACAAACGCCACTTTATTGTTGGACATCATTTGAGATCTCCCTTTCTTTAACTAAATGTAAAATTGCTAAAGCATCTGCTTCATTATCATCACATGGCTTGTATCCTTTAAGACACATTGCCTCTATCATCTCTTCTTTCGACGCATTCCCCTTCCCCGTCATCGCTTTCTTAATCGTACTTACTGGTATCCCCTCATACGGTATCTGATGCTGTTCACACCACGCCGTTAACGTTGCTAACAAACCGCCGTAAACATGCGCGGCATCTGTACCTTTATGACGCCTCACCTCTTCAAAATACACCGCGTCAATTTGACCTGCTGTCTGCTTTATTTCTGATAGCCATTGCTTAAAACGCAAGTAACGCATTCCACCGCCTTCAAAACGGCGCGATTGAAAATTCACGGTACCACTGAACATGTCACCACTTGCACCACGTATCGCCCACCCCGTTTTGGTACCTAGATCAAAACAAAGAATCGTGTTAATCACAGCGCCACTCCATACAAAACGTATTTTATAAGATTACTATTTTCCCATAAGCGGGGGGAGAAAGATGTGAGAAGTATGCCAACAATATATGATTTATTTTCTTCCACCATTAGTATAGCCGTTGGAGGCTTTGTTTTGTATACAAACTACAAAGCACAAAAAGAAAGATGTTTAGGACAAAAATTGCAAAGTTATAGTGTACGTGAAATTTTTGGACACATGAGTCCAAATAATCCTCAAGACCTTGAAACTTACCTAGAGTTAATCATCCACAATCCTACAAATCAAATAATCAAGATAAATCATATCAAAATACCCAAAGAATATCCGTTTGTATTTAATAAAGTATGCCGCCCAGATCCTAACGAAGCTATCACAGACTCTGAAAGAGATAGAAATGGAATAAAGGTCATCCCAAAAACTCCAAAGCACATTGATTTAATAGACCCAAAACTAAAGCCAGAGCATTTGGGTTTTTTTGATCTTTTTAGCATAAAAGCCAAAAGTAAATTAACTCTTTGGTTTAAGATACACCCAAAAGAACCGTCCTTCAGAAAACCTATAATCATTGTAGTTGAACACACCTCATGTAATGATCCAGAAGCAACGCTTGAAACCAAGTTTTGTCTTGGTTTTTTCCGGTGGACAGACCAGCAAAACGAAACGTGGTTTGATAAACTATTTAAAAGAAAGCTCTTCATGAATAATTCTAATAGCTAAAGCCATATTCCGCACTCCCAATAATAACGGAGTCGCTCCCATATTCTACGGTGCCAAGGTAGAGATGCCATGTATTGTTGTGGTGTTAACATAGACAATTTATAAGTCGTATTGGAAATGTAATTAAAGTTTGGAACTAGGTGATCACCACGTAATCTGCCGCCACCAAAAACAGCCCCTAAACCACTAATCCAACAATTACCTTCGTGACTGAGGTTCTCTTCACTCTCTACCCAGCCACCTAAATCACCTTTCTTTACTTTTCCAAAGCTTCTCAATGCTCGTATTCGGTGTAACTTGAAAGGACCGAGATCAACTGTATCGTCTGTAAGTTCGTATTTCTTTTTACTACTATTAACTAAATCACAACCACTAATAAAACCTGTATCAATCCATGCATCACCACACACACGGGCATTTTCACAAATTATTGCTGTACCGTATACATGTGCATTACCAAAAACTTGAGCATCAAAATAAACAATGGCATTGCCATAAACATGAGCGTTATCATAAACGTTGGCATTACCAAAAACCTTGGCTCGACCGTAAACCCTAGCACTACCATAAACCTTTGCATCGTCCCCAACCCAACAGTCTCCCTCATGACTTAAATTGCTTTCATTTTCAATAAAGCCACCTAGATCCCCTGCGTACACATCTCTAAAATTTCTTAAAGCACGTATACGATGAAGCGTAACTCCATTAACTTCGATTGTTTCATCAGTAGATTCATACTTCTTTTTAACTGTCATCTTATCCACTCCTCACTTACCCTTCTTCTTACTCTTCTTATTCTTATGAGGCGGCGCTTTTACTGCTTCATCACGCTGTTTAATCTCTTGCTTCAGTTGTTTAATTTCCTTGTCACGTTCTTCAATTTCCTCGTCGTCACGTTCTTCTATCTTTTGTTTAAGTTCTTTAATTTCCGTATCACGTGATTGCACATCTTCTTTTAGTGTCCGTATCTTTTCACTTTTCCGTTTAAAATCTTCTCGGTACGCATCTATCTTTTGTTTTAGTTCTTCTATCTCTTGCTTCAGTTCTTTAATTTCCTTGTCACGTTCTTCAATTTCCTTGTCGTCACGTTCTTCTATCTTTTGCTTCAGTTCTTTAATTTCCGTATCACGTGATTGCACATCTTCTTTTAGTGTCCGTATCTTTTCACTTTTCCGTTTAAAATCTTCTCGGTACGCATCTATCTTTTGTTTTAGTTCTTCTATCTCTTGCTTCAGTTCTTTAATTTCCGTATCACGTGATTGCACATCTGCTTCGAGTGTCATTACAACTTCACTTACATTTCTGAACGCCTTTTCATGCTCTTCAGTCTTTTGTTTCAGTTGTTTAATTTCCTCGTCACGTTCTTCAATCTCTTGCTTCAGTTGTTTAATTTCCTTGTCACGTTCTTCAAGATCCGCATCACATTCATCAATTGTCTGCTTGCTTTCCTTTAAATACCTAAACTCATTCTCTTTCATTTTTTTCTTAATATCTTGAACCTGCTCTTTAAGTGCTTTAACTTGATCGCGATAATGCAATGCAATACGAAACATCACTCCGCTTAAGAGCAAAACTGAAACCACTGCTATCCATAAAATTTCATTCGAACTCATTTTGATCTCCTTAAGGCTGCAAACTATCGCCGGTGTGATCAACACCGCGGCTCTTGCAAATTTTCGACATTGGGGGGTGTTGCTCTTGCATTAATCTCTGCAAGCGCTCGGGATAAAAAAAATCTTCTGGACGCAAATCTATCCCATGATCTCGCGCATAATTTAAAAGCATAATTTGGTATTTAGCTGGTATAATGCCGCCTTTACCCTCTCGCTTTTCAAAAGGATAAGCCCATTTTCGAATTACAATAACATTGCGATTAACAATATCAGCAACTTTTTTATAGCCACCTAGATACTCAATTATGAGTTTTGCGGTTTTCGTATATGTTTTTATCATAGCGATAAAAAATACGATATCCAAAATATTTAGTCAATACGAAAAACGTATCATTTTATTTTTTATATTGTAAGTACTTTAAAAATAAGGAATAAACTTAATTATGATTAGGCAAAAAGAGCTAAAAATTTGGATAAAAAAAGAACTTGATAAAATGGGACGAGGGAGCCAAGCTAAGCTTGCCGCCCATCTTGGTATAAGAAGACCAGCTATATCCAATATGATTAATCTTAATACAAATAGGGAAATGAGAGATATTAAGGCAGATGAATTAGTTAAAATTATGGAGTTTTTTAAAGATTCTTCACCTATTTCTGGATCTTACTCTGATGATTTTCTTTATTTATATTCACAAGCGAATGATTCTGAAAAGAAGATTGTCGAGGATCTTTTAAAATCTCTGCTCGCAGCAAGAAATTCATAAAAGCTTTTTTTTCACATTCGGTTAATTTATTTAGCATGATGGCTAGCTGCTTTTCTTTTATACTTTTTATCATAAGCACCTCATTAACATTAATGATATAAACAAAATCGAATAGGTTTATAAAAATAAAAATACGTTTTTCGTATTTTATCTATTGACATATGATTACGAAAAACGTATTAATTTCTCCATATCTTAGAAAATAACTTTTGCCAATAGGCTGTATGGAGGCATTTGTGAATAAACCAGTGTTTATAAATTCTGATGAAATTCTCTTAGTCATCTGCGAAAATGAAGAACAAAATCTCGCTAAATCTGG
>NZ_JBHIQK010000019.1:0-9064 GCF_042196545.1 Bartonella sp. AC70YNML
AGGCGGCGTTGGCATCAATGCGCAACTGTCTCACAATTTCTCCCTTCATGGTGATGTAAGCTATCAACAAAAGCTTCAGAAAACTGGTATAAGTGGTGCAAGCTTTTCAGGTGGCATACGCTATCAGTTTTAATACAAGGCTATAAAAATAGCCTATTCATTCTATTCAATTTAACAAAAAAGGCAGCACATCGTGTTGCCTTTTTATCTCTCCTCTATTCTTCTCTACTAATACACATCGCCAACATTTCTCTTTGAGAAAATTAGTTAGAAAACTTCAAGACAATAAAATATCGCGCTTTCAACTAGTAAAAATTTCCCTTGAAAAAAACTAAAAGTCGATTGAAAAATCAATGAACGCTATTTCATCGTAACCGTATTAAAGGAAAACATGAAAGCTATGGTATTAGCTTTGTTTATGATGTTGAAAGAGATCTCTATCAGGCTCAAGCATACAGTTTTTTGAAATTTTCTTGCCTACTTCTTTTCTTTAAGCATAAGCAACAAGTTTTATGCAAACATAACACATATCTTGAATAGAAAAACTTATAATACTTATATAATATTAACATAATATATTTATTTTAGAACAAAATGAATTTAAAATATAATTCATTATATATTAAATATATAATTTATTTTATACTTTACATAAAAATAAAAATCGCCTATCACGTTCCATCTCTAAAATACCCATCCATTTGATATCCTTCTTATAAGCGGGGGAAGAGTGTGTGGCACTTATAATTTACTTATAATTTAGGAAATCTTGATGTGTAAAAAGTCCCTTTTATCCTGCACGGCTGTCATAGCTGTCATGCTATTCAACACCCATCTCAATGTATATGCTGAAACTCTTGAAGTTTCCGGCGAGAAAAAAGAAGTATCTAATACAACGTATGAGATGATTAATGCGAAAGACAACGGAGAAATCACTGGCACACATTTAACTGTGGTTGGGAATAAAGACACAGATATTTATGCTGTAACAGCTGACGGTCTTGGCAGTGCGATTACATTCCTGCAAGACACAGCCATTAAAGGAACTGATTTTGACATTCGTCTTGGTCTTAATGCAAAAGATGGTGCTACAATCAAAATGACTGGAGGCATTATTACGGTTTCTGAAATTGGCGCTTTCTTCGAAAACAGTATGAATGATAAAAACAAGCTGGAAGGTGTAACAATATCAAGCGGTAAAGACGACCACTTCATGGACGAGGGAATAAATGCCGACAACAAAAGCAAAGTTACTTTAGAAAACGTAACGGTTACACAAGCAAACACCAGTATATTTGCAAATGATCATTCTGAAATAACGATATTAGGAGGAGCATTTGATGGAGAACTCAAAGGAATATCCGCTACAGGAGGCAGCGCTATTACTTTAACTTATAGCGAATTAGCCGATAACAAAAAAAGCAGTGTTCAAGTTACATCATCCCATGGTGATGGACTTTATGCAAATGGTGAACAATCTACAATCACAATGACTGGTGGAGCAATAACTGGAAGAAGCACAGCATTGCTTGCAGAAAATGGCGGACATATTGACATCTCAGATGTTACTTTAAAAACAGATGGCACCGGAATCGGTGCAATAGCCAATGATGTTAACAGTAAAATTGAATTGCATGGAAATACGGTAATTAATGATGCTGTAATTGGGCTTTATGCAGAAAACAGTGGCACAATCACAATGACAGGAGGAACCATTAAAGCTTTTGAAACTGGCGCATTCTTCAATGAAAGTAAGAGCAAAAAAAACAAGCTAGAAAATGTAACAATTACTTATGCAAACACCAGCATAAGTGATCAAGACAAGCTAGCAAATGCAAAAACATCGGACAATGAATTAGACGCTGGCTGGGAAAGTGAATTAGAAAATGAATTGGTAAATGAAGAGTTTTTATACACAGGAATAACAGCCTTTGCTGGAAGTCAAGTCACTTTAGAAAATGTAACCATTACCCAAGCAGAAACCAGCATATCCGCAGAAGGTCATTCTCAAATAGCGATATTAGGAGGAGAATATAATGGAGAACACGCTGGGCTATACGTTACGGAAGGCAGCATCATTACTTTAGCCAATAGTCAAAAAGGCAGCGTTCAAGTTACATCATCTTATGGCGATGGACTCTATGCAGACGGTTTATTCTCCACAATCACAATGATGGGAGGAATAGTGACTGGGGGGAACAGAGCATTATTGGCAGTGAACGGTGGATATATTAGAGGCGAAAATGTTGTTTTAACAACAACAGATGGTAACGGAAACGGAGCAGCTTCCACAGATCCTTACAGCTTAATTGAATTGTATGGGAAAACAACGATTAATAATGCTTTTATCGGGCTTTATACAGAAAACAGAGGTGTCATCATGATGACGGAAGGAACTGTAACTGGAAAAAGCGCAGCATTATTTGCAAAGAACGGCGGATATATTGATGTCACGGATGTAATACTAACAACAATAGATGGTAACGGATACGGTGCAGCCTCCACTGATCCTAACAGCTTAATTGAATTACATGGGAAAACAACGATTAATAATGCTGTAACTGGCCTTGGCGCAGAAAATAGTGGTACCATCACAATGAAGGGAGGAACTGTAACTGGGACAAGCGCAGCATTGCTTGCAAAAAGTGGTGGACATATTAAGGTTGCAGATGTCACTCTAACAACAATAGGCAACGGATACGGTGCAGCTACCACCGATCCTGATAGCTTGATCGAATTGCAAAGCAAAACAACAATTAATAATGCTTTCATCGGGCTTAATGCAGAAAATAGTGGTACCATCACAATGACGGGAGGAACTGTAACTGCTGCAAACATGGCAGTGCTTGCAAAAAGCGGTGGGCATATTAAGGTTACAGATGTTGCTCTAACAACAAATGGTAACTATGGCGCAGCTACCACCGATCTTGATAGCTTGATCGAATTGCAAGGCAAAACAACAATTAATAATGCTTTCATCGGGCTTAATGCAGAAAATAGTGGGGCAATCACAATGACGGGAGGAACTGTAACTGCTGCAAACATGGCAGTGCTTGCAAAAAGCGGGGGGCATATTAAGGTTACAGATGTTGCTCTAACAACAACAAATGGTAACTATGGCGCAGCTACCACCGATCCTGATAGCTTGATCGAATTGCAAGGCAAAACAACAATTAATAATGCTTTCATCGGGCTTAATGCAGAAAATAGTGGGGCAATCACAATGACGGGAGGAACTGTAACTGCTGCAAACATGGCAGTGCTTGCAAAAAGCGGGGGGCATATTAAGGTTACAGATGTTGCTCTAACAACAACAAATGGTAACTATGGCGCAGCTACCACCGATCCTAACAGCTTGATTGAATTGTATGGGAAGACAACTATTGATAATGCTGTAACCGGACTTGATGCAGAAAATAGTGGCACAATCATAATGACTGGGGGAACAGTAACTGCGAAAACCATGGCATTGTTCGCAATGAATGGTGGACATATTAAGGTCACAGACGTTGCTCTAACAACGATGGATGGTAACGGATACGGTGCAGCTACCAGCAATCCTAACAGCTTAATTGAATTGTATGGAAATACAGCGATTAGCAATACTTTCATCGGGCTTTATGCAGAAAACGGTGGCACGATTAAAATGAATGGAGGGACCGTAGCAGCAAAAGGATCAGCATTTGTTGTAAAAAATAGCGGATATATTGATGTAACAAATGTTTCTGCAACAGCAGAAAACAGTGGCATAACATTTGATAAATCCGAGGACGATAACACCTTAGAAATCAACTTGACAAATACAAAGCTTCGCACTGAAAATAGTATTGGAATTAATGCAGACCAATCAATCGGTATAGCCAATCTCAAAAATTCAGAAATCAGTGCCGATATTTTATTAGCAGCAAAAGCTTCCACTAAAGAAAATAACTTTGCTTTTACACTAAATGCTAATAACTCGGTATTAAAGGGAAGAGCAAAAATTGCAGAAAACAGAACTGTACGCTTTGATTTGGCAAACAAGACAACATGGATATTGAAAACCAGTACAAAAGAAACCGATGATGATGGAAAACTGCTTGCTATTGCTCAAAGGTCACGTTCTGATATTTCTGTGCTCAATCTCAATGATAGTTCTATTGTTTTCAATGGACTGGTAGAAGATCATTATCATACATTGCATGTAGGATCTGGAATACCAACCACTCTAGCAGTCTATAATGCCTCTGGTGAGGCAGAAATTCATTTCAACGCTATATGGAGTGATGGTGTTGCAATAGATGCACAAAAAACCGATAGGCTTCTCATTCACGGTGATGTAGCAGGCACCACAACAGTTTACGTCAAAAGTTCTTCAGGGGATAAAGAGAGTGTAGAAAATGCTTCTGCTCCTTCCAATATAGGTGGACTTTCACTTATTCAAGTTTCTGGAGAAGCAAAAGAAGACTCCTTTAAATTGAAAAATGGCTATACCACCATAGGAGGAACTCCTTATAAATATACGCTGACTGCCTATGGACCAGTATCAAGTTATGGCAAGGCCAATGCTAACCAAAACTTATTCGATGAAAAGGATAAAGATTTCTGGGATTTTCGCTTGCAGTCTGAATTTCTTAACCCCGATTCAAAAGTAAGAGCAGTTGTACCACAAATGGCAAGCTATTTGGTTATGCCAAATGCTTTCTTTTATACTGGATTGGCCGATATGGCCAAGCAAAATGCACTTTTAGCCAATATGAGAACAACAGTCTTGGGAGAGCAGAAAAATCTAAAAAACAGTTTCTTCCTCTCTACCTATGGGGGTAAAGGAACCTTATCCTCGAAACGTGGTCCCCTTAAATATGGTTATGGTGCTGATGTCCGTTATGCTGCTCTCCAAGCCGGTGTCACATTAGCGGTATTAGAAGGACAAAATACCACGACACATTTCGGTCTTGTAGGCACCTATGGGCGGCTATCTTTCACTCCAAAGGATATGGATGATGTCAGTGAGAGCACATTGGATAAATGGTCACTAACAGCTTATGGCAGCGTGCAGCATGACAATGGTTTCTATATAGATACACTGTTATCCTATGGAATTCTAAAAGGAGATATCGGCAATGCTATCATTGGCAAAACCGCAAAGTTGAAAAATGCCAAAATGTTGAGTATCTCCACCACTGTTGGCAAAGAGTTTGCAACCGGAATGGAAGGCTTAACCTTCGAGCCTCAAGCACAACTTGCTTATCAACATTTGATGTTTAATACCATTGAAGATGCTGATAATTTTACCGTTGATATGAAAAATCCTTCTCAATGGTTGATCCGTGTTGGTGGACGTTTAACCAAAACCATTATGACTGCTGAAAATGGTCCTGCCCTTTCCTTCTATGGAAAAGTAAACTTGATCAAAACCTTTGGTGATAATGGAAAAGTACAAATGAGCAAGAATTTTAACCTTGATCCCATGGGAACAGCAATTGAGGGAGGAATTGGTATCAATGCGCGACTATCTCACAACTTCTCTCTTTACGGTGATGTAAGCTATCAACAAAAGCTTCAGAAAACTGGTATAAGTGGTGCAAGCTTTTCAGGTGGCATACGCTATCAGTTTTAATACAAGGCTATAAAAATAGCCTATTCATTCTATTCAATTTAACAAAAAGGGCAGCCACAATATGCTGCCTTTTTTGTACATTAAAGCCATCTTTTTTCCTTTTAAAGCACCCTTCCCTCTTTATACTTAGTTCTTTACGAAAATCACCAAGACAAGACACAACAAATGCAACAGAGCACTTCCATCCCCAGTGGATGAAAAGTACTTCCTACTTTGAGAAAAAGAGAAGTCTATTAGAAATAAATTAATACCACTGTGTTGAAAAATGAAAATCCACTTTAAGCCCAAGTAGATTAGCTTTTTTATAAGCTTCTTCTACATCCTTTTTTGTTCCCTCATAACCCCAATTTGGGTCATATAATAATCCCTACCATCACGTAAAAGATGTCATGGTACCACTATATCAGTATCTCACAATATTTCTCTGAATAATAATATTCAAAATTATAATTCTTTAAATAAAATCAGTTATAAATACATTTTGTATTAGACATAATTAATATCAATTATTTTTTAATTTTGACAAAAAACCAAAAATGTCTTACCAAATAAAGACAATTACTGAAATTAATAACAACTATCCATTTTCACTTCTTCTTATGAAGTTCGCGGGGAAATGAATATTTGGGGGCTCTCATAAGGAGAATACTAGTGTATAAAACATCCCTTTTATCATGCACGGCTGTAGCCGCTATTATCCTATTTAACATCCAGTTCAGTGCACATGCTGAAACCCTCGTAGTTTCTGAGGGAAAACAACAAGAAGTATCCGATAAAACCTACGAAACTATTCACGCAAAAGGCGGTGGCAAAATCATTGGAAAACATTTAACCATTGTTACGAATAAAGATATAAACCAGGGCACAAACGAAACCGTCTATGCTGTAACAGCAGAAGGTGCTGACAGTGCGATTGAGTTACTGGATGGCACAACCATTAAAGGAACTGGTTCTGGTATTTTCTTAGGCCTTGAAGCCAAAGACGGTGCTACACTTCAAATGACTAAAGGAACAATTACATATTCTGGAATGGGGCCCTCCTCATCTGGCATTTTATCTAGCACTGGCGCTTCCTTTTCTGACAGTAAGAGTAAAAAAAACAAGCTGGAAGACGTGGTAATATCGAGTGAAAACGATAACAGTTCACTATCCTTAGGAATAAATGCTAAAAACAGCACAGTAATCTTGAACAATGTAACCGTTACTCAAGCACTAACAGGCATATTTGCAGAGGATCACTCAACAATAACAGTGTCTGGAGGATCATTTCGTGCAAAAAATACAGCAA
The DNA here is from genome assembly GCF_042196545.1 of Bartonella sp. AC70YNML. NCBI lineage: Bacteria > Pseudomonadati > Pseudomonadota > Alphaproteobacteria > Hyphomicrobiales > Bartonellaceae > Bartonella > Bartonella sp. AC70YNML. Next base: position 6,888 of record NZ_JBHIQK010000019.1, read on the forward strand.
TATCTGCTCAAAATGGCAGCATCATTACTTTAAACAACAATGTTACAGTCGCATCATCTAATGGTACTGGACTCCATGCAGATGGTATAGAATCCAAGATCACAATGAAAGGAGGGGCTGTCATAGGAGGAAGTTTGAATGGACATGAAGGCGCATTACTTACAGAAAATGGTGGACGTATTGAAATTACGGATGTTACTCTAACAACCGATAACTTCGGAAACGGTGCAAATGCCCATGGCTTTGGAAGCATAATTGAATTAAAAGGCAAAACAAGCATTGAAAAAGTTAGAGACGGACTGAGAGCAGAAAAAGGTGGTAAAATCACCAGCGAAGATTTAACAATAACTGCTTATGAAAACCAAGAATACGGCACTTCTGGTATAATAGCCATTGATCCCAATAGTGAAATTCAATTAAAGGGGCATACAACCTTTGAAAAAGTTTCGTACGGTCTTGGAGCCTATAATGGTGGTAAAATTACCAGCGGAGATTTAACAATAGTCGGTGGTAAAGCAATTAATGACAACCCCAATGAAGCACGATCTGGTGTATGGACAGCGGGCTCTGGGAGTGAAATTCAGTTAACGGGCAAAACAACCATTCAAAATTTTGATGAAGGTCTTTATGCAGAGGATGGAAGTAAAATTATTAGCGGAGATTTAACAATAATCGGTGGTGAGTCCGAAGCAGCAACCGTTGGTGTAAACACTTGGGAGGCTGACAGTATAGTTGAATTAAATGGCAAAACAACCATTCAAAATGTTGATGTTGGTCTCGCTATTGGTAAAGATAGCACAATTAAGATGATTAATGGCGCTATTGATGCTAATTCTAAAGGTCTAGATACCCAATCCGACACCCTTCAGAATGGGAAGAAAAATAAAATAGAAGCAAAAAAAGTTGCACTATGGGCGGCATTTAACGGACATATTGATGTCGTGAATACTTCTATGATAGCAGGAGTTGCTGGTTTGCAATTTATAGCTCTCTCTAATCCTGATCTAGATTATCCAGATGTTCCACAAAAACGTAAAAACAGTGAAATCAATCTGACTAATGCAGAGCTTCATGCTGAAAATGGTACTGGAATTTTTGTTGGAGCTTTTACTAACGATAACATTGAAGATATTCCAAGTTTGTCAATCGGTACAGTCAATCTCAAAAATTCAGAAATCCATGCCGACGTATTATTAGGAGATGGTATTTTCGAAAATCCAAAATCTTGGGGAACCGATAATTATTGGAATGATAAAGAGGTTAAAGCGATCTCCAACGGCACCTTCACCTTAAGCACTGATCAGTCTACTCTAGAAGGCAGAGCAAATATTGCTAAAGACAGAAATGTGCACTTTGATTTAAAAAACAATACAACGTGGACGTTGAAAATCAGCAAAAATGAAAAAGATGATGATGGCAATCTGCTTGATATCGCTCAAAGATCTCGTTCTGATGTTTCTGTGCTTAATCTCGATAATAGCTCCATTGTTTTTGAGAAACCAACCGAAGATCATTACCAAACATTGCATATAGGTTCTGGTAAACCAGACACGCAAGAAGTCTACAATGCAACGGGTGATGCAAAGATTTACTTCAATACGGCTTGGAGTGATGGTGCTGCAATAAATGACCAAAAAACCGATAGACTTTTGATCCATGGGGATGTCTCTGGCAACACATCAGTTTATGTCACGGGGCGCTTAGAAGAGAACAATATCGAAGCAAACACCTCTGCTGCTGCCAATGTCCGTGGTCTTTCACTCATTCAAGTTTCTGGAAAAGCAGAAGAAAACTCTTTCAAACTGGTAAATGGTTATACCACAAGAGGTGGCTTACCGGATATGTATACACTACGTGCCTATGGACCAGACTCAAGCCAAGGCAAAGCCGATATTGCACAAAACCTCTTTGATGAAAAGAATGAAAATTTCTGGGATTTCCGTTTGCAACCCGAACTGCTTGGCTCCAATTCTGGTTCAAATCCTGATCCTGAAACAAATATCCCTACCGTTGCCCCTGTACCACAAACAGCAAGCTATTTGGTCATGCCAAATGCTCTCTTCTACAGTGGATTAACCGATATGGCTAAACAAAACGCACTCTTAGCCAATATCAGAACATCTGTCTTAGGAAAAGAAGAGGAAAAACAAACCGGTTTCTTCCTCTATACTTACGGA
>NZ_JBHIQK010000020.1:0-8787 GCF_042196545.1 Bartonella sp. AC70YNML
CTCTTTTGCTTGTTCTGCAATATCCTTGGCATCATCGGCTGCCTGTTTGGCTCCATCTGCCTTTAGACTTGCTTGCATGGCTACAGTCTTAACTTCATGACACGTTGCTACCGCCGTCGCTGCTACTTGCGTCGTCTCTGTTGCTGTTTGTGAAGCTTCTCTTGCTGTTTGTTCTGCACGCGTTGCAATGGTCTTCGATTCATCGGCTAACCTCTTGGCTTCGGTCGATAAATTAACAGCATTCTCACTGCTCTGTTTGACCTCTTCAAAACGTTGTAATGCCGTAGCCAATGAACCTTTCGTACTATTGATTTCCCCTGAGGCTCTATCGACTGCTGCTTTTGTCTCTTCTGCCATGCGCTTCGCTGCATCAGAAGTATTCTTGGCTTCTTCTGCTAAACCATTGGCTGTATCCGCTGTCTCTTTCGCAAGGCTAGCCGTTGTCGTCGCTGCTTTAGCTTCTTCCTTCGCTTCATGAGACGTCGTAAGCGCTGTTGTCGCTGTTTGAACTGTTTTCGTCACTTCGCTAAGCGCTTGTTCCGAAACCCTCTTCGATTCTTCTGCAACCTGTTGCGCACCATTCGCACGCGACATGGCTTTTTCTGCTTCTTGACGTGCATTAACAACCTGCTCTAACGGCGCAAAGGTTTCATACGAATACAAAGAGGCCGTCCCTAAAAGCTTCGGAACAACAACGCTGTCTTGCGAAGTCCCTTCTCTGATTTCCTCTTTCGTTGCAACAGGTATCAAATATTCATGTTCATGATCGGGTATCTTCATCTGTTTTATTCCTTCATTCAGAGGGCTTCATCCAATGAACACTCTTTCAAATCTTCAAGCTCTTCGCTTAACGCCTCTAAGCGCTTCTCTAAATCTTTCAGTGAACCATCAAGCTCTGTTTTCAAAGCGGCTTTCAGTAAATCAAAAACCCCAGTAAGCGGCGCATGCACAAAACCTCCCCCCGAATACAAAACGACCCGTACTTGAGACGGGTCGCTAAGCTCTGATATTGCAAACGGTTTTAATGACATTTCAACTCCTCATGTCTTGATCCCATAAATTACACTCACATTAACGGGGCGCGTTTCAACACCACCAACCCTCTCTGCCATGAGATGATGTTCATGATGCTCTCTGTCATTCAGACCGCCTGTTATAGGCGTTGAATAATATAAAAAATTAGCAAAGGGACTCCTGATAAACCAAGGTAAACGCGGCGGCTTGTCTTTTTCTGTAAACCAAAAGGGAGTCTCTACCTGTGGACTTCCTGCTATTTGGTCAAATTCTTGATTACACTTGTCCAAAGCATCCCCACTCAAACCTACACACTCTTCGTCTATAGCTCTCTTGCGCCTTGTCACGCCCGCTTCAGTAGAAGAAATATCCCGTTTCTTTCGAGAAGAAAGACCTTCTGATGACGCGGGACCTATAAAATGTTCATGCGCTTTTAAAGAACAGGGTTGTATACTTGCAAAAGAACGCCAAGGGTCTAAATTGCGTTCATTATCAAGTCCCCGTAAAAACATTCCTCGAAAATCGGGAACATTAAATGTCGTGGCGCCATCACCTTCTCCCCACGTCGTCCCTATTACTTCAAACAAGGCTCTATACGTTCTTCGCGAATAAGCCTTCCCATCACATGGCAACCAACCATCTGGCAAGCGCTCCATTGCAAACGGTCCTATCAGACCGGAAGGTAAACGTTTTAAGGAAGAAACTTTGCCCCTTGTCGGATTGAGAATTTGCCAACCAGTTATATCTTCATCGTAAATAACGGTATAAAGACAGCCATCTTGTATCTCTCCTCCCGATAAGGCTAATAAACCGGTTTCTGTCGCCTTATAAACGGGCTTACCAGCTAAATTATTTAAAGCAATTGTTGTCGCCCCAACATTCTTGCCCTTCGCTTTAAAACAAACCGATATGCCATTCTTATACTCTAAAAATGCCGATTGGCTTAGAAGCCTTATCACGCTCGTCTTTTGGTTATTATCAACCGTCACAATCCCTTCAAGCACACCCCCCGTATCCGATAAATACTCACTTACCCGTTGCATCATAAAACGAGCGCTATTATTAACCGTGTTAGGGTGCTGTCCCTCTGACCAATTAATTAAAGCATCAGCACCACCATTCTCAGATGCCGTTAAAGACCAATCATAAATCGTGGACATCTAAACCTCACATCTTGATTCCAAACACAACACTCATATTAATCGGGCGCGTCTCACTTACACCTGAACTTGCCAATGCAACATCGCGCATATGAAGGTGGGAATGGGGAAAGGCGAGCTTATGGTGCACGCGTATATCCTCTGCTCTCACGCCCAAACGTTCAGCAAGCTTCAACCTTTGCTGGTCATTCAACACATATCCCCAGATGATCGTCATATCACCATGCCAACTCTCTTCCTGATTTTCATCATTCAAAATCGTAAAGGATTGACCCCCATGGTCATGCTTTCTCATTGCGTCATTTTGTAAAGTGCCAAGATAACGAAAGCGGTCTATCTCGCGGTCATCATCAACACCTCGTAAAAAAACACCACGCAAATCGGGAACATTAAACTTCGTCCAACTATCAGCGCCTCCCCACCTGATCCCTATCGCTTCATAAAGAGCAGGATAATCACTACGCAAATAAGCCTTCCCATCACAAGGCAACCAGCCATCTGGCAAAACTTGCATCCCAAAAATCCCTATCGTCCCTGGTGGATAAACGGGAATAACCGGCTCTTGTGATAAAGAGAGAGGCGTAGGATTTAAAACTTGCCAAGCATGATCCCTATAAACCAAGCTATAAATGCATCCCCTTTGAAGCTCGCCCCCAGATAAAACACGAATGCCTAATTCCGTCGCCTTGTAAACAGGTTTAGCCGCCAAATCATTCAAGGCAATTGCGGTTTCCCCAACATTCTTGCTCTTCGCTTTAAAACAAATTGATATCCCATTCTTATACTCTAAAAATTGCGATTGGCTTTGAAGTCTTATCAACGTCGTCTGGTGTTCAGTATCAACCGTAAAAGTGCTTTCAATCACACCACTCGTATCCGATAAATATTCACGCACACGCTGCATCATCACACGAGCACTATTATTCAGACTACTAGGACGTTGTCCTTTTGACCAATCAATCAAATCATCACAATAGGCATTCAAGGAGGCATTTAAAGACCAATCATAGATCGTCGACATCTTACACCTCATGTCTTAATCGCAAACAGAACACTCACATTTACTGGACGCGTCTCGCCTTCACCAGTGCTCTCCAAAACAACCTCTTGGTTCTCATCAAGAGTATGAGAACTTACAATGTAGCCCCCTAAATTCTCACGCTCTATGCCCATAAAATTCGCTAGAGAGCTCCCCCCAAACAAGCCTAGACGATAGCCCAACACATCCGTCGTATTCCCATCCCAAAAGTTTTCGTTGCTGGTAAAATGAGACATCGAAAGGCTCTGTCCTTGATGTTGATGCGACTCGATTAAATCTGTTTGCACACTTGCAAAAGAACGCCCCTCATCAATATTGCGCCCTCCATCAAGCCCCCGTAAAAACATTCCTCGAAAATCGGGAACATTAAATGTCGTGGCGCCATCACCCACGCCCCAAACCGTTCCTATCGTCTCAAATAAATCACCATAATCACGACGCAAATAAGCCTTCCCATCGCAAATTAACCAATCCTTTGGAATCCCGCGCATTCCAAACGTTCCTATAAAACCCGTGGGATAAAGACTGCTTTCTTCTACTAAAGGGAGTGAGGTAGGATTAACAAGATGCCAATGATCTCCATTATAAAACAATGTATAAATGCACCCTTGTTGGATTTCCCCTCCCGATAAAAGCGATAAACCCGTTTCCGTTGCCTTATAAACCGGCTTGCCATCTAAAGCATTTAAGACAATCGTGGTCGCTCCAACATTCTTACCCATAGCCATAAAGCGCAAAACAATACCATTCTTATACTCTAAAAACTGTGAAGTGCTTGCAAGTCTTATCACACTTGTTTGTTGGACATGATCATTTGTAACAATGCCTTCAAGCTCTCCACCCGTGTCTGACAAGTATTCCTTTATGCGCTGCATCATCACACGGGCGCTCGTGTTCACACTGCTAGGACGCTGTCCTTCGGACCAATCAATCAAATTATCCACGCGCGTATTATCCGACGCTCTAAGCGACCAATCATAAATCGTTGACATTTCTCGTGAATCCTAGCTTCTGTAAAACGGTCCGTAAAACGCCCGCATGAATGGCGTCATCAAAGGATTATCATCTTCATCACTCTCTTCTTCTTCCGAAGCCTCTTCTTGTGATGCTAATAATGCCCGTAAAACCTCTAACAAGTTGTCTCTATTTCTAATGTCACCATGCGCTGTAGGACTTGCTCTATGAGGCTGCCCACCATACATCTGTAATACACGGTTGACAAAATCACTTGCACGCATAGCGTTGTTTCCACCATTCAAGCCAACCGCATTGCTCCCAACAATTTGCGCCGCATTGGCATGGGGATTTTGAAGAAGCCGCGCGGCTCCTCCTGCTCCTTGTTGATGGGCTAAATACAACTCCGCTTCACTAGGCGCTCTTCCCAAAAGGCGGCTTAAATGATTGCGATTATCAAGCGTCAACCGCCCCATGGCATCAGCTGCTTGTATGGGGTCAAAACGATCCTGCAAACCATATTGTTTGGCGGTGCTGTCTATAAATTGATACAACCCACCAGCAGAAGAGCGGGGATTCCTTGCATTCGGATTGCCTCCACTTTCCACTTGCGCAACACGGTACAAATAACTCTCTGGCAAACCATAACGCGCTGCTGTTTGCCGTATCGCTTGATCGACTGAAGGACTATAACGGGTCATAGCCTAATCTCCTCCCTTACTCAAATGCACTCAATAAATTCAACTCCTCCGTTGAGGCTTTTCCCCCACCTCCAAACAAAGCAGCAGAAAGCTTTTTGAACCATTCTTTTGTCGCATATCCCTTATGATGCGCGTTTACCATGCGTTGAATGAGAGCTACAATTTGATCATTCTTAATCTGTGTCCCCCCTGTTAACAATTTGACAACATCCTTTTCAATCCGTTGACGCTCTCTAAACGCCGCCTCTTTGAAAGGAATCCAAGCAGCCTTCCCAGCAGCTTTTGCTAATTGTACAGCTGCATCATGTTTACCCGTTGGCATATTGACGTTATGCCTAAATGATATCTTTTCATCCGCTACACGACCTGGTATTCTATTATAAAAATCTGCATAATTAGCTTCTTTTTCGACAACCTTCTTAACAGCAGAAGCTTTATCGGCTCCATAAATCTTTGCAAATCGTTCATACAGATCATTCGTACCAAAAATATCTTTTGCCTTGGAAACTTGATCTCCTAATTGCCCCATACCTTGTAAAAGTTTTGCCCTTGAGCCCTTTTTAAAGTATTCTTGTTCTCCCTCTGATAATTCATCAAAGATTTTACTGAACTCATCCTTATTAACTGCCTTGCTAAGGATTTTAGAACCTTTACCCATAGCATCTACATGTGAACTATATTGATGATACAATGCCCGCCCTTTCTTATATTCAGACGATATATCATCCATAATCTCTAATAACTTTTTGTCGATATCTACTAAGCTACGAACTTTGCTATTGTTTCCTTGCCTCTTTTCTGCCCGTATCATAAAATCAATAGCCTCCTTAGTTTTATGGAGAATACCCATGTTGGGTTTTTCTTTAAGAAGGCTAAATTTTTCAGAAGAAAACGGACTGGCTTTATTACCATCACTAATGAATCCCCTTAGCCCTTTATTATAAGCTTGTTTAAAGTATGGACGCTCCATTAATTCATTAAGTGCCCCATAATATTTCTCTCCTATTGGTATCTTTTTAGCTATTTCATAAAGAGTATGGGATGCTTCTTTCCTACTCGCGATAAGATCACCTTTTAAACCTGTGACATTTTGACGAGGAACAAAGTGTTCATCAGCAGCTTGATGAATACGCTCCCCTCCTCCCAGCGCTCTCTGCCCAGCTCTTTTAGTCAAATCAAGATAAGCTCCTTGATTTCTTTTCGCGATATCAAAAACAAGATCTTGTAAAAAAGGACTATGATCAGCTACATAATCGGTAGGAACTGCTTTTTTAAAAGATTCTCCTAGCTCTTCAGACGCCTCCTTACCTAAATGTTTACTGATTGCTCTTAACGTGTCTGTTGCAACACCTTCCTTATGAGAAGGAGAAAAAAGTCTTCGTATTCCGCTTACCGGATAACCAGCTAAATGGGCTAAAGCACTTCCAGCCAATGCCCCACCCGCTCCTAAACCTGCACCAGATAACGTACTTGTAAGTGTATTACCAAGTCCTTCACCTTCTCCCGCTCCATGTAATGCACCAGATGCCGCCCCTACTTTAAGCAAATGCGGCAATGTTGTTTTGTTCGTGATGCCTAAAAACGGGCTTGCAAATCGACTTGGGGGTAACTGACCTGCTTTCAAAAAGGCTTGACCTAATTTTGACCCCGCCACATTCCTTGCAAGTGTAGGCGCTACAAAGCGTGCTCCTGAGGCTAACAATCCTCCCCCTAACGTCGCAAGTGAAGGGATTGCCGACCCTAAAGCATTTCCAGCAAAAGAAGTCCAATAATGTTGATCACTCATCCTACGATAATAATCACGTATTCTATTGGCTTCTTTCTCATATTTTTCTATGGTTTTCTTATCTCCAGTCCAATAGTTGATAAGCCCCTTCGCAAAAGCCTTTATTGCCAACTCATCATCAGAATCACGTCCTGCCGCTGTGATCCCTGCAATCTCATCATCTAAATTAAAACTCAAACCATGCTTTAAAGAGTTCCAAAAAGCTTCACTTTGCGTGATTTCGGGATGTTGGGATGATGTTTCGTATTCATCTTTAGGGATACGACGTATAACCCTTATTCCAGGACCAAAATCTGGAAATGGTTCCTCTACCGATGTTTCGTATTCCTCTTTAGGGATACGGCGTATAATTCTTATTCCAGGACCAAAATCTGGAAAATCTTGATGAGCATTATTATGATGAACCATTTATCTATCCCTAATAATGTCATATATATAGTTACCGTCTGGTATGGATACTCTTTCTCCAATAGCAAGTTTTTTAATATCTTCTCTGCTACTTATAGTTGGCAAGTTTTCAACACCTCCTTGCGGCATCGACTGATTAGCATATTGAGTAGAATACTTTAGACGCGATCTTACTTCCATTCCGTTTGACAACCTATAAATTTCCTCATCATTCAGTTTTTTAAAAAGATCAAACATATCTTTGATTTTTAAGAGCGTTTTATATAGTTCTTCTGGTTTATCGCTAATGTCCATAGTACCATAAGATGCTACTATGCGCCTGCTTTCTTCATTAGATAACGGTCCAACGCCTAATTTCCCGCCGTCACTTTGCTTTTTGATTGCTTCAATCACTCGAACAAAGACACCACCTTCAAGCGTTTTTAATTTATTTTTTAATGTTTTTGCAGCAGTATCGGGGAAAATCTGAGCAAAAGCACCGACCTTACCAGCAGCCTTTTTGGGATTCTTCTCTATAATTTGAAGAGCATTGTTAACTGTATCCACAATATGATTAATTTCTTTTGCTGCTACAGCAGCAGTGTTTCTCTTACCTATTTCCCACTCTTCTATGTCTCGTTTTTTCTGATTATACTCAAGTTCCTGCATCGACCCCTTAACCGGTCTCGCTCTACGTTCACCTAATTGTGAATTGGGATCCCATTCATAACCTTTATCTAACTGAGGTTTATCACCACCTGTTAGCATCGCACTAAGCATTTGAGGATTACGTGCCATAATAGCAGCTTCTTCTTCACTATAGCCTTTAGACTTTAGATACTCGACGGTTTGGTTAACCTGCCCTCTTTGTTTATCACCTTCATTAAGATGCTTCACACCACTTGCAAGCGCATCCCATCCAGAACCATCTGTGGGTGCTGCCGCCATACCTGCAAAAAGATCTTTGAGCTTCTGATACGCATCTGATTGAAAAAACTTATAAGTATTGGACTGTAAAAATTTCTCTGCATCTGTCAGTTCAGGAGTCGGTGTTGGGGAAGCGGGTGCTAATGGTTGCGTTTGTTCATTAACATGAGGTTTTAGTTCTTGTGGAGTACTCTCTAGTGCATTTGGCATAGGTGGCTGTTGATCAACTCCAAGAGGCATATCCGCTCTAGGAACCGTATAGGGCATAAATGGTCCATATGGATTCTGCATGTTCTGTAAATAGGGGTTGGATGGTGCATGTGCTTTCTCTGGTGTCATCATACTTTCAATGCCTGATGCCCCAACCGTAAATGCAGTGGTTTTTGGGTTCTTTGTTGCGAATTTTCCCACGGGGCTCTTTGTTATTAATTGTCCCAATCTGTTCGCCCCTGTAACCGCTTTGGGAGCAATATATCTAAAAATATGAGGCGCAGCTCTCGCTGCCATAAAAGCTGCCCCAGCTAATGGAAATAATAATGGAAATGCCATCACGCTCTCCTACAAAACTATTCTTTAATGATTATACAGCTATTGTTTCTGTTTCTTATTCATGTGATCTAAAAAATCCTTGGGGACTCCTGCTGCCAACGCTGCTCCCATTGGACCACCTGCCATGTAACCAAAAGCCATTGGTGCTGCCTGAAGTGCCAGAGAACCTATTGTCCCTACATTTTTCCATGGGCTATTCCCTTGTATCATCGAAGCTGTATTATTATTCGTTGTCGTGCCGTAATTTCTTGCAAAGCCATGACCGGCATT
>NZ_JBHIQK010000021.1:2500-7964 GCF_042196545.1 Bartonella sp. AC70YNML
TTAGAGCGCGCGCTTGATAAGCGTGAGGTCGGAGGTTCAAGTCCTCCCAGGCCCACCAATTACTCTATCAATCTATAAGCGCTTGTGAAACGTGCTCAGAGGAAGCTTTCTTTATTAATTTATAAGAACCTTATCAGTTTATAGGAATATTACCGGTGCATAAAAGTTTTATTGGTACAAAGAAAAGTGCTTTCTTTGGTTTTAATATCCAAAATTGCAGTGGTCTTAAGGTAAATTTAAGTGATCTTGAGATATAAGGTAAAAAAATGTTTCGAGAAAAGGCAATAAAGCGTAGCAATTTTGAGAAAATAGCAATTTTAAGTGATCTTGAATTTTAAGCGTTTCGAAGGCGTTATATTGTTTTAGGGGCCGTAGCTCAGCTGGGAGAGCACCTGCTTTGCAAGCAGGGGGTCGTCGGTTCGATCCCGTCCGGCTCCACCACTTTAATCGGTCATCATCATGTTGTAAGAACACGGTTTAGTAAGAGGTTTTTAGCCTTTTGCTTGTTCTATTGAAATTGTGAAGAGAAGATATATTCAGACATGTTCCTTTTTAAGGTTCCTTCTGAGGTGCAAGTTTTTTGTTAAGAAAAATACTTTCTTGGGAAAATGCTTGTTGTCGAAAAAAGGTTTTGGAAAACAGATTTTAAAAAAGATCTTGAAAGAAAAACCTTTCTTCCGAAGAGGAAATCTTAATTTAGAAGGAAATCTTAATTTAGAAAAAGAGACATGTGTCGCAAGGGAATGCTCAAAACTCTTGCTTATGATTGGAAGCTTAACCGCGCCATTGAATATATCTCGAGAAGCTGGTCTTTTCTGCTGATATTTGGTTTGTTTTGCGCTTTATTTTGCACAAGATAAAGAGAAGCAGACAAACCGTAAATGAATATTGGCAATGAGAACGATCAAGTGTCTTAAGGGCATTTGGTGGATGCCTTGGCATGCACAGGCGATGAAGGACGTGATACGCTGCGATAAGCTACGGGGAGGTGCGAATACCCTTTGATCCGTAGATTTCCGAATGGGGCAACCCACCTTTGATGGCTAGAAAAATTAAGCTGTTTTTTAAAACAGTTTAGTTTTCTAGTCGTCAGATAAAGGTATCTACACCTGAATAAAATAGGGTGTAAGAAGCAAACGCAGGGAACTGAAACATCTAAGTACCTGTAGGAAAGGACATCAAACGAGACTCCGTTAGTAGTGGCGAGCGAACGCGGACCAGGCCAGTGGCTTGAATTAAGAAAAGTAGAAACGACTGGAAAGTCGTACCAAAGAGGGTGATAGTCCCGTATACGTAAATCTGATTTAAGTCCTAGAGTAGGGCGGGACACGTGAAATCCTGTCTGAACATGGGTCGACCACGATCCAAGCCTAAGTACTCGTGCATGACCGATAGCGCACCAGTACCGTGAGGGAAAGGTGAAAAGTACCCCGACAAGGGGAGTGAAATAGTACCTGAAACCGAATGCCTACAAACAGTCGGAGCCCAAGATTCGTTCTGGGTGACGGCGTACCTTTTGTATAATGGGTCAGCGACTTAGTCTAACGAGCAAGCTTAAGCCGGTAGGTGTAGGCGTAGCGAAAGCGAGTCTGAATAGGGCGTTCAGTTCGTTGGATTAGACCCGAAACCGAGTGATCTAGCCATGAGCAGGCTGAAGGTAAGGTAACACTTACTGAAGGGCCGAACCCGTATCTGTTGCAATAGATTGGGATGACTTGTGGCTAGGGGTGAAAGGCCAATCAAACTCGGAAATAGCTGGTTCTCCGCGAAATCTATTTAGGTAGAGCGTTAGTCGAATTCTCCAGGGGGTAGAGCACTGGATGGGCTAGGGGTCCTCACCGGATTACCAAACCTAACCAAACTCCGAATACCTGGAAGAACTAACTAGCAGACACACGGCGGGTGCTAACGTCCGTCGTGGAGAGGGAAACAACCCTGACCACCATCTAAGGTCCCCAAGTTATGGCTAAGTGGGAAAGGATGTGAGGATCCCAAAACAACCAGGATGTTGGCTTAGAAGCAGCCACCATTTAAAGAAAGCGTAACAGCTCACTGGTCTAAATAAGGGTCCCTGCGCCGAAAATGTAACGGGGCTAAAGCCATACACCGAAGCTGTGGATTTACTCCTTTTGGAGTAAGTGGTAGCGGAGCGTTCCGTAAGCCTGTGAAGGGAGACTCGTGAGAGCTCCTGGAGGTATCGGAAGTGAGAATGCTGACATGAGTAACGATAAAGGGAGTGAGAGACTCCCTCGCCGAAAGTCCAAGGGTTCCTGCTTAAAGTTAATCTGAGCAGGGTGAGTCGGCCCCTAAGGCGAGGCCGAAAGGCGTAGTCGATGGGAACCACGTTAATATTCGTGGACCTGTGGGTAGTGACGGATTGCGTATATTGTAAGATCTTATTGGATTGATCTTGCAGTGAAGCAGTTCCAGGAAATAGCTCCCACATATAGACCGTACCCCAAACCGACACAGGTGGACTGGTAGAGAATACTAAGGCGCTTGAGAGAACTACGTTGAAGGAACTCGGCAAATTGCACGCGTAACTTCGGAAGAAGCGTGACCCTTTAGCGGGCAACCGTTAGAGGGTGGCACAAACCAGGGGGTAGCGACTGTTTACCAAAAACACAGGGCTCTGCGAAGTCGCAAGACGACGTATAGGGTCTGACGCCTGCCCGGTGCTGGAAGGTTAAGAGGAGATGTGCAAGCATTGAATTGAAGCCCCAGTAAACGGCGGCCGTAACTATAACGGTCCTAAGGTAGCGAAATTCCTTGTCGGGTAAGTTCCGACCTGCACGAATGGCGTAACGACTTCCCCGCTGTCTCCAACGTAGACTCAGTGAAATTGAATTCCCCGTGAAGATGCGGGGTTCCTGCGGTTAGACGGAAAGACCCCGTGCACCTTTACTATAGCTTTACACTGGCATTTGTGTCTGTATGTGTAGGATAGGTGGTAGACTTTGAAGCAGGGGCGCTAGCCTTTGTGGAGTCATCCTTGAAATACCACCCTTACCGATATGGATGTCTAACCGCAGTCCGTTATCCGGATTCGGGACCGTGTATGGTGGGTAGTTTGACTGGGGCGGTCGCCTCCTAAAGAGTAACGGAGGCGCGCGATGGTAGGCTCAGAACGGTCGGAAATCGTTTGTTGAGTGCAATGGCATAAGCCTGCCTGACTGTGAGACTGACAAGTCGAGCAGAGTCGAAAGACGGTCATAGTGATCCGGTGGTCCCGTGTGGAAGGGCCATCGCTCAACGGATAAAAGGTACGCCGGGGATAACAGGCTGATGACCCCCAAGAGTCCATATCGACGGGGTTGTTTGGCACCTCGATGTCGACTCATCGCATCCTGGGGCTGGAGCAGGTCCCAAGGGTATGGCTGTTCGCCATTTAAAGCGGTACGTGAGTTGGGTTCAGAACGTCGTGAGACAGTTCGGTCCCTATCTGCCGTGGGTGTTGGAATATTGACAGGACCTGTCCCTAGTACGAGAGGACCGGGATGGACGTATCTCTGGTGGACCTGTTGTGGCGCCAGCCGCATAGCAGGGTAGCTATATACGGACGAGATAACCGCTGAAGGCATCTAAGCGGGAAACTCACCTGAAAACAAGTATTCCCTGAGAACCGTGGTAGACCACCACGTTGATAGGTCAGGTGTGGAAGTGTGGTAACACATGAAGCTTACTGATACTAATCGTTCGATCGACTTGATCGTTCTCATTTCCCATATTCTTTCTTTAAATATAAAAATTCCAGCTTCTCATCATTCATGCTTTTTGCTGACTTGGTGGTTATGGCGGAGTGAACGCACCCGATCCCATCCCGAACTCGGCCGTGAAACGCTCCAGCGCTGATGGTACTTTGCCTTAAGGCACGGGAGAGTAAGTCGCCGCCAGGTCTGCTAAAGGCATGATAGATAACAATTCAAAATAAAAATATAACGATAAATATCAAGGCTCAATACTGAGAGTAGACAATAAAAAAATCTTGTCTTAAAATATATAGCGCGGGGTGGAGCAGCCCGGTAGCTCGTCAGGCTCATAACCTGAAGGCCGCAGGTTCAAATCCTGCCCCCGCAACCACTTCTTAATAGTTAACCCTATAATATTCCCTAGCATTCCCGTAATAGTAACTTGACTCTTCTCAATCTAAACAGAAATATGCCAAACGCAGAGAATAATCTGCTCAATAAGCCTAATTAAAAAAGCTTATAAAATTAAAAAAATCCATACTATTGTCTCTTTACATTGCAAACATTCTAAAGGCGTCAATGAAATATCATAGATAAACGAGACCTTGTATCAAAAAAAACATCTCATTTTACTCTTCTAAAGTTCAAAAAAATAACAAAAGCTCTCTCTCAACACACCGTGATAACAAATCATGCCAAAAAAAGACCTATGGAGCGGCTTTGGGGCTGGATCGGATCTCTTCTCAGCCCTAAAAGAACGCAATAGGACTCATAAGGGGTATGCTACTAATGAAGCAGAGATAGGCAGAGAATGCTTTCTTCTCTCTAAAACGATAAATCTAAAAGCTCTTCTTAATACTGGAAAATAAAAATAGCATCAATCTCTGAAAATAAAAGCAGGCGGAAACGTGTCGTAGCGTGTAAACGCATGGAGTGAAATGCTAATCACTCGAAACTCTTCTCACGTAACAGAGACATAATCGAAAACGCTATGGAAAAAGGAAAAAACGTACGAGTGTGTAAATACCCGTAGAGTTATGCTGAGGAGATATAGGAGCACTCGCAACTCTGCCCTGCGTAAAAAAACGCAATGCAGAAATAGGGGACACTCCGCTAAACATTATGTCCTCTGAAACAACTAGAAAAAAGAGCGTAGAGGTGTATGTAATTCACACACAGAAACACTCCTCAAAAACTAAATCTAAGCTCAGCTTCTCTCTCTTTTACGATATCCCTCCCTTTGTCCTATGTGTGCCTATATATCTTCATCCTTAAAACAATCTGCTAACTTTTTGTAACAAAAAATTGCACATAATTCCTTGACCACCTAAACTATCTATATCCCTAAATACTAAGGCGGATTTTTACTTAGAAAGCTTTTGGGGAAAGCTTTTGGGGTACTGAGCCTATGCCTATGATCTGTAGGGGCAGTGCTTTACGGCTTAGATAGAGAAATAACAGCTTTTTACACTATCCTAACATACATAAAGCAACCTTAAGAGAAAAAACTCTAAAAGTTACATATCCCTATCCTTGGCGCAATGGACTATCTGTTTTGAAAGAGACATCTCACATTATCTCTTGGACATCTACTCTAGCCCCATTTACCGTTTCTAGGGTGACATGTTCTTTAAAGAATTAATGATTTTTGCGATCTTTTTTAGAAACCAGCGTAATGAGGGAGAAAGTATGCCGTGAGAAAAAAAGGGGCAGCTTTTTGCTTTTGCAGCCATTGGTCTTGATGTTTGAACGGAAACTGGCAGTGGTAAGGGGAA
>NZ_JBHIQK010000022.1:0-7026 GCF_042196545.1 Bartonella sp. AC70YNML
AACTTGACCATCTTTCTCTTTGTTCTTTACATGACGTGCTACAAAGGCATTGGCTTCATCATTCCATAACAAAGCATTCTGCTCAATGGTCTGTGTAAGTTCATTGCTGTTCTTAGAAAGCTCATTATGAAGATCTGTCAGCGATGTATCAACACCGCTAAAAGCTGAACCAACATCATGATATGACTGACCACCAACAACATACGTCGGAAGATTGCCTACAAGCACATCAGCACCACCACCTAAATAGCTCGATGTATTTTTAGAAACACTGTCTAGATTAGTACTCACTGTCGTAACATTTTTATTAGTTGCAAATAACTGAGAGCCATTTACAACTTCTGTCGATTCTGCTGAAAGTACTCCTGCCTTAACACCTGAAAGTATCCGGTCTTCTTTCTTACTGTTGGCAATATTGAGTTCTGTACCTTCTACTTCTTTACCAATAGTGATAACCTTCGTACTATCATCCTGCTTGGCAAGGCTATCACTGACTACATTGGTCACATCATTGTGAACATTCGTAATAGAACTTGCAACACCTGCAAATGCTTCCGCTACACTATTGTAAACCTTTTCCTCACCAGCACTACCATCAGAATTGACAGTTTCAAGCTTGAATGTGGGTGCAACCCATTTTCCATTTTCATAGCCAGCACCTCCACCCAAATACGTCGCAACTGCTTGATTCATTGAATAAAGTTGGTTGCCAGTGATCGCTTCTGTTGAACCTTTAGAAATTTCTCCATCTAAAAGAAACTTCAATTTGCTATTGTTTCCTTCCGTTCCATGCTTAGCCACAAATGCATTGGCTTCATTATTCCAATTCAAAGAATCCTGTGCGACTCCTTCAGAAACTTCCTTAATCCTCTGATTGACATTCTTGATATTTGTATCAAGTCCTTCAAAAGCTGAACCAACATTGGTAAAAGGTTTGGCTGTTATCTTACCATCTTTATCAATCTCCGATAAACTATAGGTCGGCCCTGTAAACGCACCATTATTAAAAGCTGCATTGCCTCCTAAATAAGTAACAACCTTATCATTCGTTTCAAAAAGCTGATTACCCGTAACAGCATCTGTTGATTTAGCGCTAATCTCACCATTTGCTAGAAACGTAATTCTACTGTTTTCTTGTGTCCTTAAAGCTCTGCCTTGTTCTTCTTGCTTCTTCTCATGACGTGCTACAAAGGCATTGGCTTCATCATTCCATAACAAAGAATCTTGCGCTACTCCTTCAGAAACTTCTTTAATCCGTGCATTCACATTCTTGATATTCTCATCAAGACCGGCAAAAGCACTCCCAACATCATTAAAAGAGCCATTTGTTATATTACCAGCTGTATCAACCTTGGATAACTTGTAGGTTGGTCCTGTAAACGTACCCTCAACAAATTTTGCATCGCCACCAAGGAATTTAGCTACATTCTGAGAAATCGTGTTGATCTGATTACCATTAATCGCATCATGTGAACTCTCACCAATGGCACCATCTTTGACATTATGAAGTGCAACTGGTCCTGCATCCTTACCTTTACCTAAAGTCACACTCGTGTAATCAATGCCGCCATTCTCACCCTCTTTTTTATCGTAGTGAACAACAGCTGAATCATCAGACTGAAGACTGTTAGAAAGCTTCTCTAATCTTTTATCAAGCTGACCTTTGTTAACAGCTTCATTATCCTTTGTTGCTTCACCAACACCTGAAAGTGTCCGATCCGTACCAGTCTTGTTGGCTATGTTGACTTCACTGCCTTCTACTTCTTTACCAATAGTGATAACTTTTGTCTTTTCATCCTGCTTCGCAAGGCTATCACTAACTACATTGGTCACATCATTATGAACATTCGTGATAGAACTCGCAACTCCAGCAAATGCTTCCGCTACACTCTTATAGCTTTCCTCACTTTCTTTACCTTCTGCATCAACTTTCTTGATCACAAAACTTGGAGCTTTCCATTGTCCATCTTTATCGTAACCTGCTCCTCCACCAAAATAGGTCGCAAACTGTTTTTGCAGATCATAAATCTGTCCACCCGTAATCGCATCACTCGAGCCTGATACTATAGAGCCATCTGCAAGTGATGTAAGCTTGCTGTTCTCTTTATTGTCCCCATGCGTCGCTACAAACGCACCTTTAGTCTTACCCCATAACAATGCATCGCCTTGAACTGCTTGCGTAATATTACTCAGTTTTTCATCAAACTTTTTGACCTCATTAGACAGATGAGTGTTCACATTCTTGACACTCGTATCAAGACCCGCAAAGGCGCTACCAACATCGTTATGTGAATTAGTCGTTACTGTACCATCGTCAGAAACATTAGAGATTTTATAAGTCGGAGCGGTAAAAACACCCTCTTTAAATGCAGCATCACCACCTAAAAACTTAGCTACATCCTCACCGATTTTATTAATCTGACCACCCGAGATTGCATCATGTGAACCCTTGGCAATCTGACCATCGGCAACATTATGGAGTCCTACAGCTGCCTTATCCTTACCTTTACCTAGAGTCACACTCGTGTAATTAATGCCGCCATTATCACCATCTTTTTTATCGTAATGAACAACAGCTGAGTCATCAGATTGAAAACTATTAGAAAGCTTCTCTAAACTTTCATCAAGCTGACTTTTGTTAACCGCTTCATTATCATTCACAGCTTTCTTCACACCAGAAAGAATCCGATCCACACCACTTTTATTGGCAATGTTGATTTCTGTACCTTCTGTTTTGGCGCCAATAGTAATACGACCAGCATCTCCATCATCCTGTTTGACGAGGCTATCACTGACAACATTAGTCACATCATTATGAACATTCGTGACAGAAGTACTAATATCAGAAAGGGCTTCCGCTACACTCTTATAGCTTTTCTCACTTTCTTTGCCTGCTGCATCAACTTTCTTGATAACAAAATTGGGAGCTTTCCATTGTCCACTCTCATCATAGCCAGCACCACTATCTAAATATGTCGCAAGAGTGTTACTCATCGAATAGAGTTGTCCACCATTAATGGCATCTGTTGAGTTCGAGGTAATGTCACCATTTGCAAGAAACGTAATTCTACTGTTTTCCTGTCTCCTTACAGCTCTGCCTTTTTCTTCTTTGCTCTTTTCATGACGTGCTACAAAGGCATTGGCTTTATTACTCCAATTCAAAGAATCCTGCGCTACCCCTTCAGAAACTTCTTTAATCCGCGCATTCACATTCTTGATATTTGCATCAAGACCAGTAAATGCACTACCAACATCTTTAAAAAAGCCGTCTGTTATATTACCATCTGCATCAACCTTAGATAACTTGTAGGTTGGTCCTGTAAACATACCGCCAACAAATTTTGCATCACCACCAAGAAACTTAGCTAAATCCTGAGAAATTGTATTGATCTGACTACCATTAATCGCATCATGTGAGCTCTCACCAATGACACCATCTTTTACATTATGAAGCGCAACTGGTTCTGCATCCTTACCTTTGCCTAAAGTCACACTGCTATAGTCAACTATTCCGTCTTCTTTTTTATCGTAGAGAACCACTGCTGAATCTTCTGACTGAAGGCTGCTGGAAAGATCCTTCAGACTTGCATCAAGCTGCGCTTTATTGACTGCCTCGTCCCCATTTTGCGCTGCCTTAACACCAGAAAGAATTCGAGCATCACCATCCCGATTTAAAATATTGATTTTATTGCCGCCTCTTTCCGCACCAATAGTAATAAGACCCATCCTATCCTGCTTGACAAGGCTTTCACTCACTACATTCGTAATCTCTTTGCTGATCTCATTTTTTACATTCGTAACAGAAGTACCAACTCCAGCCAAAGCATCCGCCACATTGCTATAAGTTTTCTCTTCAGATTTACCATCATCCTTAACTGTCTTAACCTTAAAACTTGGAGCTTTCCATTGTCCTTGCTCATCATAGCCAGCACTACCACCAAAATAGGTTGCAAGTTGTTCGTTCAGCGAATAAAGCTGTCCACCCGTGACAGCATCCGTTGAATCTTTAGAAACATCACCATCTAAAAGAAACGTAATTTTGCTGTTATCTTGAGTCGCTACAGCTCTGCCTTTTTCTTCTTTGCTCTTTTCATGACGTGCTACAAAGGCATTAGCTTCATCATTCCATAACAAAGCATCACCTTTAACTTGCTGAGTAATATTCGTTATGTTTTTAGTAAGTTCGCTAAACTTATTTGTTACATTATCATTGACATTCTTGATATTGCTATCAAGCTGGCTTTTGTTAACAGCGTCATTATTGTTCTTTGCTTCACCAACACCTGAAATTATCCGATCCGCACCAGTCTTGTTAGCTATGTTGATTTCACTGCCTTCTACTGCAGCTCCAATAGTGAGACGACTCGTTGTCTTATCTTGCTGAACAAAGCTCTCGCTTTCCACTTTGGTAATTACATTATTAACCTGTTCAGTCAATTTATTCTGAACATTCGTGATAGAACTTCCAACTCCTGCAAGTGCATCCGCTACATCAGGATATTCTTTGTTTTCTGTTTCGCCATCATCCTTAACGGACTTAACAGTAAATTTAGGAGCAGTCCAAGCGCCATTTTCATATTTAGCGCCACCACCGAAATATTTGGCTATATTCTCAGATACTGTTTTGAGATCACTTGTTACAGTTGTAACATTTTGATTTGTAGTAAACAACTGAGAACCAGTGACTGCTTCATCTGAATT
Organism: Bartonella sp. AC70YNML; assembly: GCF_042196545.1. Lineage (NCBI taxonomy): Bacteria > Pseudomonadati > Pseudomonadota > Alphaproteobacteria > Hyphomicrobiales > Bartonellaceae > Bartonella > Bartonella sp. AC70YNML. Next base: position 4,702 of record NZ_JBHIQK010000022.1, read on the forward strand.
TGCACTGAGATCGCCACCTAATAGACCGGAAATTTTCCTTGCCCCATTATCTTTATTCAGAATGCTGATTTCAGTGCCACCAGTTCCTTTCCCAATGGTGATAACACCTGATCCCTCAGCATGGAGACTGCGACTTAACGCCATCCCTTCTTCTTGCTTAACAAGAATACTGTCTCTTACATCAGCAATTTCATTATTTGTTGCCAAAAGTTGTGAACCATTTACCGCTTCTGTCGATCCTACTGAGAGCGCCCCATCTTTAACGCCTTTTAGCTCTTTATTGCCAGCATCAATACCACTAGTTGTTATTTTCGGACCACCTGTAATCATTAAGCCTGTTTCGTCTAAAGTATTTGTACCTGCCTTTACGCTCTCCAGTGTGATGTCCTTTGCTAAATCAAATTTTACCTTATTGTCCTCTTTGCCTTTTGTAATATTTAGGTTGCTACTTCCAGCTGCCAAATCCATTGGACTAGTTGAATTAACACTCGTCGTATCTGCACCCTCAACAGAGAGATCCCAACTTGAAGTTATAGAGTTTTTTAGAGCTTTTAGCTGCGCAACATTCACGGCATCAGTGTCGTTCGTGCCAGATGCAACACCAGAAAGAATTCTGGTTTTATTATCTTTATTGGCAATTGTGATTTTATCGCCATCTGTATCCTTACCAATGGTTATGAACTTCGTCTGTGCATCTTGTTTTACGAAACTACTAGTTGCTACCTGTTCTTTTATTTCCTTCAGCTGTCCAAAATTCACCGCATCGGTGCTTTCAGTACCCGTTGCCACTCCTGTTATCTTTTTACTGCCAACATCTATACCACCGGTGGTTATTTTCGGACCATTGGCAATCACTAAACCTGTTGCGTCTAGGGTACTGCTTCCTGCAGTTACTTTATTGACTGCAATTTCCTTAGATAGATCAAATTTTACATTATTATCTTTATCACCTTTTGTAATCGTAAGATTTGTACTTCCAGTGGAAAAATCTACCGTACTGTCCATAATAACGGTTTTACCATTCTTACCCCCAACAGAGAGTTTCCAACCGCCTTTTCTTACGACACTTTCTAAATCTTTTAACTGTATAACATTTACTGCATCAGTAGGTTCACTACCAGCTGCTACACCTATAATCTGCCGCGTTATGCCCTTACTAGGATTACCAAAACTAACGGCACCCTGCGTACTTTTCCATTGCACTTCAGTGTTTTTTGCCGGTCCCTGCTGCAAAGAAGCATACCCCAAAATACCATCAGCCCTATCAGCTACAGAATTACTTCCTATAGCAACACCTTGGTGTATATCTACTTTTGCATGATGACCAATAGCAATCGCATCTTCCTGTGTAGTGCTAGCAGAATCCCCCAACGCTATTGTAAACTTGCCGAAAGCTCTAGCTTGAAAACCTATGGCAATTGCTTTTTCATCTCCAGCAGTTGTTCTTTGCTCTTCAGTAGCAAAGTCTGGAGCAGAACCAATCGCAATACTATTATGAGCATTAGCGTAAGAAGACAAACCTATAGCAATACTTCTATCTTGTTTTGCTTCCGCCAATGGACCTAACGCAATAGCATCATAACCTTTTGCACTCGCACTATAACCCTGCTCCAGAGGATGACCATTGCCTTTTGCTGCAGCTCTTTGGGTCGATACTGTTCTTAACAAACCAGAAGGGTTTGAAAAATCTGCACCATCTATAGAATTCGTATGAATACTTCTTGTAAGTTGTAGCGCTTTTTTATCACCAACATTTCCAACTCGCGCAAAACGGCTACCTTCTGTCAAAACATTTATTATGGAACTATTATCATCCGTATCAGAAAAAAAATTGATTAGAAAATTTGCATAGTCTTCAGAATCATTCAAACCAGCAACAGAGAGAATGCTTTGTGGATAAGATATACCAACACTTTTTACACCTTCAAGAAAGGTGTTTCTAAAATCAGGATTTGCTGAAAAAACAGGCGTAACATTCGATAAGAATGTAGCAGCTATAGCCAACGAAAGAACTTTAACCAAAGAAAAACGAGAACGTTTTAATTCACTCGCTGCTTGTGGGGCATATAATTTTTTCATAACAAACTCTCCAATGAAAAAACTTAAAAACACCTCCAAAACATAAAAAAGACACATTTTAGCATTATTGATCTCTTTGGAACTTAGAGTAGAGGATCATTGCTTAGAGTGTGAATATTTTGAGTCTTTTGTTTTGTTTGTGCTCTCTGTATTGAGACCCAAATGCTTATCTTTTTGATTATGTTTTTTGACATAAAGATAACACATTTAGAGTCTAAGGGTTTTAGTGTGTTGTTTTTTCCTAAC
>NZ_JBHIQK010000023.1:0-6862 GCF_042196545.1 Bartonella sp. AC70YNML
TCCGTAAGTATAGAGGAAGAAACCGGTTTGTTTTTCCTCTTCTTTTCCTAAGACAGATGTTCTGATATTGGCTAAGAATGCGTTTTGTTTAGCCATATCAGTTAATCCACTATAGAAGAGAGCATTTGGCATGACTAAGTAACTGGCCGTTTGTGCTACAGGGACGATCACACTTGGACCAGAATCCGTTTCAAGAATTTCTTTATGTAAGCGGAAATCCCAGAAATTTTCATTCTTCTCATCAAAGAGGTTTTGCTCAATATCGGCTGTACCATGGCTTGAGTCTGGTCCATAAGCAGTTAGTGTATATTTGTAAGGTTCTCCCCCTAGTGTGGTATAGCCTTTGGCTAATTTAAAGGAGTCTTCCTGTGCTTTTCCTGCAACTTGGATGAGCGAGAGTCCACCTATATTTGAAGGATCAGCAGCATTGACTACACTACTTTCATTTCCAGAATCGCTTTTAATATAAACTGTTGTGGAGCCTGAGACATCACCGTGAATGAGAAGCCTATCGGTTTTTTGATCGGCACTTACTACGCCATTACTCCAAGCAATGTTGAAGTAAATCTTTGCGTCTCCCGTTGCGTTGTAGACTTCTTGCGTGTCTGGTTTACCAGAACCTATATGCAATGTTTGGTAGTGATCTTCTGTTGGTTTCTCAAAAACAATGGAGCTGTTATCGAGATTAAGCGTGGAAATATCAGAACGAGATCTTTGAGCGATATCAAGGAGATTGCCATCAGCATCTTTTTCGTTTTTGCTGATTTTCAACGTCCATTTCGTATTGTTTTTCAGATCAAAACGTACATTTCTGTCTTTAGCAATATTCGCTCTGCCTTCTAGAGTAGACTGATCAGCACTTAAGGTGAAGGTGCCATTGGAGATCGCTTTAACCTCTTTATTGTTCCAATAATTGTCGTTTTTCCAAGATTTTGGATCTTCGAAAAGTCCATCTCCTAATAATACGTCGGCATGGATTTCTGAATTTTTGAGACTGACTGTACCGATTGATAAAGTTGGAATATCTTCCATGTTTGTGTTAGTGAAAGCTCCAACAAAAATTCCAGTACCATTTTCAGCGTGAACATCTGCATTTGTCAAATTGATTTCACTGTTTTTACGTTTTTGTGGAACATCTGGATAATCTAGATCAGGATTAGAGAGAGCTATAAATTGCAAACCAGCAACTCCTGCTATCATAGAAGTATTCACGACATCAATATGTCCGTTAAATGCCGCCCATAGTGCAACTTTTTTTGCTTCTATTTTATTTTTGATTGTATTCTCTGCTGTTCCAATATAACCATTCGTCATCTTAATCGTGCTATTATTTCCTGCAAAAAGACCAACATCAAAACTTTGAATGATTGTTTTACCATTTAATTCGATTGCACTACCAAGTTCCGCAACGTTTACAGCAACGGTTTGTTTTTTACTTTCACCACCAGTTATTGTTAAATCTCCGCTAATGATTTTACTTCCACCGTCTGCATAAAACCCTTCATCAACATTTTGAATGGTTGTTTTGCCCATTAACCTAACTTCACTACCAGAGTCCGATGTCCATATACCAGTGCGTTCGTTGTCGGGGCCTTCAAGTGCTTCACCACCGATTATCGATAAGTTTTCGCTAATGATTTTACCACCATTACCGGCATCGAGTCCGCTCAAAGTATTGTTAATTATTGTATCACCATGCAATTGAATTGTGCTGTCATTGCCACTTACAAATGCACCGCTTCCTTTTCCCTCTGTTGTTAAAGCAACATCTGTGGCATCAATATGCCCACCTTTTTTTGCAAACACTGCCATGTTTGCAGCGGTTACAGTTCCTCCCGTCATTGTGATGGTGGATTTTGAACCTTCCGCATAGAGTCCAACATTATCAGATGATGTAATGTTTGCATTGTTGGTTAAAATGATGGCACTGCCGTTTTGAGCAGATATTGTTGTATTTTGTGCATGAAATGATCCTCCCGAGATTGTTATTGTCGAATCATTCTCTGCTAATACACCTTTTTCAAATACACCGGTGGCTGCTTGAGTCACTGTTACATTTTTTAAAGTGACGGTACTTTTATCTGCTTTTATTCCAAAGAACAGTGGCACATCCTTTTTAACACCCGATATTGTCACATTTTCTAGTTTGTTTTCACGACTGTTACTGTTTAAGAATCCAGCACCAGCTGTAGAAGCTGTAATGGTCCCCCCAATCATCTTGATTGCACCATCATCTAGTACTTTAAGCCCTATGAAAGCATTATTAATCGTTGTCTTTCCAAGTAATTCAACCATGCTACCAGGGTCATTAGAAGCTGCACCAACTCCATAACCATTTGTTTTTAGGGTGACATCTGTAACAGTAATATGGCCGCCGGATGTTGTCTTTACTGCTTCCTCTTGCGCTGTGATGCTCCCTCCTGTCATTTCGATGATGGACTTTGAACCTTCCGCATAGAGTCCAGCATCATTATATGATATAATTTTTGCATCGCCAGTTAAAGTGATGTTGCCGCCGTTTTGAGTAAATATTGCTGCTTTTTCTGCATTAAATGATCCTCCTAAGACTTTTACTGTGGAATCATATGCATCTATGGCAGTTTGTGCTTGCGTCACTGTTACATTATTTAAAGTGACATTACTGTTAGTTGCTTTGATTCCATTGATTAGTGGCGCATCATCTTTCCCACTTGATATCACTACATCTTTCAGTTTGTTTTCTTTGCTCTTGCTGCCCAAGAAGAAAGCACCAACTTTGGAAGCTGTAATGCTTCCCCCAGTCATTTTGATTGCGCCACTCTCTTGTGTTTTGAGCCCGATTGTCGCATCATTAATCGTTGTACTAGATAATTCAACCACACTGTTTTTGCCTTGAGACAAGGCACCGAATCCACTTTCGATTTTATTATCATTAGTAGATGTATTAGGGTTATTACTCTTTGCTGTTAGAGTACTACCCGTGACAGTAATATGTCCACCTTCGTCTGCAGATAATGCTGCATCTTTTCCAATTACGCTTCCTCCTGTCATTATAATTTCGCTCTTTTCATCGATGGCATGAAGTCCGTTACCATTAGATGAGGTAACGTTAGTACCGCCATCTACAGTAATGGTGGTGCCGCTCATAGCATATACGCCATCCATTTTACCTTCGAATGATCCTCCGGATACGTTGATTCGAGAATTATTATTTGCGAGTATACCAACTTCTGCGTGCGTAACGTTTACATTTGTTAAAGTGATGTTACTTCCATTATCTGATTGCACTCCAATGAGTTGTGAAATTTCATTTTTATTATTTGATATCACTACATTTTGCAGTATATTTTTGTCGCTGCCGTCAATATAAACGCCAGTTTGAGACGTTGTAATGTTCCCCCCAGTTAGGTTGATGTTAGCGCCGTCTTTTACAGAAATACCGAAACGAACATCAGAATCAGTGCCTTGAATATTTAAGCCATTTAATTTAAGCGCACTGTTAGCACCTTCAACTGTTACAACATACTTATCATTGTTTGTATCTGCATTTGTGCTTTCATTTCCAGTTACAGTTACAGTGCTACCGGTGATTTTTCCTTTGTCTTTTACATAAATAGTCTCGTACGTTTTTCCGGATATATCTTTTTCTTCGTTGGTAACGCCAAGAGTTTCAGCATGTGCAGTGAACTGGATGTTGAATAGGATGATAGCAGCCGCAGCCGTGCATGATAAAAGGGATGTTTTATACACCAGTATTCTCCTTATGAGAGCCCCCAAATATTCATTTCCCCGCAAACTTCATAAGAAGAAGTGAAAATGGATAGTTGTTATTAATTTCAGTAATTGTCCTTATTTGGTAAGCTATTTTTGATTTTTTGTCAAAATTAAAAAATAAATAATATTAAATTTGTGTGAATTTATATTGAACACACAATGTGTTTGTAATTATTTATATTATATAATTAAATTTATTGTAAATATCTATTATAGAAATTATAAATATTATTATAATAATTACATAATTTATATTATTTTTTATAAAGTAATGATATTATTTTCTGTAATACTTATGCATTTTTATAGATTGTCAATGTAAGTGATGACGGTAATACTAAAACACTGTTGCTAGCACTTTTGATTATTTATACCTTATTTATCATAATATTCTAATATATTTGATCTTGATATCCAAAGGAGTTTGATGTTCTAGTATTAAGAATACATTTTTTCTCCTGTTGGGGATATTTTAATAGTATACGACTAAGTTTTTATAAGCTGTTGATGTATCGATGACATTTGAAAGAGCAAGAGCCCAAGCTTATAAATCTTAATCAATGAAGATGCTTCAAGTTGAAGGCTTTAAATCAACAGTGCTTTTATATCATCAAAGTGCACTTTCATTGAAGGATCATTGCTTTCATTATTTTGAATTTTTGACATATTCTTGACAAGAAAATTTAAAAAATTACTTCTGAGAAAATTTTTATAATACAATAAAATATGTAACGTTTTTATGGTGATAGGTTTATGAGATATAAAGTTAAATTGGTAATCACCGTGATTGCTTTTACTCTCTCTGGTTGTTTTAACCTTGATTCTGAAAAGTTAAGAAGGGACAAGAGGCTTTATCATGATGCATTTATGTGGCCTATGAAAGAAAAGTCTCTTGAGAAAAATTATACTGCTATCATCATGGCTGATCCGCAACCGTGGCGTTTAAACTCTGGTGATGCCAATGGAGTATCAAACAGAGAGCCATGGTTAAAGATAAATGAGCAAGTTGCTGGTGTGATAAAAGCGCACAAGGCTGCGTTCCATATTGTCAATGGTGATCTGACGGAGTTTGGACAACAAAAAAACTATGATGATTATAAAAATGTTTATAAAACTCTTGGAGCGCCTGTCTATGAGGGGCTAGGGAATCATGATTATGCCAATAATGTTGGTAATTGTACAAATCCTCAAGAATTCAATTTTTACAAAGATGCTTGTGCTATAAGTGCAGTTTCAAGAATGGTATCGGAAATCAAAAAATACCGTAGTCAATTATTGCATTTCAATGCAGATGTTACTGAAAGTTTGGTTCCCATTTCGGGTGGAAATGTTCGCTTGGTAAGGGGGAGTTTGAGTTATTCTTGGGATTATGGAGATGTTCATTATGTGCAGCTTCACAATTATCCAAGCTATACTGTTGGTTTGAAGGGGAAGTCTACAGAAGTGCAAATCAATAAATCTTTAGATTGGCTTAAGAACGATTTAGCTGCTGCTGATGCAAGAGGTAAAGTGACAATCATTAATTTTCATGATGCGCGTGCTGCTTCCATTGATGGTGAATCCTTTTTTATTCGTAAAAAGAATGCTAAAGATTTGTCGGTCTTTAAGTCAATTGTTACCTCTCATAATGTTAAAGCAATCTTCGTAGGTCACACGCATTATCAGTCCTATTGCCGTGCAAAAAACGATAAGGTTTTTGGAAATATCCCTATCTATACAGCTGGTGCGCTTTTTAATGGAGATTATTACCTCATAGATGTGAAAGGCAAGACAATTCACGTTAAAGCCTATAATGGAGAAATAGGAAAACCGCTTTTAATTAAAGATCTTGGTGTTATAGGGAAAGACACCCAATTTTCGGCAAGTTGCAGTAAGTTATAATAGAATTTGTTTCTTTGTCTTAAAGCATGAGGGAAAAGACGTATTATATGTGCGGATTTGAAGAGCAATGAGAGTATCTGAGTGTTACTTAAAAATAGAATAAAAAATCAGACATATTTTTTTCAAAGCTGCTGAGATTTCAGGTTATACGCTATAAGTGCAATGGTTTAATGTGAACGGAGCTTTAATACAAAGCGGAATAATGGTTTGTTATTCTATTTTTCCTTTTAGGCTTTCATCCTTGAAGCAAAGGGGAGTTTGTCAAGGGTGTGTTCATAATTTGCTAGCACATGTTGTCCAGAATTATCAAGAAGGCTGTTTCTATTAGTTTGTTGCGGTATAATTATCAAGTTATGCCCTTTGTTAGAGTTTATAATATCTACTCATGGGCAACTCTTTTTCATAAGAAAAGCTTTTTATTTTCTTCTTTTATACGTAAGTAAATCGTTACAATAATATGATACAAATATTGGAGTCTGTTTATAGCTGTTATGGTTTCATGCAATTATCCTTAGATGACTCTCACGTGTTTTGGCAGTTTTATCTTTGCTTTGAGAGAGGTGTAAAAAGGGGATTTTAAGAAGTTCCAGTTTAGAAAGAGTTTTTTTACACAGGAAAAGCTCTCGGAGGGTGCCAAGGCTGGTATGGAACAAGCCGGCGAAGATTTAGCCAATTGGATTGTTTATGGTTTTATGGGCCCCATCACAAAGTTGAGCGATTTTTGTAAATCTTTTCCCAGCCGCATGAAGGGGTGGATTGGTTCCATTGATGTAAGAGATTTTTTGCCAAGTTTTTTGGGGGGCAAAACAACCATCCAACCCATAGCACAATTTGCGGGAGCTTCTCCTGTAAATTCATCTGTGAGAGAGCAAAGAGACAAAGACCGTTCCCCCATCACACACAATCAAAATGTCACAGTGCATGTTAATGGGGCGCGTGATCCTGTTGTCACTGGTCGTGCGGTTGCCCATGCTTTGCAACGGGCACGTGCCAATGCGCTGCATGGCGGGACAGAATGATACGGGCGACAGAATAAGGGAAAAGACGGCGTGCTGGAAAGAACACAATGAGGGGAGGGATGAAGTGCTAGGAGAGCGCAATGGTAGGAGAGATGCAATGATACGTTTTGAAAGAGATGACGTGCTGGAAGGGATACAATCAAGGGGAGGGCGTCTATGAGAGATCCTTTGCTGATGTTAGGACCACATCTTTTTTATGTGGACTGGCT
>NZ_JBHIQK010000024.1:0-6209 GCF_042196545.1 Bartonella sp. AC70YNML
ACATCATCAAAATCTCTTAAGGCTCTAATTCGAGTTAAGAAATGACCATCGATATATTCACAATCATCAATAAATTCATATTTTTTTGCAGGCTCTTGTTGATTAACAGACGCCGTTTCATTCGCAATATTAGAGATAACGGGGGTGTTTTTTGAGATATTTGTCATAATTAAAACCTTACGGGTTAATAACGTTTTCAATTGACACTCTATAAGAGCATCGGGCGTTGAAAACACGGCCGTAAGTCCGTTGCTATGCTTTTCCCATAAATGGGTATTGTATGGCATAACCACGCCCGACAAAATTCTCATATACTAACAAAAGCATAAAAGATAGCCAGTATTTTAAAGACATGAGAGAGGCTGTTTCGTAACCTATCCGCTTACGGTTTAAGTGTTTTCATCACTTGAGTATTTATATAACAAAATACGTATTTATTGTCAAACAACATTTTATCTTTTTTATGTTTTTTCTTATTTTTTAAATACGTTATGTATTGATAATATCTTATGCTTATTAATTGCTTCTTTTATATTTATATGCTTTTAAAGCTATATTATAGGTTTTATGAAACGATTGCGTTATTTTCTGAATCTATACATTTATAATATTTAGAAAAGCTCTCTTTATGCGTATTTTTAGCTTTATAACCTATCATTTTTTTACTAAATGAATTTTAAATTTTTTGTGAATTTTGTTTATAAGGGGCTCTAATTTAAACAACCTTAATAGCACCGCGCTCTTATAACAAATGTTTTCATTTGCATTTTTGCTTTCTCTATAGTTGTTATGTTCTTTATAGCCATGGCATCATTTTTCATGTTCATAAGAGAAATGATAAATAGGATAATTGTGATTTATTGCTTGTTATGAAAACATCTCAATAGAAACTGATCATTATAGAGATGAGCAAAATCCCTTTTAATAAACTTTTGTCAGTCTTGTCAGTTCTTTTTAGAACCTATATCATTTTTTTCAAATGAGAAAAATTAAAATCATTATATTTCAATATATTATTTTTTATCAATTTTTCAAAAAACAACCTATATCAATAGTACAACCTATAAATTCAACTAATGCTCTATGTTTTGTAAGGGTTTTGGGGGGAGTGAAAACATTCAAAACCTATAAGTAATATAAGAAAATGAATATACATAACCCTCTTTAAACAAAGCTTTTGAAAAGGATAAAGCACTCATTTTAAATTACGATATAATCTCTTAAAGGCAATCCAAATAAGAGTATCTAAAAGTGCAAATGATTTCTTTTTAGAATAACGCATATAAACACTCCCTTTAAGATGGTAGGTAATCAACTTAACAAGAGAGGTATAGATTATAGTTATAAGCTCTATACCCCTTGTGAATTTAGCATGCCTATCATATGAGCATGCTTTATAAGTTATTCAGTTTCTTTTAATACCAAATTTGGTAAGTTTTTTACGATTTTCATTGTTTCTAAACTTACAGTAATAACCCTTTGAAACAACTCTAGAGGGTAGGCAGGGTTGCCAACGGTTTCAACAGCATAGCGATTGGCATCATTCACAATACCACTCTTTTTATCAGTCTTTACACATTGACGTCCCATAACCCATTCAAGAGCGGGCTTGCCATTGACGATATACTCATAAACTTCAAGAGGGATATCTGTCATAATGATATTGCTGTTATAAATAACCGTTGATTTATCTTTCTCTTTACCTGCTTTTGCGAATTTCATTTCAGTCACATAATAGAATTTTTCGAGATTAGAGATTTCTGTCTGTTTTGGATTACCCTTTTTAAAGATCACGGGATAAGGCTCTACATCTTCATAATTCACGTGCAAATGACCTAGTTCACGTCCTGCTGTTACAAATTTCCAAAAGTCATCAGCACTCTTTACACACGGGATACGAGGCAATTCTTTAGAGAGGTTATCAGCATAACGGGCACGATAATCTTCCGAATGAAGTATACCGTAAACATAATAGAATAGATCATCCTTAGTGATTTTTTCATTAGGATAAGCTGCTTTAAAATGTGCTAATCCTTCATCAGTTATGGCATCATGCCTCTGTAAACCAACAGTTTTGTTTTCCTCTATAGAGTCTGTAAATAAAAGGGTTTGTTTCCCACTTTTACTTTTTGAAACCGTAGCATCTTCATAGATATATCTTGGAAAGCATTGACTATTCTCCATCACTTGAAATTCAGGCACATTCTTAGTCATAATAACAGAAAAATCTTTCTTTGCTCCCGTACCTGTAATTTGTATTACTCTATTTTCAACCGCTTGCCCCATTGGAAATATACATGGAATTTGGGCAACCATTTCATTAAAGGCACGATTATAATAGAGCCATTGTTGTGTAAAAGGACGATATAGGCTTTGAATAAGGCATGTATCTTCAAATTCAAAAATCTTTCCTTTAGTTAAATGTTTCTTAAGATTAATACTCCAACTAATTTTGCTTTCATCGGCATTAACAAAATTATCTACAGTTTTAGTACGTGTTTTACCGTTATCATGTGTATAAACACCATTAAAACGCTCCACTTCACTATTGTAGAAAGTAATCATATTACTCATATTCTTCGCGAGAGTTTCATTGCTTGCATTGTATGCCCAAGCATCACGATTGGTTTTTAGACCACAAGAATAAATCTCAAACAGTTTTTTACTATGAGGTTTCTTATCACCTAAAGCTAGGAATGTCTTGAAACTGTCATCACGTTGACCAAGCCAATCATTATGCTTATCCGGTATAATTATTTGCCAACCTTGTTTGCTCTGTGTAATACCATCAATGCTACCAAATTTTTTAATTGTCTTAAGCTTTTTTTCTCTTGTGAGATAATCTCCAATATCACGGAAATATATTTTCCCACGCTGTTGAGATTCTGGATTTTTTATGAGAATAGAGATAGCTATGGGAGCCCGTGATCCTTCACCAAAAATTCCACCACTTTCTTTCTTACGTTGTTCTCCAGAGGTCCGAGCGTTCCCCCGTAAATGGAAAATATAAAGGCTGCTAAATTCCTTAACGAGGCATTTTCTTAAACCATTTAAAGAACATGCATTAATAAACCCTGCGTTTGTCACAAAACCAATAATACCACAATCTTTTATACGGTCACTAGCCCATCGAATTGCTCGTATATAGCTATCATAAAGTGCTTGCATATTGATTGATTCAGATTGAGCAGCATAAGTTTCACTGATACGTTTATTTAATATGGGATAAGGGGTATTCTTCGCATTATCATTAGCACTTTTTTGACCAGTTGAATAAGGCGGGTTGCCGAAGATAACTTCGATAGTCAAATTTTTCTGATGCTCTAAATATTCACTGTTTTCTTTGAGAATACCTTCCATCAAATTTTTTTCTTCAATCATTCGAAACGTATCAGTCAAACCAATATGCTTGAAAGGGATATAATTTCCTTTCATAAGACCATGATAGGTTGCTTCGATATTAATGGCTGCTATGTAATAGGCTAGCAAGACAATCTCATTTGCGTGGATATCATAACGGTATTTATATTCCATATCCTCTGGTTTGATGAGATTGGATTGTAATAGCCGTGTGATAAAGGTCCCAGTACCCGTAAAAGGGTCAAGAATAGAAACACCACGTGAACCCAGGCTTTTTCCAAATTCATTGCGTAAAATATCATCAACAGAATGAATGATAAAATCAACAACTTCAATGGGGGTATAAACAATTCCTAATTTTTCTACTGTACGCGGAAAAGCGTAACGGAAAAATTCATTATAAAGCTCTACAATTAAACTTTGTTGTGCTTCAAGAGTGGTAATTCCACGCGTGTAAAACTGTACACTCTTAGAAATATTTTTGAGATCTTGAGATTCTTCTTTAGGAGTAACTTTATCAAGGGCATTGAGTACACGTTGTAAAGCGCAAGATACGGGATTTTCTTGAACAAACTGATGCCCCTCAAATAAAGCATTAAAGACTGGACGCGTCACAAGATGTTGCGCAAGCATTTCAATCGCATTTTCTTCGGAGAGGGTTGTGTTTAAATTGTTACGTAATTCGGTCATAAAATCATTAAACACCTGCCGTGTTTCAGTTTCTGATTTTGTTAAAACTTCAGTTAAGCGTGTGATATGAGTTTGAGCAAGATCACCAACATTTATTGCCCATTTTTTCCAATAGCTAGGATCGTAAAATCTATTAACAATAGCAGTTCTAATGACATCTTTACATTTAGAAAAAAGGGGGAGTTCTCCTTGTTCTTCACATGTGTGAGAAGATTCGTAAGTTGCTAACCCAATATTAAGTCCTGAATACTCTAATTTTGAGCGTATAGGTAAATCATCAATAACCGTGGTCGTATCTTCTAACGCAAGTTCTTGAGAAGCAGCAACAATTTCAAGAGCATCGCTTACGTCTTGTTTTTTGTGCATATGGTGAATTATTTTATTAAAGTTATCATCATGGGCACGTAAAGCATTGAGAACTTGCCAGATGACATTATACTTTTGGTTGTTTTCTAAGGCTATTTCCGGCGGAATATCAGCGGGTATCCCAACGGGTAGAATGATATAGCCTCTTTTTTTACCCTCTGCTCGACGCATTACACGTCCTATCGCTTGAATAATCTCAATTTGACTTTTGCGCGGGTGTAAAAATAGAACAGCATCAAGAGCAGGAACATCCACACCTTCAGAAAGACATCTTACATTGGTGAGAACACGACACGTATTTTCCCCCGCATCTTCCTTTAACCAATCAAGTTGTTTTGTACGCTCTTTAGCACTAAAGGTTCCATCAATATGTGCAAGGGTACAGTTAAGAGGAGGAGTATCTTTATAGTTCTTATGAAGAGCGCGCAAAGATTCTTGCACTTTTTCTTTTTTGAATCTCTTGCATATGCGTTTAGAAGTCTCAATATCTTTGCAAAAAGCTAAAGCTCTACGCATGGGTTTGGGGTCATCTTTAAGATCAAGTTTCAGATCCATTTTGGTAAGGGCTCTATAACAGCCATTAATCTTGGTCCTATCGTCAAGAATAAGTTCATAATTCTTATCGGTAATAAGATGTTGAATGGATTGGCTTACTTCTTTTTCATTGACAACTAATATGATAACTTTACAAGGTGCTAACAGCTTATCCTCTAAAGCACGTGAAAAGTTGTAAGTGTAAAGTTGTTTGCCATAGAGTTTTTCATTATCCATGGACACTAAAACGTTATTGGATAAGAAAGCATTCCTTTTTAGCTTGTCACTAAAGATCTTTGGGGTTGCTGTCATGTAGAGGCGTTTTTTGCCTCGAATAATGCTATTGTCATGAACCTTGATAAATTCAGATTCATGCTTGTCTGTTCCCAACACAACACCAGTTGTTCTATGGGCTTCATCACAAATGATCAGATCAAATTCAGGTAACCCATGGGTATTTTGTGCATCCGAAATCACTTGGATAGAATGGTAAGTCGAAAAGACCACGGTCATAACATCAAGAGAAGTCTTATTGGCTTTACGCGCAAGTGCTTGCGCATCGGTCGTAGCCGGCAAGACAAGATCAGAGGCATCGAGACTAGCCTCATCATCATGTTTCCCTTTACGACGCTTACCCACTTGTGTATCTGAACATACCGCAAAGGAACGCAAGGGCACTTCTGTATCAAGGGTCCATTCACGGATTGTTTGTGACATCAAAGCAAGGGAGGGTACCAGAAACAACACACGCTTGCCAGTTCCTGCTATGTGTTCTGCTATCTTAAGGCTAGTGAACGTTTTGCCTGTTCCACATGCCATAATCAGCTTGCCACGGTCTGCTTCTTGCAAACCTTCACAGACTTTCTCAAGAGCTTCTTTTTGATGATCTAAAAGCTTTTTTTTAGGTTGCTCTTTAAGGGTAGCTTCACCTTTTTCTTTATAAGCCCCCCAATCAATTTGACTGTTTTCTAAATCAAACAGATTAATCTGTTGAATACGAACCTCTTGACCATCACAAGTGTTGTTAGCATTATCACTCCAATTGCTTTCGGTGCTATCAACCAAAATACGGCGCGTAAAAATCTTTTTCCCAGAGGTAGCGATAAAGCTATCAATATCTTCTTTTTTAATTATGTGAGAAGCATCATAGCATTTACATTGAATAGCCGCATAACCTCCTTGATCACGGATTGTAGCGACCAGATCAATGCCGATATCACGTCCATCTTCATCATGCTCCTTAGCCCATTCCAAATAAG
>NZ_JBHIQK010000025.1:0-5616 GCF_042196545.1 Bartonella sp. AC70YNML
CCTACTCCAGCAAACGCAGATGCTACATCGTGATATTCTTTATCTTCTGTTGTACCATCTTCTTTAAAGCCTTTAACCGTGAATGTAGGAGCGGTCCATTGACCTTCTTCATATTTAGCGCCACCACCTAAATAAGTTGCAACACTCTTATTGGTCGCAAAAAGCTGGTTACCCGTCACTGCATCCGTCGAGCCAGATTTAATATCCCCATCTAATAGAGATGTAAGCTTGCTATTTGTCTTCGCATCCCCTGAGCCATGCGTTGCAACAAAGGCTTTAGCCGTTTCACTCCACAACAAGGAATCACCTTGAACTGATTGAGTAATATTACTTATTTTTTCATCAAACTTTTTGACCTCATTAGACAGATGCGTATTTACATTCTGGACACTCGTATCAAGACCCGCAAACGCACTTCCAACATCGTTATAAGTATTATCCGTTACCGCACCATCATTAGTAATAGTAGAGATTTTATAAGAAGGAGCTGTCCATGTGCCATTTTCATACTTAGCATTACCACCAAAATATGTTGCTACCTGATCGCCCAATTTATGAAGCTGGTTACCCGTTACTGCATCCGTCGAGCCAGATTTAATGTCCCCATCTAATAGAGATGTAAGTTTGCTATTTGTCTTCGCTTCACCTGATCCATGCGTTGCAACAAAGGCATTCGCCGTTTTGCTCCAGTTCAAGGAATCACTTTTCACATCGGCAATGTCTTTGCCTATTTCATTCTTAATATTCGTAAAAGAGCTACCTACACCGGAAAACGCTTCCGCTACATTACCATAGCTTTTCTCTTCATCATGGCCTTCAGAATTGATTATTTTAACCTTGAATGTAGGAGCTGTCCATGTGCCATTCTCATATTTAGCGTTACCACCTAAAGATTTTGCAACTTTATCACCTAGGGTATGAAGCTGATTACCCGTTACAGCATCCGTTGAAATAGCAGAAATATCTCCATTTTGGAGAGATGTAATCTTGCTGTTTTCTTTCTTGTCTCCATGTATCGCTACAAAAGAACCTTTGGACTTATCCCACAACAAAGCGTCATTTTTAGCAGCCGTAATGTCCTTTTCAATCTCTTTGCTAATTTCATCCTTAATATTATTAAATTTATCTTTAACATTCTCGAATGAAACACCAACACCGGCAAAGGCAGATGCGACACTGTCATAAGTCGAGTCAGAAACACTGCCATCAGATGCAAATTTTTTAACCGTGAATTTAGGTGCTGTCCACGTGCCATTCTCATACTTAGCATTACCACCTAAAGATTTTGCAACACTGCTTCCTAGGGTATGAAGCTGAGAACCATTTATGGCATCAGTTGAGGTTGCTGTAATGTCTCCATTTTTAAGAGACGTAATCTTGCTACTTGTATTCTCTTCACCATGTGTCGCCACAAAGGCATTCGCCGTTTTGCTCCAAATTAAAGAATCACTTTTTTCACCAGCAATTTCTTTTGTAATCTCATTCTTAATATTCGTAATGGAATCACCAACACCGGCAAAGGCAGATGCGACACTGTCATAAGTCGAGTCAGAAACACTGCCATCAGATGCAAATTTTTTAACCGTGAATTTAGGTGCTGTCCATGCGCCATTTTCATACTTAGCATTACCACCTAAAGATTTTGCAACACTGCTCCCTAGGATATAAAGCTGGGAACCATTTACAGCATCGGTTGAGCCTCCTGAGATCCTACCAGGAGAAACATCCAAAAGAGTCCGAGATTTACCTTCACTATTCTTAATAGTTAACTTCGTTAATGGTGAGCTAGCAGCAATACTTACCGCCCTGTCTTCATCCGCTCGGCTTAGTGATGGGAGTGAACTCCTCATAAAAGGAAGGTTGCCTCTGTCTATATTCTCATGCTGATCATACCCTTGAGATAGATTATTTTGTTTCTTCTCAATGACAGGAGACTCTTTTATTTCAATAATCTGATGATTCAAACTTGTGAAATCATTCTTAGCGCCAGAAAATGCTTCCACTACATTCTCATAACCTTCACTGCCCAAAAATGCAGTATCAAAAGCATTTTTAGTTTGAAAGTTAATATTATATTTTAAGTTTTTGAAGTTTTCTTCACCCCCCATACCTGCAGAGCCACTCTCTTTGTATAATTTACTGCCAACGATATAGGCTGGCGGAATACCTTTAAGCACATTTGTAGCACCACTAAAATCGTTTGATACGTCATTTACAATATGAGCAGTAGCAAAAACAGGAAAAAGGGTTGATAAAAAAACAATCACTGAAGCCACTGAAAGTGCTTTAATAAAAGGTAATTGATAAAACAAGCAAGAATTTTTAAAACCATTCACCACTGGCGCCTTTGATGTGGTACATAATTTTTTCATAATAAATTCTCCAAGTAAGAAAAATATATCAAGAACATTAAAAAGACATATTTCAGCACTAAAGGTAATTTGAGGATTTGTTTTTCGTCTGTTCTTTATAAAGCTTAGGTTTTTCGCAAAGATTGAAAGGAGCAGATTAGAACTCCGATGAGATTACGATTAACGTTGATTAATAGTTTGGTTAGTGAGGTTTTGGTTTATTCTGCCTTTAAGCAAGTTGTTTGTTTGTAGTAATTTCTGAATTTGCGGGTAAGAATAGAGAATGAAAGGGACATATTTGTACGCTACTGTTAGATGTGTGATTTATAGTTATTTGAAATAAAAGAGTTCGTTTTGTATGCTTAATGGACAGTGAATATTTATGAGGGAAAGGTTTATGTCATTTAGACCGCGTGACAAGTTCAGGTAAAACTTTTATAGGATTATTGTGGTTTTATCACAAGAACAAGTGATTTGTTTCTTGATTTCTCGAGTCATTTTCCTTGAAAGATTTTAGAGCAAAATGACGACAATCGTGTGATTCTTTCATAACTTTCCGCACCTCCCTTTGCGAGAATTTTTTTGTTCTGTTTGTTCCAGAATGAGTCTTATAGAATTTTAAACAAAATAGCAAGGAGAAAAATGAATTTAATTATTTTTACAGAATGAGTCTTTCTGATTTATGTAACGTAAAATTCTCTATAATAAAAATTCATAACTTTTACGCGTTATAGACTTATGTAGAGGTTCTGTTTTACAGTCAGTTTGAGGTATCTCCGTTTTGTCCAAAATGAGTCTTAGTTTCATTGCCACTGCTGTGTACAGAGAAATAATTAAAATAGTAAAAAGTGAGATTTTTTTGTTTCTTTAAGCATATCCCCCCAATGGATATTTTTTATTAATGAAATTATAAAACGTACAGTTTTAAAATACTGTGCAATTATGCACTCTATCAATTTATATGATAATATTACTCTGCATTTGTAAAATTTTTATTAAAGCGCTTCATTTTTTACTCAATTCAATCTCACTAAAATTATTCCTATAGAATATATTGTGATGAGACTTTATAAGTATATTACTCTGATAATATAAATTCGCCCTTGTCTGATAAGACAAGGGCGAAACTTCGCTTAAATTGTAGTTTTTCATATTCTCTGGTGTTATTTTAATTTTAGAGTTATTCCACCACCTACACCCCACTTACCGCCAGCACTGGTTGCTGATAAATTAGAACGAATCTTGCCATCTTCAGATGTATAACCTGCACCAATCGCAAAGGCAGATTGTCCACGCCAAAAACCGCCACCAAATGAAACACTCACAGATCCTGGATCATCGAAGTAACGTAAGTTAGACACTGCCAAACCAATCGCTGCTGCTTGCCTAGCCTCTTTGCGCACATTCGTAATATCATAACTTAGTGCGTCAAACTTCATATCGGTATAGGATTTCGCCTCGTTAACACCTTTACTGACTTGATCAGCCGTATATTTGTTCGCATCATTAAGAACTATCTTCATCTGCTCTTCAGTATAATCATGCAACTGACCACCATTAACAGCTTCCTTAGAACCTTTCTCAATCCTACCATCCGCTACATTGTCTATCAGGACAGGGTCACTGTCATTAACACCTTTTAGAGTGATGCTATTGGTTTTCTTTCCGCTATCATCGGTATCATAGCTAACCGCAATATCCACCTTTTTTTCAATGTTTGTTACCCTGTTTGTAACGCTGTTTACCTTGTTTTCAACTTCTGTTACCCTGTTACTCATCTGTGAAAACTGATTGTCAGTCACCTCATAAGTTGACTTTTCTAAAATTTCACTAGGAGCAACAGTTACCACGGTTGAATTATCCTCCTCATCCATAGAATTTTCCGCCTCATCTATGATAAGAGGTAAGCTTCTTAGAAGACGTGCGCTTCTCATAAAAGGAAAGCCAGCTGTAATATTCTGCCTATCACCACTCCTCGGTGGAACCTCTGTTTCACCAACACCAAGGCCATTATTTATCTTAACAATACCAAGATTCAAAGTTGTTAAAGCATTATTCACACCAGCAAATGCATCTGCAACGTTCTTATAGCTTTTCTGAGTCTCATTACCATCCTTATCAAAGACCTTAACTGTAAAAGTAGGATCATTCCACGTTGCAGAGTCATCATATCCAGCACCACCGCCGAAATAACTCGCAAATGCCTGAGCCATAAAATAAAGCTGGCCACCATTTACTGCTTCGGTCGATGTTGCTGTAAATGCACCACCCCTAATCCCAGAGAGAATTCGTGGAGCATTTACACTGTTTGCAATATCTATTCTATTACCAGCTTCATTTCCACCAATCGTAATAAGTCCAGCGCTATTTTGCTTAACAAGGTTATTCCCTGCCGAATTAATGACTATATTTTCAATCTTTTTATCAAGATTCGTGAAAGAACTATTTACGCCTGTAAAGGCATCTGCAACATTATGATAGCTCTTTTCAGCTCCATTACCATTCTTATCAAAAACCTTAACTGTAAAAGTAGGAGCATTCCAGTTTCCATCTGCATCATATCCAGCATTACCACTGAAATAGCTAGCAACTACATTGCTCATAGCATAAGCTTGAGAACCATTAATTGCATCAGTCGATGTTGCTGTAATAGAACCAGCATTAACACCTGAAAGAGTCCGTGCTGCATTATTAACGTTCGCAATACTTACCCTCGTTCCACTCACTTTTCCACCAATGGTAATAAATCCACCTGCATCTTGCTTAACAAGATCATCACCTGTCCCATTAATGACTATATTCTCAATCTTTTTATCAAGATTCGTGAAAGAACTATTTACGCCTGTAAAGGCATCTGCAACATTCTTATAGTCTCTTTCAGCTCCATTACCATCCTTATCAAAGACCTTAACTGTAAAAGTAGGAGCACTCCAGTTTCCATCTGCATCATATCCAGCATTACCACTGAAATAGCTAGCAATCATATTGCTCATAGCATAAGCTTGAGAACCATTGATTGCATCAGTCGATGTTGCTGTAATAGAACCAGCATTAACACCTGAAAGAGTCCGTACAGCATTATTAACGTTCGCAATACTTACCCTCGTTCCACTTACTTTTCCACCAATGGTAATAAGCCCCGTATCATCTTGCTTAACAAGGTTATTTCCTGCTGAATTAATGACTACATTTTCAATCTTTTTATCAAGATTCGTGAAAGAACTATTTACGCCTGTAAAGGCATCTGCAACATTATGATAGCTCT
>NZ_JBHIQK010000026.1:0-5550 GCF_042196545.1 Bartonella sp. AC70YNML
ATCACGGATTGTAGCGACCAGATCAATGCCGATATCACGTCCATCTTCATCATGCTCCTTAGCCCATTCCAAATAAGTCTGAACCTTTTCGTATTCTTGTTTTTGAAGCGGGTCGTTTGTCAAATAAGCCATGACAAGGTTTTCAAACATGGTTCCTAATTCACGGGGTGATTTTGCTCGTTGACGATAATATTCTAAGAGAGAGCGTAAAGTGACATGTTCATTATCAGACTTATTAAAGTGATGCATATTACAACAGGGCTCCGTTTTCATATGAGTTGGTTAATTCTTATCAAAAGAATCAAAACGAAGCTTATTAAATCCATTTTGAACGAATTGAGAAAAAATGCAGAAAAATGCTAAAAAACCGATATTTTTTTTCAAAAGGGGTTTTTAAAGGTACTTATCCACAGCCCATGACATGGGATAAGATCAGCAAACTAGTGAAATTTGCTGTTCGTTTTATGGAAAAAAGACAAATTTGATATGTGCTTTTAAGATATCATAATGAGTATTTTGATAGGTTTTATGAGTCACTAAAATAGTCTATTTTGTCAGTTCAATTTACTGACACAAACTGACAAATAATATATTATTGATTGTATTTAAGATTGTATTGTCGATATAGGTTGTATCGTTAAAGCTCTAACCTATTGAAATATAATGTTTTTAATTTTCTCTCATTTAAAAAAATAATATAGGCTCTAAAAAGAACTGACAACACTGACAGCACTGGACAAAACTCTTCTGTTCAGATCACTCAGATCATTGTCTTTGGAGAACGGTTGCTTAATGCGCTGTACAGAGAGTTTTGCCTATTTGAGTAGAAAGTTTTAAAAGAGGTTTCTTTATTGTTTTCTATGATGGTTTTTGACGACAGGATGTTCTTGATCGCATGATGTCTCGTTTATATGTGTGTTGAGTGGCTTAGAGGAGCTGGAGAGTGAATCTATCTCTAATTATTGATAAATATATTGTAGCATTAAACTGGGGATATTGATGTATTAACCATTGACGGGTTAAACAGTTTTGTTTAGAGGTTTCTTTATATAAATGTGGGGGAGAGATCTTCAGCAGTTAAAATAAAGCATTTTTGGGTGCCATTTTTCTTTGGTCACAGAGGCATGTGCTTTTGTTAAAAGCGTCATAGAGCAGTGGCTGTTTTGAGTGGACTTGTTAGAGGTTCCATGAAGTTCTTTTAAAGAGTGCTTCATGAATAATGCAAAGCGGGGGCAGTCTGTATTGTTTTGTGTATTTTTACGCCAAAGTTCTCTTTTGAGAATTTTTCGTGCCATTGTTGTTTTCTTTGGCTTGTTTGCAGGTGTAAGTGTTTATGCGCGCTCCTCAGCTATTTTTCATTCCCCAACCGATAATTTTTCTCGTAGGTATTCAGAAAAGCAGCAATTAGAAAGAATTGAGAAATTACAGTCTTTAACGCCTAAAAGGATCAAGACGCCTTCAGAGCAAAATCCAGAAATGCTTTTGGGTGGGAAGCAATGTTTTCCCATTCATGCTGTTGTTGTTGAGGGAGTGCATCATGTCAAAAAACGCTTTATATCAGCCGTAACAGAGCCTTATGTTGGAAGATGTATTGGTCTTTTTGATATCCAGCTTTTAATCAAGCAGTTAACCAAAGTTTATTTGGATCAAGGCTATGTAACGGCGCGTTTTTACATTCCTGATCAAGATATCAAAAACAGCAAGACGCTCAAATTTGTTGTCGTTGAGGGCAAGCTCTCAGAGATTTACTATAATGGTTCACCGGCATCTCGTTATAATAATGTTGTATGGAGTGCTTTTCCTGGGCTTCAAGGTCATGTTTTGAACATGCGCGATATTGAACAGGGGCTTGATCAGATCAACCGTTTGAGTTCAGCGCACGCTCAAAGCGAACTTCTTCCAGGGCGTGAAGAAGGGAGCACCATTGTCAATATTAACAATCATCCCGATAAAACTTTCAAGGTTACTGTTTCTCATGACAATATGGGACAATCTTCCACGGGTTATGCGCGTTATAGTGCGGGCTTGAGGGTAGAAAATATTTTAGGGATGAATGATGCGTGGGATTTTAACTATCAACGCAGTGAGCCCGATTATTGGGGTGGGAGCAAGCAAGAAGGACATAGTAATAACATTTCAGCGAGTGTGAGTATTCCGTATGGTTATTGGACCTTTGGATTGAATGGCACTGTTTATAATTACCAAAGCATTATCCCTGGCAATTTTACAGATATTGAGACGACGGGGGATTCCAGTGAGTTGCACGCCAGTACAAGCAGGGTTCTTTACCGTGATAGTGTTTCCCTTACAACTTTGAATTTGGGTCTTTCTTATAAAAGAACCAACAATTACCTCCTTGGTAATAAGATTGAAGTGGGCAGCCGTCAATATAGCGTCGCCAATTTTGGCATTTCGCATTCGCGCCAGATGTTGGGGGGGACCTGGACCTTTGATGTGAGTTATTTGCAAGGGCTCCCTTTGTTTCATTCAGTAAAGAAACATGCGCCAGGGGCAGGGGATGCGGAGCCACAATTTGCCAAATTTACTGGTACGCTTAGTGTCATGACGCCTTTTAAGGTAGGGGGCTTGGACTTTATACTGAGCAATCTTTTGAGTGGTCAATATTCACCACATAATTTATTGGGTGCTGAACAGATTTCGTTGGGGGGCGCTTCCAATGTTCGTGGCACGCGTGAGAGTTTGCTTTTTGGCAATAACGGTTTTTTTAGCCGGAATGATTTGTTGCTACGCACCATTCCGTGGAGCAATCACGCGACCTTCAAAAAGGTTTTTGGTGAACTTCGCCCTTATGTTGGTTTGGATTATGGGCGTGTGTTTTCGCAAGCTTTTTATGGGATTAAGAGTGACCAGCTTGCCGGTTGGACAGCAGGTGTCAAGCTTGCGGGAGGCATGGTCTCTCTTGATGCCAGTTATTCCAGTATTTTTTGGAGCACAGTTAAGCACAAAAAATCAGGAACATTTTTTATGACATTAACAATGGAACTTTAAGCATTTTTTATTGGGGAGTTAAAGTATGAGATATGAGAAGAGAGCAGAAAGAGCAGCTTTATTAGGTGTTTTAGTCTCCAGTACGATGCTCAAAAAGGTTTTATTTGGGGGACTTGGTTTTTCTTGTTTATTCGCATCTTCAGCGTTACAGGCGCAAATTACTGTGGATCCTAACGCGAATGCCGCCCATCGTCCAGATATAGTGGCAGCGCCCAATGGGGTTCCCTCGATTGATATTGTTACCCCCAATGGCAAGGGCTTATCACACAATAAATATTACGATTTTAATATTGGCAATGCAGGTGTGATTTGGAACAATCATGCACAAGAAGTGGGGCAATCGCAGTTGGGGGGCATTATGCCGGGCAATCCGCATTTGCGCCTCACGGGTTCGGCGAAAGTGATTTTAAATGAAGTGACCAGCAGCAAGCGCAGTGCGCTTCATGGTCCAGGAGAGGTTTTTGGGAGCCCAGCCGATGTGATTATAGCCAATCCCAATGGGATAAGCTGTGATGGTTGTGGCTTTATCAATACGCCCCATGCGACTTTAACCACAGGTGTTCCCGAAATTGATGCGAGTGGTTTTTTGAAAGGCTTTGAGGTGCGAGGTGGGGACATCACCTTTGGCGCCAAGGGAGCCAATTTTTTCTCAGGCCAAGGGGCGGTTGATATTGTCGATATTGTCTCACGCACAGTGCATTTTGAAGGAGCTGTTGCGGGCAGAGAAATTGGTGTGACAGCAGGGACGGGTCACTTTGATTATGCTTCACGGGAAATGAAAGAACTGACCGATATTACCGGTAAACCGGAATATGCGATAGATGGTTCTGCTTTGGGGGCTCTACAAGCGGATCAGATTAAACTTGTGGCAACCGAAAAAGGTGTTGGGGTTCGCATGCGCCATGATATGGCAGCCAGTGCGGGGCAGTTGCATCTTTCTGCTGACGGGAAAATCTCGTTGAAGAATGTTTTTGGTCATGGGGGTGTTGTCCTCAAATCGAAAAGCCAGAGCGTATTGGCAAAGCACATCACCTCGAAAAAGCATATTGATATTGCCGCCCATAAGGATGTGACGTTAGAAACGGTTGGTGCTGATGGTCATTTGAAAATAGAGGCGCAGGATGGGCTTTTATCGATTGCCGGTAAGGCAACCTCTGGGGGCGATATGGGGCTGTCTTCGCGCCAGACACTTCAAGTTTCAGGGCTAGGGTCAGGCGCTGATATGGCTCTTGAATCGGGTGGAGACTTGAAGCTTGAGGGGATTGTTTTAGCGCAAGGGAATCTCAAGGCGCATGCCGGTGGTGATATACAAGCCCATTTTTTAGCCGGTGGGGTTGATATGGCGGCAACGGGTGCTGCTGGTGTTATTGTTCTTGGCACCCAAGGGGATGTTGATCTCCAGAGCAGTCAAGGTGCGATTGTCGCTGAAAGTGTTTATGGGGCAGGAGATATCGCCCTGGTTTCTCATAACGGGCTATCTGTTTCTCAAACAATTCTGTCGCATCAAAATGTTGCCATTCAAGCACAACCAGCAACAAATGCTCCCGTTCATTTTGGGCAACTTTTAGCCTATGGCAAGGCAAATATTGAGGGTGGGGCGGTTGACTTTTCTTCGCTGATGACGGGTGAAGAAGCTGTTTTAAAGGTTGGCAGCCTTGATGCAGGCACACTGATGACAGGTGTCGTTTCTACGGGCGGTTCAGGGGATCTTGTTTTAGATGAAAAGGGCTTTCTTTTGATTACAGCAAAAGAAGGGGTGAAGGTTGGTCAGATTGCCAGTGGTGGCAATATTGAAATTTTTGCAGGCAACGACATCTATTATGATCAGGTCATTGGCTATGGCAACGCAACATTGACATCGGTATCAGGAGAGATCAGTGTTGAGAATGTGTTGTCTGCTGAGGGGGATGTGAGATTGACGGCAAACACTCTCGATTTAAGCAATAATCGTTCTCATATTTACACGCCGCAAACGCTGTATTTAATTGCAGATCATATTGATGTCTCGGACAGTAAATTGACTTATGGCGGTTTAGATTTTAACAGCACCAATGCCCTTGATATTCACAATGCGCGGCTACAAGCCGTAAGAGATGGCGGTGGGACTGGAGATATTCTTTTTGTTGCCCCAAGCGTTATGATTGATGAGACAACGTCGGTTTTAGCAGCCAGAGATTTCGTGATCAAAACGGGGAAGCTTGGAAATAGCGGTCAATTGGCATCGGGGCAGGATTTAGTCTTTAGCGTGACGGGCAATGTGACCAACAACAAAACGGGCTTAATTTATGTGAAGGGCAATGGTGCTTTACAAGTTGATGGGGCTTTGTTGAATGATTTTGGCACCATAATGGCAGAAGGTGATTTATCTTTTACCAATGCGGCTGGCAGCGGAAAAAGCCTTTCGCTTGTCAATAAAGCCGGCTTTATTCAAGCTGGTGGAAACTTAAATATCCAAACCAACACCCTGAAAAACGAAGCTGATAGCACGCCTGTCATCACAGAAAAAACCGAATATAGCGATATTTCTTTCCAAAAACCAGA
>NZ_JBHIQK010000027.1:0-5075 GCF_042196545.1 Bartonella sp. AC70YNML
AGTTCATATTTTGCACGCGCCTTAATCAAATCAAACGCGTGCACAAACCATGGATGCTCCTCATCAACACTCTCTATCTCTGATAAACGCAATGGAGAGAGAATGAGTTGAATCTGATAGGCTCTATCCGGCGTGGGATAAAGATGTAATTTCCTATCAAAATAACTGTAACAAACCGGCGTTCCTTGCTGCTCTGATGATAACAAAGGCTCTAAAGAAACATGATCCTTACACTCCAATGCAAACTTATGATGTTGATCAGAACTCAGATAAACGTTTTTGATTTTAACAGCTGTTTCAATAGGGCGGGTAGTGCTTGCATCATAAACACCTTGTCCCGCCCGTGTCTCAAACACCACATCACGGCTTTCGTTAAAGTAAAAGGTCTCTCGTTCACAAAAACGAATAGCTGCAAAAATGCTTTCTTGGATTTGATGAACATACTCATCGGCTATGTCATCAATCTCATCTTGAATGACCGACACTAAGTGCGAAAGTGTTCTCTTATGACGATAAACATCTCGCTTTACAGGTATCGGTCCTCCGGTCTTAACCCGAATATAATGACGTGTCATCAAAATACCTTTCTGTGAGGAATATTATTATTGACATTATACATTATGTGTATTACAGTACACTAATGGTGTTCATTCATAAAACGATAGAATTTGATACTTGGCTTAAGAAACTTAAAGATAAAAGCGTTAAGGCTATTATTCTTCAACGTGTTATACGCTTAAAACAAGGTCTTCTCGGTGATGTTAAATTCTTTAATGGCATAGGTGAATTACGTATCCACTATGGTGCTGGTTATCGAATTTATTTTATCCAAAAAGGCTCTGATTTTATCCTTTTGTTATGCGGTGGAGATAAATCAACGCAGAAAAGGGATATCGAACAAGCATTAAAGTTAAAAGAGGAGTACAGTGATGAAAATAACCCCATTTAAACCAGAAGAATATCTTGAAGACATTGAAGTACAACAAGCATTTCTCAATGAAGCCTTCAAAACTGGTGATGCTGCTCATATAGCGGATGCCATTGGTATTGTTGCTCGCTCTCAAAATATGCGTGCTTTAGCAAAAGAAACCAATCGAGAACGCAGTGGATTATACCGCTCTTTAAGCAAAACAGGTGACCCTAAACTTTCTACCTTAGTCGCTGTCTTATCTGCCCTTAATTTACAACTCTCTGTACAATCTGCTAATTCATAAACTGAGAGGAGTTAATAGATATCTCCTCTCAATTTTAGTGATTGGTTACGAATTCAACGACTATACTTGCTTGACCAGCTTGTACCGTTTTGTCCGCTTTAGCATAGAGAGTAAGTTCTTCATCATAAGGGACAAATTCCTTCTGATTGGTGGGCTTAACTTCTTTGACTGCCTGCTGTTTGATTTCTGCTTCCCCAAACTCAGTCCCTCCAGCAGTGCTGCCTATTTTTACCTTCGTGTCCGAAAATGCTGTCTTAACATATACTTTGATCGAAGTAATCAAAGCACCACGAGGTAGCGTACCTATTCTCATAGCGTTTTCTTTATCTTCATAGCTAAAATTAAGCCGCAAAAAGCTTACCTGCTGCGTATGAAGACTTCTCCCTTGCAAGGGCTGTGGTAAATAATCTGCCATGTCTTATCCCCTCAATGATTTGTCACGAATTGCACAACCACAATACATTCACCAGCATCAGTGGTTTTGTCTCGTGTTGCATAAAGGGTCATCTCCTTATCATCTGCAACAAAAGACTTTTGATCTGTTGGCGTAAAATCTTGCGTGCCTTGGGCTTTGATGTCTTTTTCACTGAACTCATTGCCTCCATAGGTGCTGCCTATCTTTAATTTTGCCTCAGAAAACGCGGTCTTGACAAAAGCCTTCATCGAAGTGATCAAAGCGCCACGAGGCAAAATTCCGATTTTTTCCGTAAGATGCTTATCTTTATGCGAGATATTCAAACGTAAGAAACTCACCTGTTGGGTGTGAAGATTTCTTCCCTGTAATGGAGGTGGTAATTGATCTGCCATGTCTTGTTTTCTCCCTATGATTAATTATCAGGTTCACCACTGTAGGTGGGGATAACAATCGTTCCAAAATCTTGCGCTGCTTGAGAGCTATTTGGAAATTTGAAACGGGTTTTCTTCATGCCAATCAGTGTTTTCGCAGACAAACCATAGTAACGTTGATAGTCGAAATGCTCTTCCACCAATTGATAGCGATTGACATTGCGATTGTTCCCAAAAGCCATAACGATACTTTGTGCTCCAAGAAAAACAGCACGACGCACGCTTTTTTTCGCTGCACGATTTGTCGAGTTAACACCATGGGTAACATGTTCAGATTCACGTAAAATCACACCATTATACATGCCTAAAGAACCATCAAAGATTGGATTTTTGGAACGCGAACCGGTATAAGCAGCTTTCTGAATATCAAGCCATTGACCAGTCTCTGTATTGGTGCGCAATTGCATCACTTGTGTTGGATGCAAATAGAGTACATAAACACTCTCCCCATTCACACGCACTGGTCGAATTTTGGGATTAGCAAGTTTTGCCATTTTTACAGCTTCATCAATAAGCTTCAAACTAAAGCTATGTTTGTCTGCTTCACTTAGATCTTCATCCTTGGTTTTCTCATCTGGACGGATAATTCGCTTACTACTTGGTGCAAGAGGTTCATTAAATCCATAATGCACATTCTCGATATCTATCATCCGATCTTCAAAAGAGATTGTCCTTGCTGTATATCCGCAAGCTTGAATGAAAAACATCAAGCTTAAGCGATCTGCATACCAATCAACTAAGCCATCTTTTGCTTCGTCACGCAAATCAAACGTTGTACGTTGTTGCGCTATACTACCTTCATTTTCTACACGAACTGCATGCGAAAGTTCGTCAATATATAGTCTGTCATGAAGGAATTGTAATGCCTCTTCATTCCCCTCAAGCGTCTGTCCTGAGGTAACACCCCGTCCCAAAAGCTGTGTACGTAAGCTAAATGTAACACAATCCCCTCTTCCTTTCTGCATTTCGGTTTTTAGTTGAATAATGCTGTTTGAACCCTTGCCTATAAGGGGGGCAATAGGTATCGCCTTTGAAACTTCTGTATTTAATAATTTTGACCACGTGCTTATCGCATGAGGATCATCTGCTCTAACTGTTGTTAATGCCATTGATTTTACCTTTCTTTGCTGTAAAAAAACCGGCTTAAAAGCCGGACCATAACCCTGCATAAAACAGGCTAATTTCTATAAAAATGCACTCTTAATACCCGTTACCAGCACCATGCAATTGCCGAAAAATTGCTTTATTTTTCGGATTTGATATCCAAGCGTCAAATTCTTCTTCTGACATCCTATCAATGCTTGCTAAAGTGATTGGTCCAACACTCCCCCCTCCTCCAGATGCCGTTAAGGTTCTCGCAGAATTCTGCCGACTTTGAAGTTCTGCAACTTGATTATTCGCTTGTAATGCTTGGTTCTGATAGCCAAGATTTTGCGCTATTCTATAAATCTCTTCTGCCGGATTGAGATCTCTTTGTGCACAAGTCGCTACAAGCGCATGCAATTGATCTCTTATAATCGCATCTATTGTGTTTTGTTGTCCATACTCAGGATAAAGTGATGACCAAGAACTCAATTCCTTTGCGCGTGCCTCATAAAGAAAATTTGCCGCGGCATCAAAATCACTGGATTTATTTTGAAACGACTTAACAGAATTATTAAAAAATTCACCAAGACGCATATCGTGCTGCTGCTGTTCCTCAGCTTGTCTTAGCGCTTCTTTCTGTTCCCTAATATACGCATCCTGCTCTCGAATCTTTTTTCCCATCCAACTCATATAGCCAATAATGTCTTGTGTAGGGTCTGGGGGTGCATTTTCACCTTCAACCATTGGTGTCTGGGATTGGGGTTCATAAAGCTTGACAAGCGCTTCACGAGCTTGTTTGGCTTGTTGCTCCACACGCTGCTGTTCTATACTAGGAACAATCTCTGAAGGCTTTTCAACGGGCTGTGCAACCGGCTCTGGAGACGTGATGTCATCATTATCAATCGTTTCACCATCATAAGTGCCAGCATCAAAAGAGTTCTCATCATCAAATACCGGTGCACCAACCCTATAATCTTCATTCATAGCTTCGTTCATTTCTGCATTCATTCTTTCACCTCTCTCAAATATGCATGCCTCTGTGCAATGCTATTCTCTCTCGCATAATCTGATTGTGTGCTTGTTCATTGAGAAGCTTCTGACGTTCAATGTCATGCCTCTGTTGCATCATTTCGGCTTCCAATTCTGCTCTCTTTTGACGCATGAACAATTCAATCTGCTTTCCTTGCAAATCCATCTGTTGCATCTGGCTTTTAGTCGCAATATCCTGCTGCTTTTCTTGCAACTTCATTTCTTGTTCCGGATCCATTTGCTGTTGTTGGGCTTGTTGTGCCATTTGCTGCTGTTGCATCTTCTCACTCACACGATTGAGTAATGACGCAGGCAATGGTGAATAACGAAGCAAATCAAGCATGATATCCGGTGTTACGGCATTTTGAAGCAACGGTAATAATTGCGTGATAATGCCAAAGGTACGCTCTTTCTCATTCGGGCTGGTTGGAGCATCATCAACTACAATATCATACTCGACACTCGTTACTTCTTCACGCGTCAATGGAATATATTGCGCGTTCTCCTCACCCGATATCCGTACCAAGCGACCATCAGACAAATAATTCTGTATAAGGTGTAAAATAATCTTACCTTGCCGCTTGCGATACAAACGCAAGCCATCAAACAGACAAGCAAGCAGGTTAAGACTAGATTGACGCCGTTGTGCCTCTAAAATCCCTGCTTGTGAGACTTCTCTCGTCCCGATAAACTCAGGCGATAAGCCCGTAACTTGGTGATGCGGCATTATATCAAAAAACACAATAAAGTCAATAGGTTGTGTGAAGTTATTTTATATGAATCCACTTAAGAATCCACACTTTTATACGTGATTCATTTGACTATTTTTTATATAAGATTGCCATGTATGAATAGACCATAAAAAGCAAATCATAATGTAAATATTATAACGCATGTAAA
>NZ_JBHIQK010000028.1:0-4638 GCF_042196545.1 Bartonella sp. AC70YNML
CATATCTATTCTCAAAATCATCAGCAAACTTCACTACTTTGCTGTTTATCCTTCAATGCTTTTAAATACGATTTCATTATGTAGCAAATAAACTAATAGCCTCTCTACTCCTGATGCATTCTGATCCATACGTGTCTTTAAGCGTAAATCGCTGTTAGGGGTATGCTAAATCTTTCTGACAGTCTGTTTGAAAAGATGTTTGACGGTGGTTTATAACATGCGCTTTCATATAGTTTTTTCACTTCTGATTTTACGTGTTTCTTAGTTACCAATCCATATTTTGGATGCGTAATCCAATTATCCCAAGCGCTTTGCCAATCGCGTTCATTTGCATTTCGACATGGATTGGTTTTTGAAAAGCGTACAAATTTTTCAAATTCTGATAAGGCTTCATCATGCGTTAATCCTTGTTCAATTGCGTATTGAAAATCGGGTTTGAAATCTTCTAGTATTCTTTTAACTTCTTGTTTTTCCCTTGTTTTCTTGGTTTCTTCAAAAAAGTTTGCTTTCTCTGGAAAATAAGCAGGCATTATCTTATCAACGATTTCTGAAAGTTGTTTTCCAACCTTTTTAACTTTTCGTGAAGGCAATTTCTCAATCATCGCTTCGTCAATTTGCCATCGGTTGTTAGCATTGTTTGAAGTGTTGGTATTTTGCTCGTGAATGATTGGTTGTTTGGTTTCTATCGTTTTGATTTGTTCTGATTGAACATCATCACACTCGATTGCCTTTTCAACAAAATCGTTTGTTTCTAAATTTTCAAAATCAATTTCTCTTTTTGATAAAATAATAGTTTTATTGTTATTGTTAATGTTATTGTACCCTCTTGAAGAATCTTCAAGACATCTTGAAGAATCTTGAAGACTTCTTAAAGAATCTTGAAGCTCTCTTGAAGATTCTTCTTGGTTTTTATGTTTTCTAGTATTGGCGGCTTTTGCTGCTCTTTCTGCAAACTTATTTAAAGTTTCGTCTGAATTTTTTAATTCTTCTTCAACATCTGAACACCACAAATGACCATCTTCTGAAAGAATAATGTGTCCAGATCTAAATAAGTAATCTAATGCCTTCTGAAATCTTTTTACTGAGCAACACGTAAAATGAGATAATATTTGCGCATCATTTACAAGAGGCTCTCTAGTACGCAACATTTGCAATCGCAATCGCATATAAACATTGCCTTCAATTGCGGGTAAACAAGCAAGATCAAGTAGCCACTTGTCTGCAAAAAGCCTCGTCCATGGTAATTTACTGGACATACCCCAATTCCCTTTCTTTAACTAAATATAAAATTGCTAAAGCATCTGCTTCGTTATCATCTTTCGGATTGTGCCCTTTTGCACGCACCGCCTTAATCATCTCTTCTTTCGACGCATTCCCCTTCCCCGTCATCGCTTTCTTAATCGTACTTACTGGTATCCCCTCATACGGTATCTGATGCTGTTCACACCACGCCGTTAACGTTGCTAACAAACCGCCGTAAACATGCGCGGCATCTGTACCTTTATGACGCCTCACCTCTTCAAAATACACCGCGTCAATTTGACCTGCTGTCTGCTTTATTTCTGATAGCCATTGCTTAAAACGCAAGTAACGCATTCCACCGCCTTCAAAACGGCGCGATTGAAAATTCACGGTACCACTGAACATGTCACCACTTGCACCACGTATCGCCCACCCAGTCCGCGTACCTAGATCAAAACAAAGAATCGTGTTAATCACCTCGCCGCTCCACACAAAATGTGTTTTATAAGGTTGTTGTTTTCCAAAGATAAAGGAAGGAAGGGTGTGTAAAATATGCAAGCAGTTTTAAATTGGATAGAACAGCATCCTGTATTATTTTCAGCGTTTTCTGTATTATTTTCAGCACTTTCTTCGGTTGGTGCTTTATTATCAGCAATTTTTGCTTTTCGTTCTATTAAACAGACATTGAAATTAAGAAAGGAAGACAAAATAGAAGCTGAAAAATTAAGAAAGGAAGATCTAGAAAAGTTTAAAGCTGAATTAGCTAATGCCATGGACATAGCTAAATCAACTAAACAACAAGCACAAGCGCTAGAAAAGCTTACCAACGTTCTAGAAAAACAGACAGAAATTTTAGAGCAAAGAAAACTTAATGTTTTGTCACAATATATGCGAACATATAAAGATCCCGATAGTGACGTATTTTTATTCATCGATATAGCTTTATTCATTGCAAATCCTACAAAACAACCAATTACAATCAATTCGATTAGTATAAACAAAGACAGCCTTTTTAGATTTATTCATGCAACATATAGTATATCCTATCCTTTTCCTCCTTATAAAAAGGTACACACCATCTCCCCCAAAAATTTCAAACTTCTCTGTTTAAAAAAACCTAAAGTAAAACCTGAAATATATGATACTCTTAATGTATTTAGCCTTGATGTTTCCAGCTCTCTATACTTGGTTCTTACTATCGCACCTATAAATAATAATACACCATCTAGACTAACATTCACTTTAGAACACACTGCCGTAGATCCTCAAAATCCACCAGAAAAAGTGAATTTTCCCGTCCGCGATATTCAATACTTTGAACCAGAACCAGAACTCTTACAGCTGTTACGTTCAAAGAATAATGGTTTTCCAATTTGAACAATAACGCTGTTGTTCCTCAATACTTTTTTCAGCCAACTCGGCCCATGTCAGTGGCTTTGGCCTCACAAGATGAAATAATAAATATTGCGATCTATCCCATTTATTAAATTCTTCAATTGTAACGGTTTTTTTTGCCATAAACCATGTATGAACATCGTTAATAATTTGAATTGCTTCATTCTTTCTCTGTTCATCCATCATCAATTGTTGCAATATCTTTCGTGCTCTATCATCATCTTTTTCATCACTATATTCATTTATAATTGGAGCTTTGTTTACAAACTCTCTTACAAGCGCACGAACATCTTCAGGCTCTTGAAGATTGTCATTAATATCTTTATATGACGTCATACATTCTTGCTCTTTAGATTTCTTCTGTTCAGATTCCAACAAACGTTCTTGTACTTCTTGTTGCAATTGCTGCAATTGTTGTATTTTCTCTTCATTTTCTGCTAGCTGTCCTTCCATCAACGCTTTTTGTGACGCTATTAACTCATTTTTTTCTGCTAGCTCTTTTCTAAGCCTTCGCACTCTTTTAGAAGAGTCATGAACAGCATAAAACGAAATCACATTCGCAATTAAGGAAATAACAATTGCTACTAAACTCATCTTTCTCTCCTCACTTACCCTTCTTCTTACTCTTCTTATTCTTATGAGGCGGCGCTTTTACTGCTTCATCACGCGGCTTAAGCTCTTGCTTCAGTTGTTTAATTTCCTCGTCACGTTCTTCAATCTCTTGCTTCAGTTGTTTAATTTCTGCTGCAGACTTTCCTATATCCGCATCACATTCATAAATCATATTTCTATTCCCTAATATAAAATCAGTATTTACCTTTTTTACTCTTGCCATAAGATATTGAATCTCCTCTGAAAGAGCCTTAACCTGCGCGCGATAATACAAAGCAATACGAAACATCACTCCGCTTAAAAGCAAAACTGAAACCACTGCTATCCATAAAATTTCATTCGAACTCATTTTGATCTCCTTAATGCTGCAATCTATCGCCGGTGTGATCAACACCGCAGCTCTTGCAAATTTTCGACATTGGGGGGTGTTGCTCTTGCATTAATCTCTGCAAGCGCTCGGGATAAAAAAAATCTTCTGGACGCAAATCTATCCCATGATCACGTGCGTAATCTAAAATTTTTTGCTGGTGTTTTGCTGGCATGTCACGCCATCTATAAACAGATGACACATCTCTTTGCACTATGGTTGCTACAGTTTTGAAACCACCTAAATATTTTATAATTAATCTCGAAGGCATATGTAAACTCCATAACAGCGCAATAAATAATTGCACTTTTTACATATGTCAACAAAAAATGCACCTTTCACATTTTTGCATTTTACGTATTTTTAGGGATAATATTTAAATTATGAGTAGCAATATTGAAAAAAGTATCCAACAATGGCTAGAAAAAAAATTAGACGAGCGCGGACACGGTGCTCAAATAGAACTAGCCGCCTACTTGGGAATCCATCAATCCACTATAAGCAGAATGATTAATCCTTACAAAAATGGAAAATCAAGAAGCATAAGTATTGGGGAATTAGTTAAAATAGCTGAGTTTTTTAACGAGCCCCCCCCCAATTTCTTCAATGATGTTGATCAAGAATTTATGAATTTTTATCGTGATCTTTCTGAAGAAAACAAGAAGTCTGTGATTTTATATATTGAGTTTTTAAGGCAATCAAAAGATAAGTTATAGTTTCCTTTTCTTTCTGAGAAAACCCTTTTAAAAGATTAGAATCTTGTTCCGCTATTTGCATTTTGTATCTCCATAAATTGTGGATAGTGCACTTTTTAAAAAAACATATCTAGCATAAATATGCACTTTTTGCATTTTTATGTTGACACTTGCACTTTTTGCATATATTTGTCTCCCATATCTTAGAAAATAACTTTTTCCAATAGGCTGTATGGAGGCATTTGTGAAAAAACCAGTGTTTATAAATTCTGATGAAATTCTCTTAGTCATCTGCGAAAATGAAGAACAAAATCTCGCTAAATCTGG
>NZ_JBHIQK010000029.1:0-3959 GCF_042196545.1 Bartonella sp. AC70YNML
AATGCACGGATTAAAGAAGTTTCTGAAGGAGTAGCGCAAGATTCTTTGTTATGGAATGATGAAGCCAATGCCTTTGTCGCGCGTCATGAGAAGAAGCAAGAAGAACAAGGCAGAGCTGTAAGGACACAAGAAAACAGTAGAATTACGTTTCTAGCAAATGGTGAGATTAGCGCTAAATCAACGGATGCTGTCGCTGGTAATCAACTTTATTCAATGAATCAGACGCTGGCGACTTATTTTGGTGGTGGTGCAGGTTATGCTAAAGATGGACAATGGAAGGCTCCAAATTTTGTAATCAAGAAAGTTGATGCAGAAGGTAAAGAAAGTGAGGAAAGCTATAAGAGTGTAGCGGAAGCACTTTCTGATATTAGTAGTTCTGTCACGAATGTTCATCATGATGTGACCAATGTAGTCAGTGATAGCCTTGTCAAGCAGGATGAGAAGACGAAAATTATCACTATTGGTAAAGAAGTAGAAGGCACTGAAATAAGTCTTCTGGATGACAAGGGCAAAGAGCGGACACTTTCAGGTGTTAAGGCAGCAACGAAGAATAATGAAGCGGTTAACAAGGGTCAGCTTGATGCAAGTCTGAAAGATCTTTCTACCAGCCTTCAGTCTGATGACTCGGCTGTTGTTCATTACGATAAAAAAGAGGGTGAGAATGGCGGCATTGATTACATGAGTGTGACTTTAGGTAAAGGTAAGGATGCAGGACCAGTTGCACTTCATAATGTAGCGGATGGTACCATTGCTGAAAATTCACATGATGCGATTAATGGTAGTCAGATCAACACGATTTCTCAGAATGTAGCTAAATTCCTTGGCGGCGATGCGGCATTTAAAGACGGTAGCTTTACCAACCCTACTTACAACTTATCTCGCGTTTCTGAAGATGGCGAGGTAACACAAAAAGCCTTTACCAATGTTGGTTTAGCATTTGAGGGACTTGATGCAAATATCAAAAATGTGAATCAGCGTATTAAGGAAGTCTCAGAAGGAGTTGCACAAGATTCTTTATCATGGAGCGAGGGTGAAAAATCCTTTGTAGCCTTGCATGGAGGAAAAGACGGTGCAAAGACAAATAGCAAGATTAAGTTCCTTGCGGCAGGAGATATTACGAAAGAATCTACAGATGCAGTAAATGGCTCCCAACTTTATTCCTTAGGAAAAGATCTTGCATCGTACTTAAACGGTGATGCTAAGTATGAGAAAGATCAATGGTTGTTGCCTAGATTTAAAGTTACACACCTTAAAGAAGATGGCACATCAGAAGAAGCTGAGTACGATAGTGTTTCAGAAGCTCTTTCAGGTGTTGGTAATTCTTTCACGAATGTGGTTAAAGACTTTAATGACAAAGTCACGAATATCACAGAATCTGTCCAAGGCGATGCGCTGTTGTGGAATAAGGACGCAGAGGCGTTTGTAGCCAAGCATGGAGAGAAGGAAAGCAAGACGAACAGCAAGATAACGTCGCTTGCAAATGGGGATATCACTAAAGACTCAAGCGATGCTGTAACAGGAAATCAGCTATATGCTCTAGGTAACAGTGTTGCAAAGTCTTTAGGTGGTGATGCTAGTTATGCAGGTGGCGCTTGGACGGCTCCAAGTTTCAAAGTTAAGATCGTTAATGAGGATGGTACTAAAGTTGAAGAGAAGAAGTATGATACTGTATCGGAAGCATTTGCTGGTGTAGGAACATCTTTTGAGAATCTTCAAAAAGAGTTTACTCAAAACAACACGGAGGTTACTGAAAATATTAAGCAGAATGCGTTGTTGTGGAGTGATTCTGAAAAGGCGTTTGTAGCAACGCATGGAGAGGGTGATGAGAAAGGCAACAGTAAAATTAAGTTTCTTTCCAATGGAGAGGTTTCTGCAAGCTCAAGTGAAGCGGTCAATGGTTCTCAGCTTTTTGCGACTAATCAAAATGTAAGCAGTGTATCTAACAATCTTGAAACAACAGCTACGAATATAGCTAAATCCTTTGGCGGTGGCGCTGAATATAAAGAAGGTCAATGGAATGCTCCAAGCTTCAAAGTTAAGATCGTCAAAGAAGATGGCAGTGCTGTTGAAGAGCAAAGTTATGATGATGTTGCTAAAGCATTTGCTGGTGTAGGCGCTTCATTCACGAATATTCACAAAGAGCTTAAGAATGAGATTAATAAAGTTGTAGGAGATAGTCTTGTTAAGTTTGATGATACGACAAATGTAATCAAGCTTGGTGGTGAAAAAGAAGGTGCGAGCATCAGTATTGCGGATAAGGAAAGCCAAGATAGAATACTTTCAGGTGTTAAGACAGCGACAAGGGATAATGAAGCGGTTAACAAGGGTCAGCTTGATGAAAGTTTAAAGGATCTTTCTACCAGTCTTCAGTCTGATGAATCGGCTGTTGTTCACTATGATAAACAAGGTGATGATAATAGCAGCACTAATTATGCGAGTGTGACTTTGGGTAAAGGTAAGGGTTCTGCAACTGTTGGTTTGCATAATGTTGCCGAAGGTCAGATTAGTGAGAATTCGCATGATGCGGTTAATGGCGGTCAGGTTTCTAAGGTTTCTCAGGATATTGCGAAATACTTAGGTGGAGGTACAAGCTTTAAAGATGGTACTTTCACGGGTCCAACCTATAAATTATCCAGTGTTGATGCAAAAGGCGAGGTAGTAGAAAAATCTTATGGTGATGTTGGTTTAGCCATTGAAGGTATTGATACGAATTTCAAGAATGTGAATAACAACCTAACGAATAAGTTTAATGAACTTACTGAAAATATCACGAATATTACTCAGGAAGTTCAAGGCGATGCGCTGTTGTGGGATAAGGACGCAGAAGCGTTTGTAGCGACGCATGGGGACAATAAAGAGAACAGCAAGCTCACATCACTTGCAGCTGGCTCTATAGTATCAGGCTCGAGTGATGCGATTACGGGTGGACAGATTTATGATCTGCAAAAAAAGTTTGCTGGCTATTTTGGTGGAGGTGCTGGTTATAATGAGAAAGGCGAATGGCAAGATCCGGATTTCCAAATTCAGACTTTCAGCAATGATGGTACGAAAGGAGATAAGAAGAGCAGTAATAATGTTGCAGGTGCGTTTAATGACATTAATGACAGCATGAGCACTATCAACGCTCGTATTAAGGAAGTTTCAGAAGGAGTTGCACAAGATTCTTTATCATGGAGCAAGGCTGAAGGTGCTTTTGTCGCCTTGCATGGAGAAAAAGATAGTGAGAAGATGAACAGCAAAATCACATCACTTGCAAATGGTGATATTACTGCTAGCTCAAGCGATGCTGTAGCAGGAAATCAGCTATATTCTCTAGGTAACAGTGTTGCAAAGTCTTTAGGTGGTGATGCTAGTTATGCAGGTGGCGCTTGGACGGCTCCAAGTTTCAAAGTTAAGATCGTTAATGAGGATGGTACTAAAGTTGAAGAGAAGAAGTATGATACTGTATCGGAAGCATTTGCTGGTGTAGGAACATCTTTTGAGAATCTTCAAAAAGAGTTTACTCAAAACAACACGGAGGTTACTGAAAATATTAAGCAGAATGCGTTGTTGTGGAGTGATTCTGAAAAGGCGTTTGTAGCAACGCATGGAGAGGGTGATGAGAAAGGCAACAGTAAAATTAAGTTTCTTTCCAATGGAGAGATTTCTGCAAGCTCAAGTGAAGCGGTCAATGGTTCTCAGCTTTTTGATACGAATAAGACAGTTGCAACTTATTTAGGTGGTGGCGCTGAATATAAGGAAGGTCAATGGAGTGCTCCAAGCTTCAAAGTTAAGATCGTCAAAGAAGATGGCAGTGCCGTTGAAGAGCATAGCTATGATGATGTTGCGTCAGCCTTTGCTGGTGTTGGTGATTCATTCACGAATATTCATAAAGAGCTTCAGAATGAGATTAATAAAGTTGTAGGAGATAGTCTTGTTAAGCAGGATGATGCTACGAAGGTAATCAAGATAGGTGGAGA
>NZ_JBHIQK010000030.1:0-3657 GCF_042196545.1 Bartonella sp. AC70YNML
ACTGTCTCACAATTTCTCCCTTCATGGTGATGTAAGCTATCAACAAAAGCTTCAGAAAACTGGTATAAGTGGTGCAAATTTTTCAGGAGGAATACGCTATCAGTTTTGAGGCAAAACTTTATAACAACAGGTATATTGTTATTTCTGTACACTTCATCAAAAAAGGCAGCACAATACGCTGCCTTTTTTTATTCTTGACACCCTTTCATAAAAAGATCGTTCGAATAGCTTTTGTTTTTTATCCTCCCAAGATCATCTCCATCAAGATTTATTGATTGACAAAGCTAGGTATTGTTTTTGATGCATACCAGATTGAAGTAGCTGCTCGTACACAGGCAAAAAAGCGCTTTCGTTATAATCCTGAAAAGAAAGCTGTGGAAGGTCTTGCCAATTTGCTGGAATTGGGGAGCGTGAAATGCGTGTAGCAGTCTTTGCGCAAAAGAATGAAAATATGCACTAAAGCGGGTGGTTATGCTTAAGGGTGAGAATAAATTCAGTGATTTTGAGAAATCTGCCCCTTACGCTGTCTTAGATATCGAATGGCATTTATCTCTCATAAACAAAAATGTCGCAAAGCGCTTCATCTCCAAGTGAAAGTAAAACTTTCAGAAAAAACACCTTATATGTATTTATTGATAAATCATATATGTTTATTGATAAATCGCGCTTACTTCATAAAATCCCCTCCCCCTTTTTCTCAAAGCAAAAAGAAAATGTAAAGTTTTACTGTCGTAAGTAGATAAAAAGCACAAGCTACTATTATTTTCCTCTTTACACAGGAAACATACTGCAAAATATTTCTTTACGCAGATAACTTAATTAAATACACCAAAAAAACAAAGACATCAACCACTTTATCAAAATACTCAAGAAGAAACTAAGATTTATAAAAGCATCAATCAGTGCTCTTTAGCATATTTATAAAACACATTACATCCAGTATAAAACACCTCAGATCTAAAATTAAATAAACTTTTCTAATTTTTGCTGACGGCTGTTCCCAACGATGCTGTCCCCCCTTTATTCTCCTTAATGCATCAAAATATATGACAGTACTGTGATACCCTTAAAAAAGTACAAACAAACAACGATCATTTGCTTATAATATTGTCCTTAAATATCATTTTTAATATTTTTAATTATATATTTAATACGTAATAAATAAAACTATAAATATAATATGACTTAAATGTAAATATATACATTAATTATTATGTTTTTTAATTTGACTATAAGTAAATTATAAAATAGTGATCAGGAAGAATGTTTTTTATAGACCATTATTTATTTTCTTATATTGTTTGTTCTTCTTATAACAAGTGGAGATATGGAAAACAGGAAAAATATTTGTAGCTTAATTTAAGTGAGGAGAACATAAATGTCTAAAAAGTCTCTTTTATCGTATACAGCAATTGCAGCAATTCTATTATTTGGGACCTACCACAAAACACAAGCGGAAGAACTTAAAGTTTCTGATGGAAAAAAAATGGAAGTCTCTAAAGAAAGCTACGATAATATTTGGGCAGAAACGGGTGGAAAAATCATCGGCAAGAATTTAAAGCTGGGGAGTACCTCTCCAACACCACCATCTGTTACAACCGTTGTCACCGTTAAAGGATCCGATAGTTTGATTGAATTATCGGACAATACCATCATTGGTGCTCCACTTGGAACTAAATCTTCCTATGAATACGGCGTTAATATATCGGACAACGCTACATTCAAAATGACAGGAGGTTCTATCAACGTTGATAAAACCGCTATTCAGCTAAATGCTGGTAACGGAAATATGGAAAATGTCACAATAACAAGTGAAAACAGCGAACCCTATAACGCAATAAGAGCTGAAAAAAAAAGTAAACTCACTTTGAAAAATATAACTGTTAAAAAAGCAAAAAACAGCATCTTTGCAGATAACCAAACTCAAATAACAGTTATCGGTGGATCTTTTGAGGCAAAAGAAACAGCAATCAATGCTCGAAACGGTAGTATCATTACTTTAA
The DNA here is from genome assembly GCF_042196545.1 of Bartonella sp. AC70YNML. NCBI lineage: Bacteria > Pseudomonadati > Pseudomonadota > Alphaproteobacteria > Hyphomicrobiales > Bartonellaceae > Bartonella > Bartonella sp. AC70YNML. The sequence goes on from NZ_JBHIQK010000030.1 coordinate 2,004, forward strand.
ACAATAAGGCAAAAATCACATCACTTAACGGTGATGGGCTCAATGCCATTGATGAGCAATCAAAAATTTTTATGACAGGGGGAGCTGTTACTGGGAGCAATAGTGTATTATACACAAAAGCTGGTGGATATATTAATGTTAAAGATGTTGTACTCACAGCAGATGGTAAAGGAACAAGATTCGGTGCGTTTGCAAGAGGTCACAGCACTATTGAATTAAATGGTAACACAACAATTAAAAATGCTTCGATCGGTGTTAAAGCCGAAAGTGATGATGCGACAATCAAAATGACCGGAGGATCGATTGAGGTCACAGGAGACAAAGCAGTAGGTGCATCATTTCTTAACACCACCAGCAAAGAAAACACGCTGAAAGATGTGAAAATATCAAGCGGAAATGATGACTTTCTTATGGATAAAGGAATAAGTGCTGACAAAGGAAGTATTGTCACTTTAAATAATGTAACCGTCACGAAAGCAAAAAACAGCATCTTAGCAGATAACAAATCTCAAATAACAATTACCGGCGGATCTTTTGAGGCAAAAAGAGAAGCAATAATTGCTCAAAACGGCAGTAGCATTACTTTAAACAATGGTGCGAAAATCATTTCATCTGAGTATAATGCGCTGAATGCCATTGGTGAGCAATCAAAAATTTTCATGACAGGAGGAACTGTTACTGGGAGTAATAATTCATTATATGCAATTTTGGGTGGATATATTAATGTTAAAGATGTTGTACTCACAAAAAATGGCGAAGATTCAGCTACAGGCGCATTAGCTGAGGGCCCAAACAGCGTCATTGAATTAAACGGAAAAACAACAATTACGAATATTCCCACAGGTCTTAATGCACGGAGCGGAGGAAAAATCACAAGCGAAGAATTAACGATAAAAGGACGTAAAATAATTATTGAAATCGATGAGGAAATCTTCAAACTGCCTGGCTCAGGTGCATTTGCTACTGAAAATAGCGCCATTGAATTAAACGGAAAAACAACGATTGGAAAAGTTGATTTTGGACTTGTCGCATCCAAGAATAGCACGATTAAGATGGTCAATGACGCTAAAAACAAAATAGATGCAACAATAGTTGCACTATCGGTAGAGAGCAATGGACATATTGATCTCGCAAATACTTCTGCAACAGCAGGGGTTGCTGGGGTGAATTTTGCAGATTTGACTAACAATTTTTCAGATTTGGTTAACAATTTTCCAGATTTGACTAAAAATACGTTATTTGCAGATTTGTCTCAAAATAATTTAAAGGGCCTAAGTAGTCGTACTCCACAAGATTGGCAAAACGGTGAAGTTAATTTGACCAATACAAATCTGATCGTTGAAAATGGTATTGGAATATATACCGAGGAATCAATGGGGAAAATTAATCTCAAAAATTCAAAAATCCTTGCAGATACGTTATTCAAAAACATAAAGCAGAAGACAAAGCCTGTTGGAATGTTTACTTTAACCGCAGATCATTCTGTCTTACAAGGCGGTGTAAGAAATGACGAAAATGGGCAAACACGCTTTGATCTGAAAAACGATACAACATGGACGTTGAAAATCAGCAAAAACGAAAAAGATGATGATGGCAATCTGCTTGATATCGCTCAAAGATCTCGTTCTGATGTTTCTGTGCTTAATCTCGATAA
>NZ_JBHIQK010000031.1:0-3322 GCF_042196545.1 Bartonella sp. AC70YNML
GATACAATCAAGGGGAGGGCGTCTATGAGAGATCCTTTGCTGATGTTAGGACCACATCTTTTTTATGTGGACTGGCTGAATTTCCAATCCTTTGAGGAAGAGTTTTCTGCTTCATGGGTTTGCCTAGAGCGTTTTGGTGAGGCTCCAGGTTTGCAATTTACCGGTTATGGCAATGACCCTAAAACCATCCATGGGGTGTTGTTTCCGGAAGAGTTTGGGGACCGGGTAGCGATAGATGCTATCACCAGAACCATTCGTGCTGCCAAGCCCGTTCAGATGATCCGTTGGATGAGTGACAATGGCTATAGCGCCATTCTCCATGGATCTGTGGTAATCACCAGTGTCACGAAAGATCACGACTATATTAGTCGCTCTGGTCAATCGGGGCGCATTCGCTATGCCATTAGCTTGTTACCGTTTTTCGATGGAGGAAAACCGCAAGGTCAATATCAGGTGGGACAATACCAAGAGGGATATGGTCAATATTCCCAAGGAGGAGAAACGCCATGAAGATACCAGAAAAGCACCTCGTGGTAGAGCTAGAAGATATGAGTCTCGATCTGATCTGCTTTCACCATGCCATGGCTGTGTTAGGGGACCGTTCTCAAGTTGGGGGACTAAATGGCTATTTAGAAGCCACACTGGAAGCCAATCCAGGTATTGCAGGGTATGGTGCTCTGTTGCCACGGGGCTTAAAGGTCATTCTGCCTGAGTTTGTCAGCCAAGAAAAGAACAGCGTGGTGAAGCGGTTATGGGATTAATGCGCACGCATCCTTTTATTGAGGTGAGGGTGGGGGATAAGCTTGTTCATGAGGTTTTTTACCAGCGTCTTTTAACCGCAACCATTACGGACCATGCCGGCAATGAAGCCGATACATTTGAAGCAGAGTTTGATGATAGTGGTAATGATTTAGAGGTTCCCTCAAGCAACAGCACTCTGCAAGTGATTTTTGGCTATGAGAACAGCATCAGTGCCTTTATGGGGCGTTTTGTTGTTGAGTCGGTGGTGAGTATTGGGGGCAGTGATGGAGAGATTTTGCGCCTTTGTGGCAAAAGCGCCTCGATGCGTAAAGAACTCAAAGAACAAGCGAGTGAACATTTTGATCACAAAACTGTTGGTGAGATTGTTGAGACACTCGCCAAACGCCATGGCTATCAAGCAAAGGTCAGTCCACAATTTATCAAACAAACTCTTTCTTATGTGATTCGTACAGATCAATCGGCGGTTGATTTTTTAACCCGTCTTGCGGACCGCATGCAGGCGCGTTTTTTAATCAAAGACCATAAGTTTTTATTTTTAAGCGGGGATAATTTACCAGCACTTGAACTTCATAAGCACGACTGTTCTAACTGGGAATTCACGTTAGAGCCACGCACGCAATACGGCATCATTGAAGCTTCTTATTTTGATCGCTCAACAGGGCAACAATGCCAAGTCAAGCATCAGACAGGGTTTAGCGGGCCTGTACGCCGTCTTCGCAGTTGTTATCCATGTCAAGAGGAAGCTTTATCTGCCGCCGCTTCCGAGTCGGATCGCTTATGTCGTGCTGTAGGCAGTGGCTCTTTGTCTCTTGCAGGACGCCCTGAAATCATGGCGGATCAACCTCTCATCCTTCAAGGGTTTCGTGGGCAAATCAATGGACCATGGAAAGCCGCTACCGTCACACATCGTTATGAAAAACAAAGCGGATACACAACAGAAATCACCTTTGAGGCACCAAACAAGGGAAAGGAAAGCAATGAGAACATTGAACATGCTAAAAACAGAAAATCCAAGAGATAATTTTGCTTCTTCTTTTCGTCAACTTCCCCATAATATTGAAGCGGAACAGGCATTACTTGGAGCAATCCTGATTAATAATAATGCACTCGATCGCGTTTCAGACTTTCTCAAAGCAGAACATTTTTTTGAAACGCTACATCAAAAGATCTTTGAGATTGTCTTACAAATTATTCAAAAGGGTCATCTTGCAAACCCCATTACAATTAAGCCCTATATCCAAATGGAAGAAAAAATTGGAGATATTACTGTATACCAGTATGTTGTTCGCTTAGCCACAGAGGCAGTCACTATTATTAACGCTGAAGATTATGGACGTGTCATTTACGATCTTTTTATCCGCCGGTCTTTGATTAATCTTGGCAATGAAGTTGCCAATACAGCTTTTGATGCGCCTCTGGAGTTCACACCTTCCCAACAAATTGAAACGATTGAAAATCAATTATTTGAGTTAGCCGAAAAAGGAAAATATGGAGGTGGGTTTGAAAACTTTGATACAGCCATTGCAAAAGCACTTAACATGGCAAGCGCTGCGAAAAAGCGTTCCTCACAGCTTTCAGGGATAGCTACCCATATCAAAACCCTTGATGAAAAAATGGGAGGGCTACAACCATCCGATTTGATTATCATAGCTGGACGCCCTGGGATGGGTAAAACATCACTTGCTACCAATATTGCTTTTAATATTGCTAATGCTTGTAAGCGTGATAACAGCCAAGCCAATGAAGGGGGTATTGTTGGTTTCTTCTCACTTGAGATGTCAACAGAACAGCTTGCAACTCGTATTATTTCCGAACAAATAAAGGTTTCTTCTTCGGATATGCGTCGTGGTAATATCTCAGAAGAGCAATTTACCAACATCATTTACGCAATGCGCTCTTTACAAACAATCCCTCTTTATATTGATCAAACGGGGGGTGTCTCCCTTGCACAATTGTCCGCTCGTGCAAGGCGTCTGAAACGACAACATGGTTTAGATGTTTTGATTATCGACTATATCCAACTCATGACAAGTGGTTCAAAGCGTTCATTAGAAAATCGCGTTCAAGAAATTACAGCCATTACCACCGGATTAAAAGCACTTGCAAAAGAACTCAATATTCCCATCATTGCTCTGTCACAACTTTCGCGTCAAGTTGAAAACCGAACCGATAAACGTCCACAACTCTCCGATTTACGTGAATCTGGTTCAATCGAGCAAGATGCCGACATTGTTCTGTTCGTTTATCGTGAAGAATATTATCTCAAAAATGAAGAACCAAAAGAAGGCACCTCTGAGTATAGCAAATGGCAAGAGGCAATGGAGCAAGCCAAGGGCAAAGCTGAGGTTATTATAGCAAAACAACGCCATGGTCCGACAGGAATCGTTTCCCTTGCCTTTCAATCCGATTTTACATGCTTTAGTGATTTGGAAAAATAGGAGCAGAAAAACGCGTTAAAGGGAGCTTTAAATACCCTTTAGATAAGGTCTTTGAAGACCCTTTGAGAACACCTTTAAAACTCTTTGAAAAAAAATGAATTGGTACAAAACCTAGTGGCAAA
>NZ_JBHIQK010000032.1:0-2938 GCF_042196545.1 Bartonella sp. AC70YNML
GTTTATCAGCATCTTAAGTTTAATCAGGCGTTTGATGTTGATAATCTTGATGTTGATTTAGGAAAATTTCATCAATGGGTGGGGCGTGTTGGTGGGCGTTTAAGCAAGACGTTAGGTGTTGTGGAAGAGGGACGTGAAGTTTCTTTTTATAGTAAGCTTTCTTATTTGCATAGTTTTGAAGATAAGCAATTCGTTTCTTTTAAAAACGATTTTCAGTTAGGTTCCTTTGGTTCTTCTTTGGAAGCAGGGGTTGGGTTTAATGCCCGTCTCTCAACAAAACTTTCTCTTCGTGGAGATGTCACTTATCAGCATAGATTTAAGAAAATTGGTTTTTCTGGAACGAGTTTCTCTGCTGGATTGCATTATTATTTTTAGTTATACATAAACTATATAGTAACTTATATATAAGTATATATAGTGTTATATTAAGTATTAAAGTAGCTCTTTAGTTTTATATTTATTGTATTTTGAGAAATTTATTAGCTTAAATATAGACATTATTCTTCAATAAATAGAAGTAGGGGAATAGGAGGCGGCAAGAGTTATGATTTATGTATTTCATAAATATGTATTTTTATGCAACGTTACAACAGCTATTCTTTATTTTTTGCAGGTTACGTATGTTAGTGCTGCGGGATCTTCAAGTGATCCAAGAGGGGTGTTTTATAAATGCGATGATAGAAAAACACACTTTCTCGCAGATAAAGTTTATTACTTAAAAAATTCTCAGGAGGCTGCACCTATTGCAGCTATATATGTAGAAAAAGCAGGCACTGTTGTTAATGCCTCTCAGATAGCAGTTTATGGCGATGATCCAGATAAAATATCTGCCTATGGGGCGTATGTAAGAAATGGTGGAAAAATTAATCTAATAGCTTCAGATTTTAAGAATATACCTGCTCTTCGTGCTCAAAATGCCGTTATTAGCATGACAGTAGGGGAAATTAAGGGGACTTCACATGCTATTTATGCATGGGGGAGAGGAACGGATATTGCTTTAGTGAGTGTGAATATCAATATTGAGCCAGATAATTTGAATGTAAAAGGGATCGGTATTATAAGTGGTTTTGATGCAATGGTTAAAATGACAGACGGTACCGTTAATTTTAACCAGATTGGCTCATTTTCAACCCGATTTGGGGGGCGCTATATTCTTGATACTATGGGGATTACGGGGCATGGAAGGAGGGAGGAAACTTTAACAGATAGTGATGGAGCTATGGGGGTATTGCCAGAAGCTTTTGAGGTTTTTCAAGGTGGTGACGTTCATTTGAAAAACAATTTTATCCAGCTAAACCATATGCATGCATTTTTGATGAAAAACTTTTCAGGTTATGTAAGTGATAATGGTAAGTTAATTCAAAAATATATTTCACCAGATGGCTTTAAAAATACAAGTATTAAGATAGAAAAAAACAATATTTCTGTTCAGGGTGAGGGAGTATATGGACTGTATTTTAATGTTTTAGCTCCAGAAGAGATTGCTAAAATGTTGAGGCAACGAGATGATGAAAAAAATTTAGAAACCAAAAAAGTTATTACGGGGAGGGCTTTTGTTTATTTATCAGAGACAAATATGACAGTTCCAGATGGGATTGCAATTTATGCGAAGGGGAATAAAGACTATGAAGTAAAAGGCACTCTTGAATTATCGCATGAAACAAAAATCTCTGGTGATGTGTTGCTAAAAGCTGAAAATAATGCTTCTCTATTGGTGAAAGCAAACGCTTCCTCTCTTACAGGAGGTACGCGTGTTGAAGATAGATCGGTTATTGATTTAGAGTTAATTCGTTATTCAAAATGGTATCTTACTAAAAGTAAATACAATGGTTTACAGGAATCTGTTTCATCGCTTTCTTCTCTAAGTCTTTCCAATAGCACATTGATCTTTGATGAAGATAGTGGTTATCAAACGCTACGCATTGGAAAAAAAGCAGATATAGATGCAGGAGATAAAATTCTCGCATCAAAAGATAAAAAAGTCTATAGTGCTGAGGGAAACGCTCAGATTAGGTTGAATACATTTTTGAATGATGAGGGTTTGTTTGATCCCCAAAAGACGGATCGCATATTGATCTATGGGGATGTTTCTGGAACGACATTCATTCATATGCAAAATTTTCCAAAATATTCAAGTAAAGAAGTCTATGAGGGAAGAGATCAAAGCATTTCAATCGTTCAAGTTGCAGGAACAGCGCGGGCAGGTTCTTTTCGACTCGCCAATGGTTATAATGGTTATACCACGGTGAAAGGTTTTCCTTATCAATATCGTATTCGTGGTTATGGTCCGGGCTCGCCTTTTGGAGAAGCGAATGCTAAGCAAAGATTAGTGGAAGGTGAGGGGGATTTTTGGGATTTCCGACTCGAAGGGGTTTATATTTCTTCTAGAATAGGTTCTTATAATGGTCCATTTGGTAAACCTTCTTCGTTTTCATTATCTCATCCTGTTAATCCTCCATCTTCTCCTCCCAATTCACTTTCTACGTCGTTGATATCTGACTCTCCTCCTTCTACGTCCTCTGGTCCTGTTGATCCTCCGCCCCCCAATCCATTTTCTACGTCGTTGATATCTGACTCTCCTTCTTCTACGTTCTCTGCTCTTGTTGATCCTCCACCTTCTCCCCCCGATCCACTTTCTACGTCGTTGACATCTGACTCTCCTCCTTCTACGTCCTCTGGTCCTGTTGATCCTCCGCCCCCCAATCCATTTTCTACGTCGTTGATATCTGACTCTCCTTCTTCTACGTTCTCTGCTCTTGTTGATCCTCCACCTTCTCCCCCCGATCCACTTTCTACGTCGTTGACATCTGACTCTCCTCCTTCTACGTCCTCTGATCCTGTTGATCCTCCATCTTCTCCCTCCGATCCACTTTCTACGTCGTTTATGTCTGACTCTCCTTCTTCTACATCCCCTGATCCTGTTGATCCTTCATCTTCT
>NZ_JBHIQK010000033.1:0-2618 GCF_042196545.1 Bartonella sp. AC70YNML
CCCGCTCTGTTCATCATTGCTTTGCATCGGGTTTGTACCGGCAATAATATCGGCTCCAACACCATGAATGCTGCCTTATTTAAAGTGCCACCCGCTTGAATAAAGAAGGGCACTATTTTGACTCCCTACTTCATTCATGATTTTATCTAACGACCTTTATTAACGATGGGGAGGACGCTTTGGTGATCGCTTTTGTAAAGCTTTTTGCTTTTGCTGACGTTTTCTTTCATCCTCAAAATGCGTTAGTAAAGCGCGTTCCTGTTTCGTTTTATTGGTCACACCAAAGGTGTCATTGTCCATAAACTGCTGATATCCTGCTATCATTAAATTGCTTAAGAATGAGCCACTTTTTGGAGGTTGTGTAAAATAGATCCCTTTTGAATCTTGCAATTTATACCGGAAACCTGCTTTTTTCATGCACTCATAAACTGAGGCAAATTCACTCGCATACGAATTCATATCGTCAGGAGAAGCATAAACCGGTTTCCAACCACATTTTGACAAGGATTGTTGGATCATCGCTTTATCGACACCTGGTTTTTCCCATAATGCTAAAGTTGATGGAGGAGGTTGGTTAACACATCCAGCTGTAGTTAAGAGAGCTATGCAGCTCAATAGTTTTAAGATTTTTTTCATTTTCCCCTCTTTCAATGAATTTATTTACAATAAAAAGGCTCTAAAGCCTGTTGATATTTTATCTCCGTTTTTCAAGACAGTTCTGGACTGAGTTGAGATGGTAGATTGAGAAAACAATCCTGCCATTCCAAGTAAAGGCAAGGATGACAGATTGTTGATCATCACAAGAAAGACTTAAGGATAGCATTCATATTGTTCTGGATGCTTTTTACAAAAAGGGCTGTTCAAGCGCTTCTTGACACTGCGCTGTGGAACAACAGCGCCTGGACGACAAATGGGCAAGTTTTCAGCTTTATGATTTCCACACCAGCCTCCCCCCACATCATATTTATAGCGAAATCCCGCTTGGAGCATGCAAGCATCAATGGTTGCATTTGCATTATTACTGAGCTTTCTACTTTCTGGATCCTTATCATAAGGGGTTGGCATACCGCATTCTAACAAGGCTTTTCCTATCTCCGTAAAATCTGCTCCTGGCTTCTCCCATGCCCCTATAGAAGATATGGGAGTTTTATTAAACTGGCACCCAGCTATACTTAACAAAGTTACAGCACTTAATAATTTTACGATGTGTTTCATTTTTTACTCCATGATTTACTTGAAGGAACTTGTTCACGATGAGATGAGCCGTAAAGCATGTTGCACATACGCCCCGCATCTCCAAGGCAAGTATGGGAGCTTATGGGATTCATGATCACTCTCCACCATTCTTTCCACATGTTACTACCAGTAGGTATTGTCTCGTAGGTATAGCCATTGCCGCCAATAATTCTGCTGACAAAGTCATATCTATTCCCATCAAAACCAACAATGGTTTGTTTGCTATCACTTACATAACCTAACAGACCGGATGCAACTAAAACATTAAAGGCTGGTCCATAGAAATTGATAGTCGTGTTGTCGGCTATACCGTGAACACCTTCTTGTTTGAAAGAATTCAGCATATTTCCCAATGTCATTGTCCCGCGACTATGTCCATAAAGTTCTAACCCTGTAAGACCATAGCTATACATCAAATCTTTTGCTTCTTGTGTTGAATTGGTCAAACCCCAAAAGTTATTTTCCATAAACTTCTGATAGCCCGCGACTAGAAGTTCTGAAATAGCAGAATCCGCTTCTGGGAACACAACAAAATAAAGCGGATTATTTTTATCCTTCGCATGTTGCTCTGCATAAACAGCGGCTTCCTCTGGTGGCGTAAAGATGCCATTAAAGGACACATGCACTTTGCCATCAGAGCCTTCTTGCAAATGCTGCTTTTCTTCATCCGTTAAATAATGAAACTTAGGTATTTGTTGTCCACGAGCGTCTCTTATAGGTACCCCATTCGCATCTATTTTATAGATTATATTACCCTTTTCATCACGATCCACCACGGCGATGGGGTGCTCTTTGATAAACATGGTTTTATAGGAGTCATCGCTGTATTTAAACCCTTCTTCTAAGAGTTGAGTTGCCATTTCACGATTTTCATGGACGATTTGTTCCAGCTTGCCTGCATCGAGCTGTTGTACACCCTTATGGGCGGTGGCGGTATCACGATTAAGGGAGGCGATGGCTTGTTCCACATCTTGCCCTGTCAATGCCTTCTGCCCTGCTTCATCAGTAATGACGATAGTGCCATTGCTGATAGCAGATTTGGTATAGCCTTCTTCTGAATCTTTAGCTTTTGAATGATCTAAGACATTTTTAGCAATGTTTTTCCCGACACCATATTTGCCCTGATACATCGGACCACCCGCAGAAATGCTTAAACCTTGGCTGCTAGCTTGAGCATGCGCACTGTTGCTGATATCACTGGTGGTAATGCTTCCTGTGGTCAGGCTGTTTTTATCTGCCGGCGCGGTGCTTTCAATAATACCTCCGGTCAGCGTTGTTTTATCTTTAACGTTGATCTTAAAACCACCATCACCCGCTTTGATGCCTGATTGTTCCACAACACTATGATAATCACTAGAGGATTTATCCTTGTTCAAGGAAAT
>NZ_JBHIQK010000034.1:0-2378 GCF_042196545.1 Bartonella sp. AC70YNML
AAAGAACTATTTACGCCTGTAAAGGCATCTGCAACATTATGATAGCTCTTTTCAGCTCCATTACCATCCTTATCAAAGACCTTAACTGTAAAAGTAGGAGCACTCCAATTTCCATCTTTATAGCCAGCACCACCACCAAAATAGCCTGCAACGACATTGCTCATGGAATAAAGTTGAGAACCATTGATTGCATCAGTCGATGTTGCTGTAATAGAACCAGCATTAACACCTGAAAGAGTCCGAACCGCATTATCAATATTTGCAATACTTACCCTCGTTCCATTTACTTTTCCACCAATGGTAATAAGTCCCGTATCATCTTGCTTAACAAGGTTGTTCCCTGCCACATTAACGACTACATTTTCAATCTTTTTATCAAGATTTGTGAAAGAACTATTTACGCCTGTAAAGGCATCTGCAACATTATGATAGCTCTTTTCAGCTCCATTACCATCCTTATCAAAAACCTTAACTTTAAAAGTAGGAGGCGTCCATTTTACTCTATCAAATCCAGCACCACCACCAAAATAACTAGAAATAGCAAGACCTAGAGAAAAAATTTGGGAGCCATTAACTGCATCAGACGAGAATGGCGAAATCACACCATTATTAACACCAGTAAGAGTTCTCAATTCATGAGAGCTATTTTCAATGCTTATTCTATTGCCACGTGCATTCGCACCAATTGTAATAAACCCTGAGCTATCTTGCTTAACAAGATTATTGCCCGCAACTTCAGCAGCATAACGTTCCAAACCATATAATGCAGAGCCAACATCTCTGTACACTCTACCGTTAATTATATAAGTTGGTGCAATATCTTTAAGTACATTTGTACCAGCACCAAAATACTGCGATATATTGCCCCACGCATCACAAGCAGAAACAGGAGAAGCACCGGATAAAAAAACAGCTACTGAAACCAATGAAAGCGTTTTAATAAAAGGTAATCGATAAGGTGAGCAAGTTTTTTTTAAATTACTCACTGCTAGCGTGCGTGGTGTGGTATATATTTTTTTCATAATAAATCCTCTAAGTAAGAAAAAGATATTAAAAACATTAAAAAGACACATTCCGGTGCTACTAAGCTCCAGAAATTATTTTTTTATAAAAGATTAGGGTTGTCATAATGCGGAAGAGGACTATCTAAGATATCAATGATATAGTAGTCGACGGGATCGATAGTCCAATTAATAAGGTTTTTATTTATCCTCCTTTAAGGAGGTGGGGTTTTCTTTAGCAGATCCTTTAAATTTAAAGGTGAAGAAAGGTGAACGAAGTGTAGAAAAAACATGTTTGCGTACTATTATTAGGTGTTATGTGTTTAAGAGGCAATAAAAGGTTTTTATTGCGGAAGTTACTTAAGTTGTTTGCTGAGTAATTTAGAGCATTTTTTGTAGGGTTATTACGCTTCTGCCGTAAAAATAAGCGAGATACCCCTGAGCTTCATATTTATATCTCTTAAAGCTTTTTGAGATCAGATAATTGTGATTTTGTAATTTTGCCATAACTTACCGCACCCCGCTTTGCGAGAAGATTTCTAGTTTCCTTTAATTAATTTTTCGCACTTTATACAGATTATTAAAAAATAGCAAGGAAAAAATGAGATTTTTTATTTCTTTAAGGATACCCCCAGTGGATATTCTATTATAAACTATAAACTGTATAGTTTTCAAATATTGTGCGGTTACACGTATGCTGTTAATTTATATGAAAACATCACTCTGCATTTGTGATTTTTTTGTTAATTAGTCCCATTAAGATTATTATTACAGAATATATTATTATAAAACTTTACAAGTATACTACTCTATGAATTTCTGTGTAAAATATCACTTCTTATAAAATTTTTCCCCTTGTCTGATGAGACAAGAAGGAAAAACTCTCTTAAAAATAAATATCGATTATTCAAATAATTCCTTTTGGAGATGATAAATAATTTTTTCATATAAAATTTCACAATAAAAAATATATTTTTACTCGAAATACGCCCTTATCTTTTATTGCTATTCATTTATGATAAAAATAACTTTCCTTCTCTTTAAATGGCACATGTAACGCATTTGATAAGAGAAGGAAAATTTATTTCGAATTTTCTATTGTTAATTCAGTGTTACCCTAAATCCAGCACCTACACCCCAATGTCCCCCAGAACTTGTTGCAGATACGTTAGAGCGAAATCTTCCATTTTCAGACATATAACCAGCTCCAATAGCAAGTGCAGATTGACTGCGCCATACACCCGTACCAAGTGAAAAACTTAATTTTCCCGGTGTATCGTCATAGCTTAAATTAGATACTGCTAGACCAATAGCAGCAGCTTGTCTTGCTTCTTTCCGAACATCCTGAATAGCATAATTCAATGTCTCAAACTTCAT
>NZ_JBHIQK010000035.1:0-2359 GCF_042196545.1 Bartonella sp. AC70YNML
GTTAGGAAAAAACAACACACTAAAACCCTTAGACTCTAAATGTGTTATCTTTATGTCAAAAAACATAATCAAAAAGACAAGCATTTAGGTCCCAACACAGAGAGCACAAACAAAACAAAAGACTCAAAATGTTCACACTCTAAGCAATGATTCTCTACTCTAAGTTCCAAAGAGATCAGTAATGCTAAAATGTGTCTTTTTTATGTTTTGAAGGTGTTTTTAAGTTTTTTTCATTGGAGAGTTTGTTATGAAAAAAAAATATTCCACACCAAATTTAATTAAAGTTATCTCTCTTAGTACGGTAATGGCCACACTTTTATCGAGTGTTTCTCCTGTTTTTGCGGCGAATCTCTCAATAACAGGAGAGATAATTAGAAGCACAAATAGTGTTAATGTTATGTATCCGCATGGTAGTCATGGGAGTGTTGTTTTTTCTGGTGATGATGACTTCTGTGGTGCAGACAACGTTGTTGGTCGTGGCGGCAAACAACAACAAGGAATTGCTGATAATCGACGAATAACCGCAGAGCAACAATATAATAGATTTATTACTGATCAAGCGTTTAATGGTCGTCATCCTTATGGTACGACCACTGAACAGGTGATTTGGACTGGTGATGGATACACGGGTAGCACTAATGGTAAAGTTTTGGGTGGTTATATAGGGGGAAGTACTGGTGGTTTTATTAATGCATTGCCTGAGGCTTATGGTGCTTATTCTTTTGCAACAGGGTGTGGGTCTGCAGCGACGGGTAATTATTCAACCGTTTTTGGTTCAGGTGCGACAGCAAAGGCTGGAGGAGCGCAAGCCTTTGGTGTTTCCGCACTTGCAGGTGGTATAGCAAGTATTGCTATGGGCGTGGGATCAGAGGCGTCGGGGAAATCTTCAGTTGCTATTGGAGGGCTTGCAACTGCATTAGGTACAAATAGTGTTGCTTTAGGTACAGATGCTGAAGCTTTGGGGGCAGGTGCTATTGCAATAGGGGGCAGGCACTTTGAAAAAAACGCAGATAATCCTATCGGAAAAGTAATCGCGTATGCTGAAAATGCGATTGCTATAGGTACGCAAGCGTATGCTGTAACGGAAAATTCGGTTGCCATTGGTGTAAATTCAAAGGCGCTTGTTAATGATGGTGTTGCTGTAGGTGGAGGATCTATCTCTGATAGAAACAAGAATGTTGCTGGTTATGATCCTACAACAGGTAAAGAGACAACAAAAACCGGTATAGCATGGAAAAGCACAACAGGAGCTTTTAGTGTAGGAGATGCAGGTGGCGGGGGTAATGGTAAGCTAACACGACAAATTACCGGTGTGGCTGCGGGTAGTGAAGATACTGATGCAGTGAATGTTGCACAGTTAAAAGCGTTGCGAGATTTGGCATCAGGAGTTTGGAAACTCTCTGCTAACGATACCGATCCTACAGACGTAAATCCAGGCAGTACAATAGATTTTTCAGTGAAAAATAGTGAAGTAGGAAAAGATAACTTAAAAATTGCAGAAAATACTGCAGAAAGTAAGCATAAAATTGAATTTACTTTGAGTGATACTCTCAAACTTACAAGCGTCATTACAGGCAATAGTACGATGAGTGATGATGGCTTTGTGATTAAGGACGGCCCTAGCATGTCTGGGGGTGGTATTGATGCTGGGGGTAAAAAGATTACAGGAGTGTCTGATGGCACTGGAGCGAACGATGCCGTTAATTTTTCACAGTTAAGCAAAATCAGTGAGAGTCTTTCGTCCACAGCGAGAAATCTGGAAACGGCTATGGCGAATACATCAAAATATTTTGGTGGAGGTGCAGGAGTTGCTGGTTCTGCCATGACGGGACCAACTTATAACTTATCCAAGATTGATACAAAGGGTAATATAACAGAGGGCTCTTTTAATGATGTTGGGAGTGCTTTTGCCGGTCTTGATACAAATATCAAGCATGTGAATGCACGGATTAAAGAAGTTTCTGAAGGGATAGCACAGGATTCTTTGTTATGGAATGATGAAGCCAATGCCTTTGTAGCGCGTCATGAGAAGAAGCAAGAAGAAAAAGGCAGAGCTGTAAGGAGACAGGAAAACAGTAAAATTACGTTTCTAGATAGTGGTGAGATCAGCGTTAAATCAACGGATGCTGTCAATGGTAGTCAACTTTATGCAATGGGTAACACACTTGCATCCTATTTTGGTGGTGGTGCTGGTTACGATGAAGAGAACATATGGAGAGATCCAGATTTCAAGATCAAGCAGTTTAGTGAGGATGGTACTTCTTTTGACAAGAAATATACGAATGTAGCGGATGCACTTGCAGGAGTTGGAAGTTCTATCACGAATGTTCAGAATAAATTGACTGAACAGGTTAATAAT
>NZ_JBHIQK010000036.1:0-2331 GCF_042196545.1 Bartonella sp. AC70YNML
TTGAGTTTGATGGAAAAACTCTTCACCGTATTCGTGCTTTAAGGGATTTTGATGATGTCAAAAAAGGAGATCTTGGTGGCTTTATTGAAAAGGAATATAACTTAGGTCATAAAGGCAATTGCTGGGTCTATGATGATGCCAAGGTGCTTGAAAGCGCTACCATTTTTCATAATGCCAAGATATTTGATGGCGCCTGTATTAGTGGAAATGCTTCAGTTTATTCTGATGCACAAGTTTACAGTCGTGCTGTTGTTTTTGGTAATGCCAACGTTTCTGGTAGTGCACATGTTTTTGGTGATGCTGTTGTTCGCGACAAATCTCATGTTTACGGTGATGCAGAAGTTTACAATAGCGCACTCATTTATGGTGACGCGGCAGTTTTTGAGAATGCACTAATAAAGAATAGTGCCAATGTTTACGACAATGCTCGTGTATATGGGAACGCAATAATTTGTGGTCCTGCTCTCATTTATAACAATGCTAAAGTTTATGGTGATGTCATTATATCATGCTCCAATTTCACGTATGAGGATGATATTAATTATGGAAATGTTGAGATTTTTGGAGATGCAAAAGTTTATGATAGTGCTCGCATTTATGACGCAGTCAAGATCTTTAGAAATGCCGAAATTCGTGGATTAGCTAATATTCGCGGAAACACGAGAATTCCTCAAGACATAAAAATTTAACAACCAACCATTTTTAAACACAAGCGTGATTCACGCCACGGGGGAATTGCGCGCAAATCAAGGAAACAATAATGACAAATTCTACTTTTTTAAAAGAAATGGCAGGAAAATATGGATTTTCTGCTGAAGAATTTCGAACCACAATCATAAAAACTTGTATTGGATATAAAAATGCTAATGCCATCTCTGATGCAGAATTTGCCGTTTTTCTTTTTGTTGCCAATACTTATGGACTTAACCCTTTAACAAAAGAAATCTATGCTCTCCCTAAAAAAGGCGGCGGCATCATACCCGTTGTTTCTATCGACGGTTGGATAAAAATCATCAAATCAAATCCTGACTTTGATGGCATGACCTTTCAAGATCAACTCGATAAAGACGGGAATCTCATTGCTATCAAATGTGCTATTCGTCTCAAAGGCATTAAAGACCCTATCGAAGTCACCGAATATCTCAAAGAATGCGAACAAAAAAGTGACACTTGGCAAAAATACCCAGCCCGTATGTTGCGTCATAAAGCCACTATACAGTGTGCTCGCTATGCTTTCGGGCTTTCCGGTATTTATGAAGAAGATGAAGCAAAACGTATCAATGAAACAAACCATAACGTACAAACGAAGTTAGTTTCTTATGATGTGCTTATGCAAATCAAACAATTAATAAACATCACTCAAACAGAAGAAGAAAAAGTGCTTGATTATGCACAAGTCGACAGGCTTGAAGATCTTCCTGATGAAGTAGCACAAAGGATTTTGGATGTTTTGCAAAAGAGACAGCATGAAAAAGAACAATCTTTCCTACAACAAAAGCAAATAGAGGCGCCTATACAAGATGCCGAATATATTCACGTCCAAGATATCGAATATGGACCACAAGAACAAAGAACGGCGGTGTGAGATGGAACAAAGAACAGCAGAATGGTTCCAAGCACGCTTGGGTAAAGTCACCGCATCAAACATTTACAACATACTCAATAAAACTACAAAAGGATTGCCTACGAGCAAATATGAAGACTACAAAATCAAACTCATAACAGAACGCTTAACAAGAGAAACAAGCCCCTATTATGAAACTGAAGATATGAGATGGGGTATCGAACATGAAGAAGATGCCTTGAGAGAATATGGCTTCATTCATGATGCCGATATAACAAAATGCGGCTTTATCCAACACCCCACAATAGAAATGGCGGGGGCTAGTCCTGATGGTCTCATTGGAGAAGACGGTTTAATCGAAGTCAAATGCCCGAGATCAGTAACACATATGCGCTTTTGTATAGGTGACGAAATCAAACCAGAATATCACGCACAAATGCAATTCCAAATGGCTTGTACAGGACGAAAATGGTGTGATTTCGTAAGTTATGATCCACGTTTTACGGGAGAATTCTTTCACTTGCGCATGAAAGTCAAGCGTGTTCTCCGTGATGATCAACAAATTGAACAGATCAATCAAGCTGTCCAAGCCTTTTTAGCAGAGATAGAACGAGAGATAAAACAACTCTCTACAAAAGCTGCTTAACCTTATGGGGGTGTTGTCTAACGCACATCTACGAGCACCCCCACCCTTCCTAACACTTTCAAGTAATGCGTGATTCACGAAATGGGTGAATTGCGTCTCAATGTAGGAGAAAAGATATGGC
>NZ_JBHIQK010000037.1:0-2181 GCF_042196545.1 Bartonella sp. AC70YNML
CGCTTAAAGACATTCTGCATCCAAGCGGGAGGGGCACTTGTCTGCACCTGCTTCTGTTCTGTCGTTGCTGGTCTACTGCTCCCCATGTCACAATTCCTTCCTATAATAAAGCATATCTATGCCATAACCTTGTTTGTTTAGTGCACGTTTCCAACCTAAACGACCCAAGATCTCCATTTCAGAAGCCCCATTCTCACGCGCCCAATCCTCTACAAATGGCAAATTGTCAACTTGATCAAGAACGCCCTTGCCACTACATTCACAAATCAGAGCGCGCTTCTTTCCTAAAACTGTCTGTTGTATCTGGGTCGTGAATGCCGCTAAAAAGCGCTCGTCATCATCCAAAACAAGCCATAACTGTTTCTTGCCACTGCAAATCGCTTCAAGGAGCTCTTGCAACGTGATTTCATGTTTGAAACGCTCTACATACTCTCTAAAAGATGCAATGATTTCTTCAAGATAAGGCGCTATACGCTCCATATCCCAAGACGTGGTCAAAAAAACTTTTGCCATTACCCTCTGCCTAAAGGACGTAAATCCACATTAAACCCTGTGATATGGTTCCAATGAACGCCTTCAGGAATGCGTAATTTAAAGCGGTGATAACGATTGCGCGAACGTCCGTGATAAGCCCCCGTAAGATAAGAGCATGCCCTCTCTTGGTGCCATGTAATCGGTGTCTGATGATTACGAAGCCGACGCTCTCCAATGCTTAAAAGACCTTGCGTCGTATCAACTTCGGCAAACATTTTCGTGATAAAGTTAAAACTTCCATCTGGTGCTCCCATTTCTTGTGAAACAACCGTTGCCTCCATCGCTGCTCCCGTAAACATAACAAGCCGATTGTTATCATCAAAAGCACCAAGCATTGGCGCGCCACTTTGCCAACGAGGGCTGTCTAAAGAAGCCGGCAAGGACTCAAGATTGATCGAAATCTCATCTAACTGTTCTAAAGTATAACCTGTCGTAAATACTGGAAACAACGTGAAAGGTTTTCCCTGTAGCGTCGACCATTTCTGCAAGCCCCAATCATAGACAAAGGTCGTTTGCTCGTTATTGCCTCTTTTTAAGGACCAGTAAATCCGGTTATCAATGGGATCTATCACTCCTTGCATCTCATCAAGAGCAAATTTATCAAAAGTTTTAAAAACCGTTCTATCAACCTTCTCAAAGCCTATCGGCAAAAGTTGACCATCAGCACTCATCTGATAAAAACCACCATCACCTGCAAAAAAAGCATCACTCCCTCGACATGCTATAGAGGCTGCACTGCGGACTCCTCGCTTGTCTTGTATCTTTTGAAACGTAAATACAATCTTAGAACCCGCAACAAAGGTTCCTGCATAAATAGCAGAACGCATAAAAATGAGGGGATTGGTGGACTCTGTTGCCCCTTGAACATATTCTCCATCCGGAAAATCTTGAAAATCGCAATCTTTCTCTTTAACTGTCCAATGAGTAGCATCTTCCAAGCCAGACCAATGAATGCGATTGGGGTGATCTGTCAATTGCATCAAACAAACAAAAGGTCCCCAAACCTTCACCAAGCCTGCTTTCGGTGGATTGCCTCCTAAATCTTCAAACCGTTCAGAGCTATGGGTATTAAAGACTTGCGGTTTATCATTTTTATTCACTGCAATAATTCTTTGACCAAACAAAGCGAACGACCATTGATTATCCTCATGTGCTTGATACGTCACACCATTTTGGCTGATGTCTTTCCAACCCTTCGTTTGACTATCATAACTGTAAAGCTTTTGCTTGCCTCCTACGATTATCTTAACACCATTGCCACTTCTAAACGCTATTGAACCCAAAGGCTTTTCTTCTAAAGGATGAGACACAACCATTGCACTAGGCATGGGTATGTAACCGCCATCTGCCGGTAAAACATTCACAAGTGTATCCGTAAAGCTACCGTTGACGATCGCAACATCTGGTCTGTAATCAGCGATTGGAAAATAAACCATCTTAAAAATCCGTTGGTATTATTCTGGTCACGTTATGACGTTGAGACGTCTCTGCACGCAATTCATGCAACTGTTCGTTAAAGTCATTGTACGCTGCCGTTGCACAATCGGGTTCTTTAAGAATATTCTTGTACAGTTCATATTTTGCACGCGCCTTAATCAAATCAAACGCGTGCACAAACCATGGATGCTCCTCATCAACACTCTCTAT
>NZ_JBHIQK010000038.1:0-1871 GCF_042196545.1 Bartonella sp. AC70YNML
CTGAAAAACGAAGCTGATAGCACGCCTGTCATCACAGAAAAAACCGAATATAGCGATATTTCTTTCCAAAAACCAGAGGGTTATTATTTACTCAATGAACGGAATTTATATCACGATATGGGCTGGGATCGTTGGGGTAGTGGAAGTCTTTCTGATAGAGAGTTTGGGTTTGAAGGTCCCCGAGACTTTCTGTTTGATTGGCAACTTTGGAATAACAAAGAAGGAACCTATGGCACCGCAATTTCAAGCGATGGAACAGTCTATAAGGCATTTACTTGGGAATATGACAAGACAAACAGTAATATAGAACGCTATCAATGGAATAATTGGTCACATATGATAGAAAAGACTGTAACACAAGCATTTTCGCATAAACCAACTGTTTCGGGGGTAATACAATCTAGTGGCAATCTCATCATTAATGCTGATACCATTGACAACCATTATAGCACTATAGAAGTGGGGGGAAATGCCGATATCCACGCTGGTGTGCTGACCAATCTGGGTGTAACGGCTTATAAAAAAACCTTTATGAGTTGTAATGCCAATACGCAGAATGGTTATTGTTATGGCTATAAAGCTGATGGAAGCCGCGATGTTTCTTTAGATATAGCTGGTGGCAAATTTCGTCATATCCGCTCAGAAGCTTTGGAGAGTGTTCCTGGTCTTGTCCAAGCGGGTGGCACTTTAAATCTGGTGGTTGATCAACCCAATAACACGGTAGCGGAAGGTTCGATTACAGGGGATGCGCATTTTGAAGCAAAAACCGTTGAAGGCAATCCACTGGAGTCCTTAAGTGGTTTAACCGGGGCTGGCGCTCTCTTTACACCAAAAGTGGATCTCAATAATGCAGGGGAACTTTCTGAGGGGCTCCCTTTACCAAAGCCCCAATCGGGTGGGGTTGGTGGCACGCTGCCCAACCAGAATTTCATTTATGAAACGCGGGCAGAATTCCTTGATGTCGGCAAGTTTTATGGCTCAGCCTATTATTTGAACAGAATTGGCTACAATCCTGATCGGGAGATTTTTTTCTTAGGCGATGCTTATTTCGAAAAGCAGCTGATTGAGAAACAAATGCGTGATCTGGTCGGTCAAGGTTTGGGCAAAGGCTCCTTTATTCCTGGAAGTGATGCCATTGAACAAGTCAAAACTTTGCTGGATGTCGGGGCAGAATATGCAAAAGCCCACAATCTCCCCTTTGGTGAGGCTTTGAGTGAAGAACAATTGGCGTCCCTAGAAGCCCCAATGGTGATTTATGTGCGCCAACAGGTCAAGGGCATGGATGTTTATGCACCGGTGCTTTACATCCCTGAAAAAGACAGAGCCTCCTTTGTTTCTGCTGGGGCTTTGATCATGGGCGATGATATCAATATCACCAGCCAGAATACCGGCAATTCCACGATAACCAATTCAGGGCGGATTGCGGCAAACCACCAATTGCATGTGCATGGCGGGGATATCTTTAGTCAAGGGGGGCATTTTGCGGCGGGTGGTGATGCTGTTATCCTTGCGGAGAAGAATATTCGTTTGGATGCAGGGCGCACAACGGTTGACGGCGTGGAGACCGTATTAAACACCGAGGCGCTTTCTGCTGGTGGTAATGCAACGGTGATTGCCAAACAAGATATCACAGCCTCAGGGGTGGGGATCACCACCGGGGGTGATCTTGCTATGGCTACAGAAGAAGGCAACTTGACGATCGGTTCAGCAGAAACCCATTACCATGATGAACAGGGTGATGCCACCATGCATCATAAATCAGAAGTCAACTCTGGAGGCTCAACAACGCTTTCCTCTGGAAAAGATTTGAATATCTTAGGCTCTGATGTTCAAACAACGGATAAACTTCTCTTGCAAGCTGAGAAGAATGT
>NZ_JBHIQK010000039.1:0-1844 GCF_042196545.1 Bartonella sp. AC70YNML
TTCCTTGGCTTTTTCTACTTCATTCTTGGCTTCATACGCTCGGTCATCGGCTTTCTCTGCTATTTTCTTGGCTTCTTCACCTGCCATTTCTGCTAATCTGGCTATAGTCTTAGCGTTATTGGCTGCTTCATTCGCGTCGTAAGCTTTACTCCACGCTTCATTCGCTGTGCTTTTTACTTTTTCCACCTCACTACGCGCTTGCTCCGCATCATGGTTAGCATAACCTGCTGTCTGTTTGGCTTCTTTTGCTATTTTTTGTGCTTCTTCTGCGGCTGCTTCTAAAGACGCGGCTTTTTTACCCGCTGTTTCTGCCGCTTTCTGTGCTTGTTCTGCTGTATATTTTGCACTATTAGCTATTTCCTTGGCTTTCTCTACTTCACCCTTAGCTTCATACGCGTAGTTATTGGCTTTCTCCGCTATTTTCTTGGCTTCTTCACCTGCTGTTTCCGCTAATCTTGCTATAACCTTGGCGTCCTTCGCTGTTTCATTCGCGCTGTGGGAATTACTCCACGCTTCATGAGCTTTGTTGTCTGCTGCTTCGGCTTTTTTCTTGGCTTCGTCTGAATACATCCGCGCTAAACTTGCTATAGTCTTAGCGTCACCTGCTACTTCCTGCGCTTTATTGGCATTACTCCATCCTTCATGAGCTGTACTTTTTGCCTTTTCTACCTCACTACGCGCTTGCTCCGCATCATGTTTGGCATAACCTGCTGTCTGTTTGGCTTCTTTTGCTATCTTTTCAGCTTCACCCGCTACTGTCTCTACCTGTGATGCCTTCTTTTGTGCTCCATCAGCTACCTTCTTTGCCTCTTCGGCTATAGACTTCGCACTACCTGCTACTTGTTTTAGACCATCCAAAGCACCTTTCGTTTCTTCTGCTACCTTCTCTGCTGCTTCCGCTTTACTCTTTGCTGCTGTAGCTATACCCTTCAACGCCTCCACACTCGCTTCACCTGCCGTTTCTCCTGAACGCACCGATGCTTCTGCTGCTACCTTCGCTTCGTTGGCTATTCGTGTTGCTTCTGTTGCACTCTGTTGCGCTTGATCGGCTTTCGTCTGTGCACTATCCAACGCACTTTTGGCTTCTAAGGCTGTCGCTTTGGCGCTCCTTGCTTCTTCTTTTGCTTCTTCTGATAAGCTTTTTGCACTAGAGGCGGTTTGACTTGCTTGTTCACTCGTGGATTTCGCTTCAGTCGCAACAGTCTCTAAATTTTCTGCTTTAGATTTCGCATCGCTAGCCTCTTTTACAGCTTGCTCTACTTTCGCTGTCGCCTTATCAACGGCGCTTTTCGCTTCCTCCGCCAAACCCTTCGCCTCAGATGCCGTAC
This sequence comes from Bartonella sp. AC70YNML, assembly GCF_042196545.1. Lineage (NCBI taxonomy): Bacteria > Pseudomonadati > Pseudomonadota > Alphaproteobacteria > Hyphomicrobiales > Bartonellaceae > Bartonella > Bartonella sp. AC70YNML. The sequence goes on from NZ_JBHIQK010000039.1 coordinate 1,329, forward strand.
TCTTAGCTTCTCTTGCTTCTGTTAATGCTGTAGTCGCTGTAGATTTTGCTTCATTCGCAACTGCCTCTACACTTTCGGCTTTAGCCTTTGCTGTTTCTGCTGTCTCCTGTGATGCTGCTGCCAACCGTTTTGCTTCTTCTGATAATGTTTTAGCTGCCTCAGCACTCCCTTTCGCATCATTGGCTATACTAGATGCCCCGCCCGCTGTTGTTTTCGCAGAAGTCGCTTCTCTTAATGCCTGTTCTGATGCCTTTTGCGCCTCTGTAGATGCCGTATTCGCTTTTTCCGCTAAACCTTTCGCCTCTTCTGACGTGCTTACAGCTGCCTCTGATTGTGATTTGGCTTCTCTTGAAGCTGTTAATGCTGTCTCTACTCCCGCTTGTACTTGTGAGGCTGTTTTTGTGAGTTCTGTAACAGAAGATGTCGCACCTTCTGATAACTCTTTTGCTTGTTCTGCAATATCCTTGGCATCATCGGCTGCCTGTTTGGCTCCATCTGCCTTTAGACTTGCTTGCA
>NZ_JBHIQK010000040.1:0-1549 GCF_042196545.1 Bartonella sp. AC70YNML
CAATTGTTGTATGGCTTGCTTTTTTTGCGTTGTACTCTTTTTCAAGTCTTGAGCGAGTTTAAAAGATAACCTGATATATTTGATCAACAGGTAAGGAAGCCTGATCATAACCATAACCATTAAAATGGCAATGATAATGAACCCTAAAAAAGCCAAATGCTGCATCATAATGCTCCCTTTTTTTCCCTATCGCATTGATGTGAAATCATCATTTTTATTTTCTTCTCAAGCAAATGTTTCTAATTCCTTTACTGTTTCTTGCACGCCATACTGAAGGAGACTATGGAGAATTAAAATGACAGGTAAAGAAACAACAATACATGTCCAAACCCAAAACAGCAGTCGCATGACAAAATCAATAAAGTGAAGCACTATCATAGGCACGTAATTGTGCAAAAAAACCGCAGATTTTGGAAGAAAAGCAAAAAAAACGACAACACCTGTGCTAAGTGCAACCATAACGAAGGCGATAGAAAAGATCATAAAATAATCTTTTTTTGAGAGAAGCAAGGATTCTTGAAAAGAAAAGGCACGCAACTGTGTTGCAAGAACTGTATTCTGTCCCCTACCCTCTGCCTGATTATGCCTCAAATTCTGCGCTGCACCCTTTTTTAATTTTCGCTGCGTCACCAATAACAAGATTGTCCGTTTTATCAACGAATAATAAAGTGCAACGATTGTCACCACGGTAGAAAGGAATACCATAAAAATTGCAGAACAAATAAAAATTGCCGTCCCTACGGCAATCAACATTCCAATGATTAAAGAAGCGCTCACTTTTCCCCCTATTGTCTTCTGTTAAGAGATTGATTGTCTAGCTGTTTCTGCTCTGGTAAGTTTTCCCATTGTAGCATCATTTCCTTCACATCCCGTTTAAATACGGCGTTAAAGACAAAAAAGAGCGGAAACAACCCAAAAAGAACGCCAAAAATTATTTGCGGCAAGAAACATAAAAAAGCCCAAACACTATTCCATCCCGCATCAAGAACATGCTGAATTATAGGATTTTGGAATGGGTGTTTAAGACTTTCCTGAAAACTTTCTTGTTTCATTTGTCCCAGTGCTTGGAGCTGTTCTTTGGATATAACGTGAAAAAATTCCAAAGGGCTCATATAGGCAGACGCGGAAAAAAGCACCAACAAGAGGATAGCCAAACAACAAATGATGATATAATCGCCTGTTGAGAGAGCCGTCCATTTTTTGAAAGCTTCTGATTGATCCAACACGGGCTGCGATACAAAGGCCCTATCTCCCTTATGGGCAGATTGGTGTTGTGATTTATCTTCGATCATACGGATACTCCCCCCACTTCTAAAATTCCCACTCTTCAATATTTGATAGCACGCCACCAGCGCGGTAGATTCGCTTAGCACTCTTCTCAGAGTAAAGCAAGCACTATAATTCCCCTCTATGTATTTTGTTCACTTGCCTTATACGCGCTTATACATGAAGCGCTTACAAGCCCAAACATCCCTTTTCCCAAGGAAGGGTGTTCTATTGAAAGCCAAGCACGCGGCCAAGATCAACCTCAGTCCCAGATCAACCTCAT
>NZ_JBHIQK010000041.1:0-1328 GCF_042196545.1 Bartonella sp. AC70YNML
AAAGCTAAAACAGCCCAATGATAGGAACCGTGTGCCTATTAATAAAACAATCCCTGCCGAAATCAAGCGAGGAGACAACGGAATCTCATAAACTGATTTATGAAGTTAATAATGTAATGGTCAGTCTTTCTAAATATGTGAAAATTAAAAGGTATGAAATATGCAAAAGCTGATTATTATCATAGCGATTAGTGCTTTTTTTGGAACAACAAACTTAGCAAGAAGTAACACTCTTACTAAGCAAGGAGGAGGTCATAGCCGTTTTGCAGTTCCTAGTATAGGGTCAGGAGATCTCGATTCAAGCAACAATTATAAACCAAAACCACCAAAAGGCTATGAGCCACCACGTAAACTTCCACCCGATATTAAAATTGACCTTTCTAATTTGGGAACGATAAGAAATCGCGTACCGTCCAAACCTATTGGCTCTAAGCCATCTAACACACCTCCAGTATCTCCCACAGCTCAGGTACCTAAATCAACTTTCGTATCTGCTCCATCAGCAAAATATCTGGAGCTTACTAATCTATTAAAAAAAGAGGAAATTATTGAGCTCTTAAAAAAACAGCTTGAGTTGAAAAAAGAACAAATTTCACAAACAGAAAAAACCTATCAAGCTATAACAAATAGTCAAAAAACTAGACCTGAAAAAATAGATTTTTCTAGTTTTTTTCTCAAAGAACCAGAATCGCTCTATAAGAGTGATAAGCTTTCAAGAGAATCATATCAAAAGGTACTAGAGGACGAAAACAAAGTTTCTGGGCCTTTTGATCAAATGGGCAAAACTATTTCAGAGCGTTTACAATTTGCATCGATACTAGATAAAGCTGTAAGTTTAGAAACTTTTGAAAACGTAGAAAATCGTTTTCAATACCTCAAAAGTCTATTTAATGAACTTCAAACAAAAGAAAACCTGAAAGATATTGCAGATCTTCAAGCACATATCGATGGTTCGTTAGCCATGATCCAAAATGAATTTATAAAGGTGCAAATGGTAGCACATTTACGTAACGCTGAGCAATCACTTATCAAAAGGAAAAGACGCGAACTTGATATGAAAATTTTTGATCATGAAAAAAAAGGGATGCCTACCATACGATGAAAACAAAAGCCGATGTAGAAGGTTCAGTACTCTCTGAACAATTAAGAGAGGCACAAAGATTTTATCAAAGCCAAGATATCGTGCTGAAAACACTTAGGTAATATATAAATGCAAATGAAGTGTTTAGCATATATCTATGTTCCAAGGTGATAAAAAGTTGAAAATTCATTAAAGAGGAATTCCATGGACTTTACAGTGTTCACGCAACTTTTCAATAAAATTGATC
>NZ_JBHIQK010000042.1:0-1314 GCF_042196545.1 Bartonella sp. AC70YNML
ATTTTTTATATAAGATTGCCATGTATGAATAGACCATAAAAAGCAAATCATAATGTAAATATTATAACGCATGTAAACGTTCATATGAAATGAAAAGCCGATATCATTCATAACAGTTCATAAATTTTATGATACGTTTTTATCACAGCACAAATCACATTGTTTTAAATTTAGTCGTTTGAAAATATCGATAACATACGTTTAAAGATCACATCTTGTTTTAAAGATTGGATTGTTAATCACATAAAAGAGCAAATTAACATTCGCCAAAATTGGCGAGCGCAAAATAGAGAGCTGTCATAACAGCATCATCATAACACCGAACATTTTAAAGATTGCATAAAAGGATTTAAAGACAAGATCGATTTTATAACCACGGTATTTTTTTACCGAGGTAGGAAATAAAGGTCATGAAATTCAAAATGCTATATCTTATGAAATGAAAAGCCTTTTAATGAATAGATTGCAGGCTAGTCTTTAAGAATGGAACTATTCGCTTCCACAAAAAAATGGAGGCAAATAATGCCATGGCAGTAGAATAACTATCTACTTTAGATTTGGTACTAAAAACATTTTAAAAGTTATAGTTTAAAAATACGAAACCAAATGAGCTCTTTCCAAATTTGGGGGCAGCTATTAAGACAAAGATAAGCAAACAAACTTCAAAACCATTGTAACATCATAAGGTATGGGTTTTTACTTAATTTTGAGTCAAAAGCTGTAATGTTTAAAGAATGCTCTATTCTAAGATAATGCCTCCAAAAATGGACCGGCTAATATTTAAAGAAATTAGGTTTTAATGAAAAGTACAAATACGCTTATGAGAACCTCTTTAAATGCACGTTTAAACGTTTGAAACATAAGATGAGATCTTTATAAGAAACGTTAAAACTTTTTTTTATAACAGTTATAACTTAGTTATCATTTGCTCTTAAAAACGTTTCATTTATGAGAAAACTAAGATTTAGCTTTCACAGCAGAGCAAAATCTTAAAAACCTTACACTTTATAAAAGCGTTTGTTTATTTATCTTATGAAAAGCTGCTTTTAAAAACCAACGCTTCCAAATGTAAAAAGAACGTTTTTTGCAGATATTTATTGAATATGCATTTGCTTTTGATTGGATTGTTAAAGCTACCGAGCATTTTGATTTGTTTGATACGTTTGATAGCCATAACAAGCGTTATAGGCTCTCTCATTCAAATGAGTGATTAAAGATCATACGCACATTTACATTCCTTTTGATAAGTTTTCATATCTCTCATAGAGCGCTTGCAATATGATACGTTTTGTATATATGCATTCATTACTCCAT
>NZ_JBHIQK010000043.1:0-1233 GCF_042196545.1 Bartonella sp. AC70YNML
TTCTTCTCTTTTTTCCGATCATTGGGATCATGTGCATAAAATTAACGAGAAAATTGAACAAAATACTTCCACAATTGAAAGAAGCGATACAACAACGCGATCAGGCAATTCGTATGCAGAATATGGAAGGGGGACAAAATGACGAGTAGTCTTATAACATTAATAGCCATTTCTTTCCTGTTCTTTACGCTCTTAAATGTTTTAATGTGGGCGCCAATCGTTGTCATTTATTACCTGTTTATCAAGCGTGCGCGGCTTTATTGTCGCGTGAAAAAGGAACTGAAATGCGTGCTGAATGAACGCGATATTGCCTTAAAACAGATCTCCCCAAAATAAAAAGCAGCAGAATGTTTGATAAAAAGCAGCTTTCTCTTGTTTGGCAAGACTATAAAAAAATATTCTATCTTTCTACGGTCATGGCGACTGCTCCAATAGTTATAACTGTTGTCGTTAAGATATGGAGAGGGCAGGACTTTGTTTCTCTTGTCGTATTCGAGCCGCTGGCATGGATGCTTGCCTGTATTTTTTTATTCTTACCGATTGTTTTTATTATGCGTTTTATCGTGACCCGTCAGTTGAACAAAATGATACGGCAATTAGAAGAAGAGGTTGAGCAGAAAGGAGCGCCCGTCATATTATACGATGTGAGCGAGGGGAAAAAGTGAGCGAGGGAAAAAAGTGAGCGAGGGGAAAGTGAGCGAGGGGAAAAAGTGAAGAGAGGCTTTTATTGCCATTAAGTATATTGCTTTTGACTTGTTCATTAAGGAGCATGGGGGACACTTCTCGTTTTATGCTTTTTTTATATTGGTGTCGTGTTTTTGAGAAAAATTGAGGCTCTTGCTTGAGTTGGTGCTCTTGCTTGAGTGGGATTTTTGCGAGCTTTTAAGGGGGATAAGTGAAGAGGGCTGCTCTTGGGTTTCACTTGCTGTTTCTGTTCTCTTAAAGAGAGAAAATCTTGTAACTTATTTTCTTTTTATCAAGCATAAAAATGTGTCTTACCAAGCGATATGGAGAGCGAAAAATCTATATTTAAAGCAAAAGATATTCTGGTGTTTGGGGAAAAAGAACCCATTTTCTTGCAGGTGGAGGCAAGGCGCATAGAGAAGGTGAGCCAAAAGCACACGTTTTGATCAAGACTTTTTGCTCCATGGAAAGGGCAACAGTGTTTTTAAAGAGCTTGGGGTGGAGGGGGAAAATTGAAAGAAAAGAGGGACATTTATTTATTTACGAGAC
>NZ_JBHIQK010000044.1:0-1211 GCF_042196545.1 Bartonella sp. AC70YNML
TATTTATGACCATGCGCATGTTTCTTATGATGCTACGGTTTTTAGTTATGCACGCGTTTATGGTCATGCCAAGGTTTGTGGCTCTGCTTGCATTTATAGCCATGCAAAAGTTTATAATTATGCTGTTATTAATGGTCGTGCTAAAATTTATGGCAAGGTTTATGGAAATGCTTGTGTGAGTGGCTCTTGTGAGATTTATGGCTCTGTTTATGGCAATGCTAAAATCTCATATTGTGCAACGATCTGGGGGCGTGTTTATGGCAATGCAAAAATCAACAAAAAAAGCAAAGTAAGGTTGGTTCCAAAAAATTGTGAGGTGTATGAAAGAGATAATGTTATCAATATAACTGATAAAACAGAATAAAAACAGGTATGGGGGGCGTGCATTCTTTATGGTTATAAACGCATATAAAATGCATTACTATAAACATCTCATAAAAGATAGCATTCATAAAAAAAGCCGTGTCAAATGATATGACGCGGCTTTCAAATGTCTATTCTAATGATTAAAATGAATCATCCACAATGGAGTAATGAATGCATATATACAAAACGTATCATATTGCAAGCGCTCTATGAGAGATATGAAAACTTATCAAAAGAAACGTAAATGTGCGTATGATCTTTAATCACTCATTTGAATTACAGAGCCTATAAATGCTTGTTATGGCTATTAAACGTATCAAACAAATCAAAATGCTCGGTAGCTTTATCAATCCAATCAAAAGCAAATGCATATTCAATAAATATCTGCAAAAAACGTTCTTTTTAGCTTGCAAGCATTGGTTTTTAAAAGCAGCTTTTCATAAGATAAATAAACAAACGCTTTTATAAAATGTAAGGTTTTTAAATTTTTTCTGCTGTGAAAGCTAAATCTTAGTTTTCTCATAAATGAAACGTTCTTAAGAGCAAATGATAACTAAGTTATAACTGTAATAAAAAAAAGTTTTAACGTTTCTTATAAAGATCTCATTTTATGTTTCAAACGTTTAAACGTGCACTTAAAGAGGTTCTCATAAGCGTATTTGTACTTTTCATTAAAACCTAATTTCTTTAAATATTAGCCGGTCCATTTTGGGGATGTTACCTTAGAATAGAGCATTCTTAAATATTACAGCTTTTGACTCAAAATTGAGTAAAAACCCATACCTTATGATGTTACAATGGTTTTGAAGTTTGTTTGCTTATCTTTGTCTTAATAGCTGCCCCCA
>NZ_JBHIQK010000045.1:0-1170 GCF_042196545.1 Bartonella sp. AC70YNML
AAATGGTGATTTTGTAGAAAAGCGTTGTCAGTATGAATTACAGGAAAGCGACTATGCGCCGCTCTTTCAACTTGGCTTTCGTGTTGAAGAAGTCGAGCAGCTGATCAAAGAGCATAGTCAATAGAGATCATAAGAAAACATTTTTATCCGGCTCCACTTTTGTGGGGCTTTTTTTATGGAGCGTCAGATGAGAAAGATATCGCAAGAAGGATTAGAGCTTATCAAACAATGGGAAGGTTTGCGTTTAGAGGCATATAGAGACACGGCATGTATCTGGACGATTGGTTATGGTCACACCAGCAATGCGGGTCACCCCCTTGTCAAAAAAGGCATGCGTATTACGCAAAAGCAAGCAGAAGAAATCCTTTGTGAAGACTTAAAGCAATTTGAGCAGACGGTAGAGGAATCGGTGACGGTTTCGTTAACGGATTGCCAATTCGCGGCATTGGTCTCATTTTGCTATAATGTAGGAACAGCTGCTTTTCGCAAGTCAACCTTGTTGAAGAAGCTTAATCAAGGGGATTATGAAGCCGTACCCTTAGAATTACAGAAATGGAATAAGGTCGGTGGGAAGCCTCTTGCGGGTTTAGCCAACCGTCGAGCAGCAGAAGCGGGATTATGGGTAAAAGGGGCTTATGTTTCTTCGAATTATCAAAGGGTAGAAACGAAAACAGCAAGCGGTCTTTTAAAGATAGAAGCGCTTGCCCCGATTATAGGGTCTTGTTCTGGTTTTGGTGGCTTGTTAGCAGGCAATGGTCCGGTGCAATGGGCATTAGCAGGCATCATGGTTTTAGCGGCTGTAACGGGCATAGTGATTGTCGCCAAGCGTTTTCGGGAGCAACGCTTATGATTTTTTGGCTAAAGAAATATTCTCTTATGTTTACAGCGGCTTTAGCCGTTTTTTTTATGGCTTTAGCCAAGGCGTTTCAGCTTGGCAAGCAAAGCGAACGGCAAAAGCAAACAGAGAATGCTTTAAAGACAGCAACAACCCGTCTTGAGGTAGAAAATGAAGTTAATCAAAAAAGTGATGGTGGTGTGCGCTCTGAACTTTCTCGTTGGGTGCGCGGCAAATAGGTCTGTTTCTTGTGGTGGCTGGTTGCCCATTTATTTGGATAATCAGGATGTTGAGGTCATCAGTTCCAACCTTGCAAGAGATATTTTGAAGCATAA
>NZ_JBHIQK010000046.1:0-1078 GCF_042196545.1 Bartonella sp. AC70YNML
AGATTTTTTTCATTTTCCCCTCTTTCAATGGATTTATTTACAATAAAAAGGCTCTAAAGCCTGTTGATATTTTATCTTCGTTTTTCAAGACAGTTCTGAACTGAGTTGAGATGTTGGATTGTGGGAACAATCCCACCATTCCAAGCAAATGCAAAGATAGTGGGATTGTTGGTCATTACAAACAGCAAGACTTAAGGATAGCATTCATATTGTTCTGGATGCTTTTTACAAAAAGGGCTGTTTAAGCGCTTCTTGACACTGCGCTGTGGAACAACAGCACCTGGACGACAAATCGGGAGATTTTCGGCTTTATGGTTTACACACCATCCCCCCCCCCTTTCATCTTTATAGCGGAAACCAGATTGAACCATACAAGCATGAATTGTTGCTATTGCATTGTTGCTTAAATTTCTGTTTTCTGGAAATACATCATAAGGAGCTGGCATACCACATTCTAATAAGGCTTTTCCTATTTCAGTAAAATTAGTAACACCATTTTTCTCCCATGCGCTCAAATACCCCCCAGGAGTTTTATTAAACTGACATCCTGCAATACCTAACAAAGTTACAGCACTTAATAATTTTAGAGTTTGTTTCATTTTTTCCTCCATGATTTAATTCAAGGTTTTTGTTCACGATGAGATGAGCCATAATTATAGCGACATTTTGGACTCGCATCTCCAAGACAAGTATGGGGACTTACAGGATTTGTGATCACTCTCCACCATTCTTTCCACCAATTACTACCAGCAGGTATTGTCTCGTAGGTATAGCCATTGCCGCCAATAATTCTGCTTACAAAGTCATATCTATTCCCATCAAAGCCAATAGTGGTCTGTTTGCCATCACTTACATAACCTAACAGACCGGATGCAACTAAAACATTAAAGGCTGGTCCATAGAGATTGATAGTCGTGTTTTCGTTGGCTATACCGTGAACACCTTCTTGTTTGAAAGAATTCAGCATATTCCCCAATGTCATCGTCCCACGACTATGGCCGTAAAGTTCTAACCCTGTAAGACCATAGCTATACATCAAATCTTTTGCTTCTTGTGTTGAATTGGTCAAACCCCAAAA
>NZ_JBHIQK010000047.1:0-991 GCF_042196545.1 Bartonella sp. AC70YNML
ATTATGCTATTCAGGATGTTCGGAAAGAAGCAAGACAAGCTGCTGCTATTGGTCTAGCGGTGTCCAACTTACGTTACAATGATGCACCAGGAAAGTTAAGTGTTGCATTTGGTAGTGGTATATGGCTCAATCAGTCCGCATTTGCTCTTGGTGCTGGTTATACATCTGAAGATGGAAATATCCGCTCTAGTCTATCTGTGACAAATGCCGGAGGGCACTGGGGTGTCGGTGTAGGATTAAGCTTAACTCTAAATTAATAAAATTCACTACGATTATTTTCAAAAACGCTCCTGTCTATACGAGACAAGGGCGAAAAGAGTTACACGATTAAAAGAACGGCTCTCACAAATAACAAAGTCAGCATTAATATTGAAAATAAAAAAAGAGAAAATGTATGAAGAGTGGTGTGTTTTACGCAAATTTGACAGAATTCGTGGAGGGGGGTAGTTGGTTGTTACATGACAGTAAGCAGCGGATAAGACAGTTTTTGATGATGCAAAAAAAATGTAGATAAATACTTTTCTGAATCCAAGGATAATGCGATGAATAATGGTGTTAACGAATCGTAATCCTCCACCGATATGAAATTTGAAATGTTTAGTTATGCCATTGAAGATGTTCGGAAAGAGGCAAGACAAGCAGCGACTGTTGGTTTGGCAGTGGCAGGTTTGCGTTATAACGATACACTAGGAAAGTTAAGTGTTGCATTTGGTAGTGGTATATGGCTCAATCAGTCCGCATTTGCTCTTGGTACTAGGTTATATATCAGAGGATGGCTTCATTTGCTCTAATATATCCGCAACAAGTTCTGCGGAGATTAGAGAAGAGGTGTTGGCTTAAGATTAAAGCTGCGTTGATGATAGCAAGGGATTCTTTTAACGACATTTATTCTTATTTTATTAAAATGAGTGTGAATATTTTTTTACAGATTCACAGTATTTATCTAGAGATAAGCATAATATTTGATGACACTATAAATTTTGAGGTTTTA
>NZ_JBHIQK010000048.1:0-987 GCF_042196545.1 Bartonella sp. AC70YNML
ACCTAAGTGTTTTCAGCACGATATCTTGGCTTTGATAAAATCTTTGTGCCTCTCTTAATTGTTCAGAGAGTACTGAATCTTCTACATCGGTTTTTGTTTTCATGAAAAAAAGCAAATGCTGTAAAAAGCTTTATTGGTTAGATCTTATTTGAGGCATAGCTTTGTAGTTAGAGGCTACAATTTTTCTGTACAATTTACGTTTTTGTATTTCGATAAGAGTCTCTTCGTCATCGCTTAAATTTCTGACCATTTGTAGCTTTGTATATTCATTTTGGATCATGGCTGACATGGTCTTGATGCGTGTTTGCAGTTCGAAAACTTCTTTGAGATCTTTTGTTTTATTTATCTTATCTAAGAAATCGTTCATTTGTTTAAAGCGGTTCTCTGCGTCTTGGAAAGTTTGAAAACTTACAGCTTTTTCGACAATTCCACTATATTTAAGACGCGTATTAATTATTTCGCGCATTTTATAAAACGGCAACTGCTGGAAGCCGGCCCTTTTCTCTTCGAGAACAATCTCACTAAATCTTTTTTTAAATTCCCCAGTACCTATGGTTTGGTAGTTTGTCTGTGTTTTTGGGTAGATAGAAGACAAATCTTGTATGAAAGAATTCTTGTTTTCTCCTATTGTTGGTTTTTGTATCCTATTTCCTGTTATAGACTGATGAATTTTTTTCGCGTTTTCGATCTGGTTTTCATTTGTTTTAATTTGTTGTTCTAACAACTTAATAATTTCCAGTGAAAAAGGACTTTTAACAGTTGAACTTTGAGTCCCAGAACCCCAACTAAAGTTAGACGCTAGAGTTAAATTTATGATTCCCCAAAGGGTAATCATTCTTGTGATAATAAATCGCTTTTTCATCTGTCTCCTCGCTTGATTTCGGCAGGGATTGTTTTATTAATAGGCACGCGGTTCCTATCATTGGGCTGTTTTAGCTTTGGTGCTAATGCACAAGCCGATAAAAGGTTTGCAATCAAAATTATAAG
>NZ_JBHIQK010000049.1:0-986 GCF_042196545.1 Bartonella sp. AC70YNML
AATGAGATTAATAAAGTTGTAGGAGATAGTCTTGTTAAGCAGGATGATGCTACGAAGGTAATCAAGATAGGTGGAGAAAAAGAGGGTAGTGCAATCACAATTGCAAACATGAATGGTGATACACGTAGTCTCTCTGGCGTGAAAGCGGGCACACTTTCTGAAGGTTCGACGGAAGCCGTGAATGGTTCTCAGCTTTATTCCTTGCATCAGACGCTAGCGATGTATTTAGGCGGAGGAGCTAGCTATGAAGGTGGCGAATGGAGGGCTCCGGAATTCAAGGTTGCGCAATTCAATTCTGATGGTAGTTCGTCAGCAAAGAAGATCTATCATGATGTAGCAGGAGCCTTTGATGGTGTTAGTGATGGTATGACGAGTATCAACGACCGTATTCATGATGTTGAGAAGAATGTGGCGAGCAATGGTTTGAATTGGAATGAAGAAGAAGGCGCGTATGATGCGAAGCATGATGGTAAGTCGAGTAAGATTACGCATGTATTGGATGGTAAGATAGAAGAAGGCTCGCAAGAAGTTGTTAATGGTGGTCAGCTTTGGAGCACGAATGAGAGAGTAAAAGATGTTGAAGACAAAGTAGATACGATAGATCAACATGTGAAAAATATTGAAGTAGCGGTAACAGATGGCGTTGTTAACTATGATAAAGATAGTGATGGTAAAAAGACCAATAGCATTACGTTAGTAGGAGGTAATGACAGCGAACCTGTTATGATAGACAATGTAGCGGCAGGGAAGATTGAAACAGGTTCTCAGCAAGCTGTTAATGGTGGTCAGTTACATGATTATACTGAAGAGCAGATGAAGATAGTTCTTGAAGATGCCAATAAGTATACGGATGAGAAAATTAGTGGTCTTGTCAATGATGGTGTTAACGAGTCGAAATCCTATACGGATATGAAGTTTGAGACATTGAATTATGCTATTCAGGATGTTCGGAAAGAAGCAAGACAAGCTGCTGCTATTGGTCTAGC
>NZ_JBHIQK010000050.1:0-969 GCF_042196545.1 Bartonella sp. AC70YNML
TCTTCGTGGAGATGTCACTTATCAGCATAGATTTAAGAAAATTGGTTTTTCTGGAACGAGTTTCTCTGCTGGATTGCGCCATCTTTTTTGAAAAGGTGCAATATGTATTTTTAGTTAAAAGGCAGAAGATTTTCTGCCTTTTAATGTATTGAAATTTATTTTGCTTCATCAATATGGTTATTTTTTTGATATAAAAGATTACAATAGATGCTTTCTTTTATGCGATGAGGAGTTTTTCTAAAATTTTTGATGTTAAGATATGAGGACAGATTTCATTGTGAATGTGAGAAGATTAAACGCTAAATGCTTGTGGCATAAGCTTTCAAAAGAGACGATATTGATGATTGTTTTTGTCCATTTCTTTATTAATTTTTATAGATCATAAGTTTAGTCTTGATGAGTTTTATGCATTGTTTTGAATTTTGTTTTAGAACTTTATTCACGTTTATATCATTTATACGCTATTTGTTCCCTTTTTTAGGATATTTACTTAAGAATTTTGGATAAATACTTGTTTTTAGAACAAACAGAGGGAGTTTGAGGTCAAATTATAATAAAAGTAAAGTATGCTTTATCGTATTGTTACTGTTGTTGTTTTGTAAATGATAGGTGGCAGAAAAATTTCGATAAGATATAGGATATTATTTTTATTGCGGTCATGCGCGAATATCATCATTCTTTTTTCAGCATTCAATATTTGCGCAGATTTTAGCACCCTAGAATGTTCATAAGAAGCAATTCACCTTTTTTCAAAAGTCCTTCTTTACATGCCAGCTTCGTTTGTGATGGACAACGGGTTAATTGATTAAATATAAACAGGTTTGAAATGAAAGAAATTTATAATATTCAGTTTTTTATTCAATATGTAAAATGATGAATGAGTATTCTGAATCATTGATGAAATTTTCCTAAATCAACATCAAGATTATCAACATCAAACGCCTGATTAAACTTAAGATGCTGATAAAC
>NZ_JBHIQK010000051.1:0-960 GCF_042196545.1 Bartonella sp. AC70YNML
AACACATCCAGCTGTAGTTAAGAGAGCTATGCAGCTCAATAGTTTTAAGATTTTTTTCATTTTCCCCTCTTTCAATGGATTTATTTACAATAAAAAGGCTCTAAAGCCTGTTGATATTTTATCTCCGTTTTTCAAGACAGTTCTGAACTGAGTTGAGATGGTAGATTGAGAAAACAATCCCGCCATTCCAAGTAAAGGCAAGGATGGCAGATTGTTGATCATCACAAGAAAGACTTAAGGTTTGCATTCAGGTGCATTTTTATATTTTTTACAAAACGGGCTGTTTAAGCGCTTCTTGACACTGCGCTGTGGAACAACAGCGCCTGGACGACAAATCGGAAGGTTTTCGGCTCTAAAAGTATAACATGGCCCTCCCGCTCTTGCTACCTCTTCATCTTTATAGCGAAACCCTGATTGAAGCATGCAAGCATAAATTGTTGCTTTTGCATTAATGCTCTGCTTTCTGTTTTCTGGATCGACATCATAAGGCGTTGGCATGCCACATTCTAACAAGGCTTTTCCTACCTCTGTAAAATTAGTAACACCATTTTTCTCCCACGCGCTCAAATACCCTCCAGGAGTTTTATTAAACTGACATCCTGCAATACCTAATAAAGTTACAGCACCTAATAGCTTTAGAGTTTGTTTCATTTTTTACTCCATTATTTAATTCAAGGTTTTTGTTCACGATGAGATGTGCCATAGCGCCATGTACACTTATCACTCGCATCTCCAAGGCAAGTATGGGAGCTTATGGGATTCATGATCACTCTCCACCATTCTTTCCACCAGTTACTGCCAGTAGGTATTGTCTCGTAAGTATAGCCATTGCCGCCAATAATTCTGCTGACAAAGTCATATCTATTCCCATCAAAACCAACAGTGGTTTGTTTGCTATCACTTACATAACCTAACAGACCGGATGCAACTAAAACATTAAAGGCTGGTCCATAGAAATTG
>NZ_JBHIQK010000052.1:0-882 GCF_042196545.1 Bartonella sp. AC70YNML
TCGAGTAAGAGCATGTTTGATTTTTTTGATTTCACTGGTTAATTCATATTTTTTGCACATAGAGATACCCTCACAATTTAATGTGATAAACATTTGATAAAATTTGGAATGGGAAAATTTGAAAGAGGGGCGCCCCCGCCGCGCCCGCGCGTCTTTACGCAGCGTTATTTTCAATAATCTTTACAACGGTATCGTTTTCATAAATTTCACAATCTTCAGGAATTCCATATGCATAATAAAAGTTTTGTTTGACATATGAATAACCATCTCTTTTTAACCTTGCATTGCCATGTACCAAACCTCTAATGGTGTGATAACCAGTCACTTTTGCATTCCCATAAACAGAACCATAGACCTTAACATACCCACCCACGCTAGCATTGCCATAAACCTTGCCATAAATTTTTGAAGAGCTACTTACAACAGCATGATCATAAACCTCAGCTTTGCTATAAATGCGTGCACTTCCTGTTAATTTTGCATTCCCATAAACCCTTGCATATTGATAAACCCACACCTTATCAGAAAGATGCGCATTATCATAAACATGAGCTCCAAAATACACGCGGGTTTTATCATATACATGCGCATTGCCATAAACAAAACCACCAATGGCAGCATTGCCATATACCCTTGCATTTTCATAAACACGACCAGATTTTACAACACAAGCATTATCATACACCCAGCAATTGCCATCATGAGAAAGGTTATCTTCCTTTTCAATAAAGCCCCCTAAAGTACCTGCTTTAACATCAGCAAAGTCTTTTAATGCTTTAATGCGATAAAGGGTATGATTATTAATTACACGCGTTTCATTTGTGAGTGCAAACTTCTTTTGCATGAGCACAATTCCTTTATAGAGATTTAAATTTTTAAATG
>NZ_JBHIQK010000053.1:0-802 GCF_042196545.1 Bartonella sp. AC70YNML
TACACGCGTTTCATTTGTGAGTGCAAACTTCTTTTGCATGAGCACAATTCCTTTATAGAGATTTAAATTTTTAAATGAGATGTTTAAAGGAGGGCGCCCCCGCCGCGCCCGCGCGTGTCATTTACGCAGCATCACTTTCATATTCGCTGTCATTATCATCGTCATAATACCCTTCAAAATCAGCATAATACTCATGACGATAATAATCATCTTCGCTCCCAAACTCAGGATATGCATCATCACAGATATCTTCATTAGCTGTTAAAGAGGCATTGCTATGAATATATGAAGAACCAGAGATAAGAGCATCACAAATAACGGCATCATCAAAAACACGTGATTCATCACAAATGTAAGCAGAGCCACTTATTTTTGCATTGCCTCCGACATGAGCATCATCACAAATGACAGCATTATCAGAAATATGAGCATGATCAGTGACACGGGCGTTATCATAAATTTGTGCATTGCCTTCAATTACAACGGCGTTGCTAGCATGCGCATTACCAGACAGCTTTGCATTGTCCTTTAATGTCATACCTTCAAAAATAGCATTCCCATAAATTTGAGCATTACCATAGACATCAACAAAAAAGCTTTTTACTTTAGCATTTCCAAAGACGCGTGCATTTTGAAAGACCCGAGCTTTATTATACACCCAGCAATTACCTTCATGAGAGAGATTATCTTCACTTTCAATATAGCCACCGAAGTCACCTTTTTTCACATCATCAAAATCTCTTAAGGCTCTAATTCGAGTTAAGAAATGACCATCGATATATTCACAATCATCAATAAATTC
>NZ_JBHIQK010000054.1:0-754 GCF_042196545.1 Bartonella sp. AC70YNML
GAATCTAACTTAAAGGAGTAAAACCATGGAAAAAAAATACGAAATGACTGATGAAACAATCGAAGTTGGGGGCAAAATCCTTCACCGTATACGTGCTTTAAGAAACTTTGGTGATGTCGAGAAAGGCAACCTAGGAGGCTATATCGAGAAAGAAGACAATCTAAGTCATGATGGCAATTGCTGGGTAGGTGATGATGCAAAAGTCTATGGTTATGCCAAGGTTTTTGATGATGCACATGTTTATGGGAATGCTCGTGTAGATGGTTATGCAAGAGTTTATGACAAAGCCAAGGTTTATGGTGATGCTTATATTTATAACATTGCTGATATTTACGAAAATGCATGTGTTTTTGGTAGTGCATCTGTTACCGGAGAAACTAATATTTTTGGTAATGCGCAGATTTTTGGACATGCTCGTGTTTTTGCCAGTGCACAAATCTACGAAAATGCACAAGTTTCCGGTGGTGCATTTATTAGTGGAAAAGCTGAAATTTATGGAAATGCTAAAATCTATGACAGTCCATTGATTTCCATCAGAGCAAAAGTTGGGGGAAATGCCAAAATCTGTGGTGATGCATTTATTCATGGAAACGCAGAGATCATCAATGATAAAATCATCACAACGGGCATGAGGCAATAAACCATGGAAAAAAAATACGAATTAACTGATAAAACAGTTGAGTTTGATGGAAAAACTCTTCACCGTATTCGTGCTTTAAGGGATTTTGATGATGTCAAAAAAGGAGATCTTGGT
>NZ_JBHIQK010000055.1:0-741 GCF_042196545.1 Bartonella sp. AC70YNML
CCCCTCTTCCCCTTCACTGAGTTCTTTGACAAAAAACCAATAAAAACGCGTTGTCAAAAGCATCTCTAGCCTTCTTACTGTTTCAACTTTGTCAAAAGAAAGCATGTTCAGATAATCTTCTTTGCTATTTAAATGTTCTGGATATTCTATCATCTCTCCCTCCTAAACAAAATGACGCGTATGGCTACATCCACGCGCCGCAACTTGTTCATTTCCACCATTGACGATCATGGTGGCTCGAGTAAAACGCCCATTATCCGTTGTATTACTCCAGCTACCACCCCCTAACAATGCTCTCATTTCAAACGTATTTTGCGTACGGCTTATGGGTATAGGAAACGTGCCCGATAAAAATTGCCAAACATAACCGCAACCATCCTCACAACCGATATGCGAGATCATTCGACGATTCGCCGTATCCTTATATCCACCTGAAACCTTAGAGGTTGGTTCTTTCTTGCCAACAATATGTGTCTTTTCATTGCTTCCATACATAGCAGAAGCAAACGCTTCATCACTCAGTAAAGATTTTTTAACACGCGCCATATCTGTTACATGTTCGGTATAATTACGGTTTGTTGTTATATTGGTACGATACATTGATTTCGTATTTTCACCCGTCCCTGATTGAAGATAAATATCAACCCAAAGATCTTGCAAAGGATCATAAACCATACCTTCTGGTGAACTATGCGGACGGTGATTGAGACACCAAACTGAATTGGGTAAAATATCCCCTGC
>NZ_JBHIQK010000056.1:0-723 GCF_042196545.1 Bartonella sp. AC70YNML
CATTTAAAAATTTAAATCTCTATAAAGGAATTGTGCTCATGCAAAAGAAGTTTGCACTCACAAATGAAACGCGTGTATTTGGTAAACATGTTCTCTACCGTATTAAAGCATTAAAAGATTTTGCTGATATCAAAGCAGGTACTTTAAGGGGCTTTATTGAAAAGGAAGATAACCTCTCTCATGATGGCAATTGCTGGGTGTATGATGAGGCTCTTGTGTTTAAAAATGGTCACGTTTATGAAAATGCAAGAGTTTTTGGCAATGCTGTCACTTGTGGTCATATCTATGGTCATGCGCGGGTTTATGACAATGCTATCATTGCTGGCTATGTTTATGATAATGCCCATGTTTATGGTAATGCACATGTGTATGGCAAGGCTATTATTTATGATAATGCCTATGTTTATGACAATGCTAGGGTTTATGAAAATGCTCGTATAGCAAATAACGTGCATGTTTATGAAAATGCCAATATTCATGGCATTGCTGTTATTCGTGAAAATGTCGGCGGGTCTACTAAAATAAAAACCTATACTGAACGTCTCTCTCCTTATGGTGAATTAGAGATTGTCTGGGTCTAATTAATAAAGCAGCGGCGGGCGCGGCGGGGGTGCCCCTCTTTTAAATTTCCCATTCCAAATTTTAGCAAATGTTTATCACATTAAATTGTGAGGGTATCTCTATGTGCAAAAAATATGAATTAACCAGTGAAATCAAAAAAAT
>NZ_JBHIQK010000057.1:0-676 GCF_042196545.1 Bartonella sp. AC70YNML
AACATCCAAACCCAAAGCCGCAGCATGTTTGAGACAAATATTAAGACGGTTTAGTGCTTTCTCTGCTGTTGTAGCTTTTGTATGCCAAATAGGAACAAGCGTGTTGCGTATCTCTGTTTGGGTAATTTCTGAAATGGACAGACTGCCTAATTTAGGGAGAATGTAAAGCCGCAAGGGAGAAAACCAGTTCCCATTCTTACCATCACCTTTTAATTCAGCTTTCCGACTTTCAAAAGTACCCAAAGCGATATCTTTTAAATAATGGAGATTGCTTCGCACTTTTATTTATTGCGTTCTTTAATGGGGTCACGACCTTTACGTAAAACAGAATGCCATTGGTTTGCCAATTCACGCTCTTTTTTAAAGAAACATCTCTCAAAGAGCATCCAAGCCCATTTCGCGATGGCGATCATGAATGGTATAACGATAAAACCATTGAGCACTTCCATCTTTACGTTTATGAAAAAGCAAGCCGGCACCATCACACACTTTGCCAGCTCGTGGGTGTTGCGACAGCCCTTGGCACTTAAGACGATTCATAAGAGCCATTTTTAGTTCTTTCTTATACAGTTTTTACCCACACGCCAGCTTCGCTTGTGACGTGCAAGCGAATGGTTTTGATTGATTCAAGATAAACAGATTTGAAATGAGACAATCTTACGATATTCGGGATTCT
>NZ_JBHIQK010000058.1:0-671 GCF_042196545.1 Bartonella sp. AC70YNML
CATTGATGAAATTTTCCTAAATCAACATCAAGATTATCAACATCAAACGCCTGATTAAACTTAAGATGCTGATAAACAACCTGAATCTGCGGATCAAAAACAACACCTTTATACCCTGTTGCAAACGTTCTACCGCTCGTTAAAGAACCGCTAAACTGTTTACCCTTTAACGCCACAACCTTGCCCCGTGAAAGGGTCAAAACATCACCCTTAAAAAGACCATACGATACCACCCCATCTATATAAAAACCCCTATCATGCTGCAAACTTCCATAGGCAGCAACAGACCATTTATTAAATGCGCTTTTTTTGCTTTGTTCAACATCCTGAGGGTGTAGAGAAAGATTTCCATAGTTCCCCAAAACTCCAAAGAATGTACGACCATATAAACTCTCAATCTCGTTTAACAAAACACCTGCTTCAAGTGCATTATAATCGAGCTCAGCACCATAGCCATATTCAAAAGCAGATAAATTGGAAGCATAATGATGGCTCCCCCCATAAGCACGCAGAAAAAAAGCTGTCTTTTCATTCTCTTTCCAAGAAGAATGAAAAGCATTACGCATTATCTCCAACGTCTTATTTTGCGTGATCATATCCACTAAACCAGCATGAAATAAGGCATTTGGCAAAAGAAGATAAGTTGGAACCTGTGGAACAACAGCTCTAAT
>NZ_JBHIQK010000059.1:0-647 GCF_042196545.1 Bartonella sp. AC70YNML
AAAAGGCCCAGAAACTTTGTTTTCGTCCTCTAGTACCTTTTGATATGATTCTCTTGAAAGCTTATCACTCTTATAGAACGATTCTGGTTCTTTGAGAAAAAAACTAGAAAAGTCTATTTGCTTTGGGTTTGTTTTCTGATTCTTTGTTATAGCTTGATAGGCTTTTTCTATTTGTGAAAGTTGTTCCTTTTTTAACGCAAGTTGTTTTTTAAAGAGCTCAATAATTTCCTCTTTTTTTAATAGCTTAATAAGCTCCAGATATTCTGCTGGTAGAGCAGGTGGTGGCGGTGGAGCAGGTGGTGGCGGTGGAGCAGGTGGTGGCGGTGGAGCAGACGATGGGGATTGTGCACATGTCTTTAGGACTCCAGTGCGGTCTATTCCAAATCTGTTCTGTTGATATTGAGCAAATCCCAACGCTAGAAAATTGCATGTATCTGCTTGAGGAGAATCCGATGCATGTGCCAGATTTATCATCCCCAAAAGGGTAATCATTCCTGTTATAATAAATCGCTTTTTCATATATTTGCTCGTTTAATTTCGGCAGGGATTGTTTTATTAATAGGCACACGATTCCTATCATTGGGCTGTTTTAGCTTTGGTGCTAATGCACAAGCCGATAAAAGGTTTGCAATCAAAATTATAAGAAT
>NZ_JBHIQK010000060.1:0-627 GCF_042196545.1 Bartonella sp. AC70YNML
AACCAATCACAAGCCTTACCATCATCTTTTAATTCAGCTTTCCGACTTTCAAAAGCATCTACGGCAATGTCTTTTAAATAATGGAGATTGCTTATTGCCTCACGCTTTTGTTTATTGCGTTCTTTAATGGGGTCACGCCCCTCACGTAAAACCGAACGCCACCCAGTTGCCAATTCACGGGCTTGTTTTAAAGAGACATCTCGCAACGCTCCCAAGCCCATTTTACGACGACGTCCGTGAAGGGTATACCGTAAAATCCATTGAGCACCTCCATCTTTACGCTTATGAAGTAACAAGCCAGCACCATCATTATATTTGCCAGCCCCCAATGTTGCGACAGCCCTTGCATTAAGACGGTTCATAAGTGTCATTTTAAATCCTTTCTTATACAAATTTGATCCACACATTCATCCCGCTTGTGATGTGCAAATGAGTGGTTTTGATTGAAGCAATATAAACTGATTTAAAATGAGACAATCTTAGGTTATTCGGGACTCTCATTCAATATGAATAACGATAGATTGTCATTATAAATCAATGCCTTGTAGATATAGAGAGTGTTGATGAGGAGCATCCATGGTTTGTGCACGCGTTTGATTTGATTAAGGCGCGTGCAAAATATGAACT
>NZ_JBHIQK010000061.1:0-624 GCF_042196545.1 Bartonella sp. AC70YNML
ACAGCCCTTGGCATTAGAGAGGGTTCATAAGAGCCATTTTTAATTCTTTCTTGTACGGTTTTTTCACATGGACTATCCGCTTTTAGTGTGTAAGCAAGTGATTTTGATTGTTTCAAGATAAGCAGGTTTGAAATGAGAGAATTGTACGATATTCAGGACTCTCATTCAACATACAAAACAGTGAATTATCATTATAAATCAATGTATTGCATGTTTTTGAAGAAGCGAGCCGGTGCACCATCACACACTTTGCCAGCTCGTGAGTGTTGCGACAGCCCTTGGCATTAGAGAGGGTTCATAAGAGCCATTTTTAATTCTTTCTTGTACGGTTTTTTCACATGGACTATCCGCTTTTAGTGTGTAAGCAAGTGATTTTGATTGTTTCAAGATAAGCAGGTTTGAAATGAGAGAATTGTACGATATTCAGGACTCTCATTCAACATACAAAACAGTGAATTATCATTATAAATCAATGTATTGCATGTTTATGAAGAAGCGAGCCGGTGCACCGTCACACACTTTGCCAGCTTGTGAGTGCTGCGATAGTCCTTGGCATTAGAGAGGGTTCATAAGAGCCATTTTTAATTCTTTCTTGTACGGTTTTTTCACATGGACTATCCGCTT
>NZ_JBHIQK010000062.1:0-289 GCF_042196545.1 Bartonella sp. AC70YNML
GTAAATTGTATTAATTATTACTTAGACGAAAATTCTACGTACGTTTCGTCGCCGTTAATGTGTTTATTTCCATTTTCATCCTTGGTATTGGACTATAATGGAGATTTAAAAAATTGCTTTTATTCAGAAGCTTTTGGGAATCTACAAAATTATGAGGCAATAGATTGGTCTGCTCAAAGCGTTTTAAAATCTTTGAAAGAATCTGGTGCATGGAGCGGATGTCGTGGGAAGGTATTTTGTGGATAAGGTTAAGCAATTTAAGATTTATAGTGTTAGCAAGTCTACTGCT
>NZ_JBHIQK010000062.1:327-607 GCF_042196545.1 Bartonella sp. AC70YNML
TATTGTTTTAATCGGGAGTTATTTTTTATTGCTTCCTTTGATCTTAGAAGTCCCCTTGGGTTTATTATCAGATGTTTATGGAAGTAAGCGCATTATTTATACTGGGCTGTTTTTCTTTCTTTGCGGTTTTTTAGCTCTTTTTATGAATTATGCATATTTTGCTTACGCCACTTATTTGTTGTGTATTACATTAGCAGCCGCTTGTTTCTCAGGTGCGGAAGATAGTTTACTCTTTTCTGTAGTCCCAAAGCATCGCACACTGTTTTCCGTTAAGTCTGAA
>NZ_JBHIQK010000063.1:0-594 GCF_042196545.1 Bartonella sp. AC70YNML
ATATTTTTTTACAGATTCACAGTATTTATCTAGAGATAAGCATAATATTTGATGACACTATAAATTTTGAGGTTTTATAGAAGGTTTTTCTATATTTTGTTGAAAAAAGATCACAGTAGAATCCATATTGCTAAAAAGTTATATTTTTATATTGCCATTTTCTTGAACAGTCTATAATGGTACGGAAATGTATATTGGTAAGACTCATTTTGATGAAATAACTTTCAAAAGGGGATAAGCAGTGGTAGAGATAAGAGGTGCATCACAAGACCACGCCTATATCATTACACGATATATTAAAAAGAAAAAGTCTAACTAAAAATTCAATTATCCAAGGAAAACTATATTCTGTAAATATTACAATTTCTTTTTACTTTACTTATTATTAACAAAACAATGCTTTCTAATAAAAATAAAGTCTATAATTAGGAAAACACATACTAACCCTAGTTTAAAGGATTTTATAGTAACTACTACCAAGTAAAAAGTAATATTAAATATACAAAGCCTCTTTTTAGTTAGGAAAAAACAACACACTAAAACCCTTAGACTCTAAATGTGTTATCTTTATGTCAAAAAACATAATCAAAAAGA
>NZ_JBHIQK010000064.1:0-583 GCF_042196545.1 Bartonella sp. AC70YNML
CTCATAGAGCGCTTGCAATATGATACGTTTTGTATATATGCATTCATTACTCCATTGTGGATGATTCATTTTAATCAATAAGAAACGCTATTTGAAAGCCGCGTCATATCATTTGACACGGCTTTTTTTATGTTACTCTCTCTTTTATGATATGTTTATAGCAATGCATTTTATATGCGTTTATACACCATAAAGAAAGCACGCCCCCCACGCCGTTCTTTATTCTGTTTTATCAGTTATATTGACAACATTATCCCTTTCATACACCTCACAATTTTTTGGAACCAACCTTACTTTGCTTTTTTTATTGATTTTTGCATTGCCATAAGTACGCCCCCAGATCGTTGCACAATATGAGATTTTTGCATTGCCATAAACAGAGCCATAAATCTCACAAGAGCCACTCACACAAGCATTGCCATAAACAGAGCCATAAATCTTTGCACGACCATTAATAACAGCATAATTATAAATTTTTGCATGGCTATAAATACAAACCAAGCCAGAAACCTTGGCATGACCATAAACGCGTGCATAACTAAAAACCGTAGCATCATAAGAAACATGCGCATGGTCATAAATA
>NZ_JBHIQK010000065.1:0-556 GCF_042196545.1 Bartonella sp. AC70YNML
AAGGCAGCATTCATGGTGTTGGAGCCGATATTATTGCCGGTACAAACCCGATGCAAAGCAATGATGAACAGAGCGGGAATATCACCATGGGAGCAGGTAAAGATATCACCTTTGAAAGTGCGCAAAACACGCAGAGCACAGAAAACCACACGCAAAGCGCTTCAATGAATGTTGGGTATAGTTATGGTACCGGTGGTACAGGGTGGATGGGGAATGCTTCTTTTGGTAAAGGCAAGGGTTCCAGTGAGGAGGTTCACCAGAAGAACAGCCATATTATTGGCACCGGCACAGTTCACACAACGAGTGGGGCAAACACCACATTGGCAGGCGCCGTGGTTTCTGGAGAGCGTGTAGAAATGGAAGTAGGGGGTGATTTTACCGTTGTCAGCCGCAGTGATAAGGGACAAAGCTCCAGCAAGCAAAACTCTGTTTCCATTGGTTATAATAGCCGAGAAAAGGATGGTACAGCCACAACCAATATTTCCTTGAACAAGGATAAATCCTCTAGTGATTATCATAGTGTTGTGGAACAATCAGGCATCAAAGCGGGTGATGG
>NZ_JBHIQK010000066.1:0-540 GCF_042196545.1 Bartonella sp. AC70YNML
AAACCAGTGTTTATAAATTCTGATGAAATTCTCTTAGTCATCTGCGAAAATGAAGAACAAAATCTCGCTAAATCTGGTCCTTTCTTAGAAGAAAAGGACATGATCAATTTTATCGACCAAACCGATAATGCTGTCCAAATTTTGCGCGTAGAACCAACGACTAATCGTTGCGAAGATATCTCTGAAGATATTGCCGAATTCTATCTTAAAGAATGTGAAGAGCAGTGTTTCAACGGAAACATTCCTCACGATTTTATTCTACACAGCACAGCATACGGTTTTTTTTTAGATGATATAAAACAGCGCGAATATGATGATGCAATGTATGGTTCTTACGAAAAACAACACCGTTTGCGTCCTTGTGATGTGCTTTAAAAGCTAAAGGCGTTTTTAAAAGACGCCACCTTTTCAAAAAATTCACCACACAATGCAATGCCGTTCTTTTGCAAGAACGACAAAGGCAGAATCTAACTTAAAGGAGTAAAACCATGGAAAAAAAATACGAAATGACTGATGAAACAATCGAAGTTGGGGGCAAAA
>NZ_JBHIQK010000067.1:0-534 GCF_042196545.1 Bartonella sp. AC70YNML
ACCAAGATCTCCTTTTTTGACATCATCAAAATCCCTTAAAGCACGAATACGGTGAAGAGTTTTTCCATCAAACTCAATTGTCTCATCAGTTAGTTCGTATTTTTTCACCATGATTTTTCTCCAGTGGACATGACGTTATCGCCATAAATATGCGCATCACCATAAATCTGTGCATTGTCATAAATATGCGCATCATCAAAAACTTGAGCATCACCATAAACCATGGCATCACAACAAACCTTGGCATTATCTCTAATTATTGATTTTTCGAATATCTGTGCATTCCCAAAAACCTTAGCGTTATTACAAACCGCGGCATCATGCCAAACCCAACAACCGCCCTCATGAGAGAGGTTACCCTCATGCTCAATAAAACCACCAACGTCACCTTTAAAACCACCAACGTCACCTTTCTTGACTCTTCCAAAGTTTCTCAATGCACGAATGCGGTGGAGAGTTTTGCCCCCAACTTCGATTGTTTCATCAGTCATTTCGTATTTTTTTTCCATGGTTTTACTCCTTTAAGTTAGATTC
>NZ_JBHIQK010000068.1:0-510 GCF_042196545.1 Bartonella sp. AC70YNML
AAACCTTGGCATGACCATAAACGCGTGCATAACTAAAAACCGTAGCATCATAAGAAACATGCGCATGGTCATAAATATGAGCATCAGCAAGAATGCGGGCACTACCATTCACATGAGCATACCCATAAACATTGCCATAAACATGAGCATTGCCATAGACAAAAGCATGGTCATAAACTTTAGCATATTGAGAGATAAAAGCCTTTCCATAGACTTCAGCATTGCCATAAACTTGACCACAGACTTGAGAAAAATGGCGTATTTTTGCATTTTCATACACTCTTGCATGACCATAGACACAAGCCTCATCATACACCCAGCAATTACCATCATGGGATAGGTTAACTTCCTTTTCAATAAAGCCGCCTAAGGACCCCGCCTTTACATCATCAAAATCTTTTAAAGCTTTAATGCGATAAAGGCTTATAATATTTCGAGTAAGAGCATGTTTGATTTTTTTGATTTCACTGGTTAATTCATATTTTTTGCACATAGAGATACCCTCACAAT
>NZ_JBHIQK010000069.1:0-506 GCF_042196545.1 Bartonella sp. AC70YNML
CTATTCCCTTGTATCATCGAAGCTGTATTATTATTCGTTGTCGTGCCGTAATTTCTTGCAAAGCCATGACCGGCATTCATAAGCATATTCAACCTATTCCAGCCGCTATTGTCTTGTTCCAGCCAACGTTCTCTATTGGCATCAACAAGGCGTTGATTGTGGGCATCAAGCACACCTCCCCCTTGTATGGCATTGGAATAGGCATTCCCATAACCCTGTAAGAAGTTATTTGAAGCTCCTAACTGATTTTGATTGGCTTGGTCTATCATGGCATTGGCTTGCATCATGCGATCCGCATCACGATTATACTGGTCTGCTGTAGCACTTGTAGACAAAGCACCAAGTTCATTTGCCAAGACACCTGTATGTGCACCAGAACCATAACGACCCGCACCGGCAAAAGAGCTGTTAATCGTATCTCTGACGCGGTCTAAGCTATTTTGAAGCGCAGCATTAAAAGACGGATTCTGTCCAACCATATCACCAGAAGCCACTCTTCCAAGATT
>NZ_JBHIQK010000070.1:0-505 GCF_042196545.1 Bartonella sp. AC70YNML
ATCCTTAACAGCCTCGCCCCGATTGAGCACCCGGCGCAACTCGTTCCTGAAAGCGTCCTTGACAAAGTAGTCAGCCAAAAACGCCGTACGCAGCAACCGCCCCAATTGCACGCCAGCCTCATAGATTGGATCGCCCTGGGCGGCAGAACCGAACCGCGCAAGAGCTGCCACCGCACTGGCATGTCCGCTCATGACCGAGGCTGCCAGGTGCACCAGACTATCCCAATGCTTTTCGATCAAAGCGACGTCGACATTGGCTTCGCACACCGCAGCGATTTCTGCGGGCACTTTGGTGCCGCGTGGCACAAAGAGGTGGCGCTGTTTGAGTTCCTTCAACCGCGGGCAAAGATCAAACCCAAGCAAACGGGCATGTGACATGGCAAAGTCGGTGTAGCCGTGGGTGTCCACCGCCAACTGGCTGGTCTCGATGGATTCTTGGCGCACGACACCCTCAATGGCGACCCCTGCCTGGCGCTCATTGAGCACAAAAGGCTGCGCGTAGAAG
>NZ_JBHIQK010000071.1:0-502 GCF_042196545.1 Bartonella sp. AC70YNML
ATGAATTTACTTGACAAAGCAGCAACCAAAGGATTCCAATATGCAGGCCGTCTTTTCCAAGAAACCGTCTTCTTCGAAGCCAATGGATTGCTTTACAGTCTCTTAGGAATCCTCATCTTGCTAGCAACAAGCCTCGTAGTCGCAATCGGTGGGGGTCTCGTGCTCCTGACAAAAATCGCTATTACACTTCTCGTAGGATTGGGACCACTCTTCATCATTGCTTTGCTCTGGCAACCAACTCATCGCCTTTTCGAGCAATGGATAATCCAAGTCGTCAATTATATAATCCTCTTTCTACTCTTAGCAACTGTATTTAATCTGATGATGAATATCTTTGCAAACTATTTGAGTGATATGAAACTCGATTACAACCAGAATGTAAGCTTCATGTTTGGAGGAGCTCTCATCTTGTCCATTATATCCATCATGCTGTTACTCAAACTATCAAGCATGGCCAATTCTCTCGCAAAAGGCATTACATTTGGACATCTATGGAGACATA
>NZ_JBHIQK010000072.1:0-500 GCF_042196545.1 Bartonella sp. AC70YNML
TTTCCCCCCACTTCTATAGTGCTATAATGGTTGTCAATGGTATCAGCATTAATGATGAGATTGCCACTAGATTGTATCATCCCCGAAACTGGTTTATGAGAAAACCCTTGCGTGACAGTCTTTTCTGTCATATGTGACCAGTTTTCGTTTGAGGATAAGACCCCCCACCTATCACCATTCCATACAAACTCTTCTATGTCTCCTTTTCGAGCATTATGTTTCCAAGTAAATGCCTTATAGGCTGTCCCATCTTTTAAAGTTGCCGTGCCATAGGTTCCTTCTTTGTTATTCCAAAGTTGTTGCTCAAATATAAAGTGTTTTGGACCTACTGCCCCATGCTTTCTCTTAGAAAGTTTTCCTTTTCCCCAACGATCCCAGTCCATATCATGATATAAAGGTCTGCCATCGAGAAAATTATATTTGTCTGGTTTTTGGAAAGAAATATCGCTATATTCGGTTTTTTCTGTGATGACAGGCGTGCTATCAGCTTCGTTTTTCAG